>NZ_JBFUKJ010000044.1:0-22590 GCF_056400905.1 Cellulomonas sp. P4_H12
AGGCGGTGCCGACGGTGCCGCAGGACCCGCTGCAGCCCCTGCGGGTGCGGCTGCTGCTGCCGCCGCCACGGACGCGGTCACGGCTGCCGCGACCGGCGCGGTGGCTGCGGGCTCGGCGGGCTCGGTCGGGGCGGACCCGGCCGCCGTCGCCGGGAGGGTGCGGGTGACCGGGGTGGCGAGCGTGCCGATCGGTGCGGGTGGCGACGCCGGAGCCGGTGTCGCCGTCGTGGCCGCCGGGGTCGGGGTCGTCGTCGCGGCTGAAGGGGTCGCGGGCGTCGCGGTCGTCGTCGCGGCCGCAGGGGTCGCGGGCGTCGTCGCTGCGGCGGCTGCGGCGACCGGGGGGATGACCTCGGTCGCGGCTCCGCCACCGTCCGCCGGCTCAGTGGTCTCGACGGCCTCGTCCGTGCGTGCAGGCCCGGTGGGCTCGTCCGCGAGGGAGCTCGTCGGGTCGACCGAGCTCGCAGTCTCCGACGCCGCGTCGCTAGCGGTCGCGTCGACGCCGGTTGACGACTCGGCATCGGCGGCGGCCCCGGGGATGTCCTCGTCCGGCGCGCCCGACTCGTCGGTCACGAGGTCGCCATCGGGCTCCTCGGCGTCGACAGCGTCGGCGCTGGCCGCGATGCCGGTGGCCTCGGCGCCGTCGGGTTCGCCGACGGCGGCGTCCGCCTCGGCCGCGCCGGCAGACCCGGCCTCGGCGTCGGCGGCGAGGTCCGCCTCGACCTCGGAGTCATCCTCGGGCCCAGCAGGGGCAGCAGGGGCAGCAGCGCCCGACGCGTCGGATTCGGCCTCAGCCGCCGCGACCGGCTCGGCTTCGGCAGCTGCACCATCGGCCGCCACGTCAGGCTGGGCATCCGAAGCCGCGTCGGGCTCAACGTCCGCAACCGCGTCGAGCTCAACCTCCGCAGCCGCGTCGGACGCGGCAGCCGCAGCCACGTCAGGCTGAGCATCCGCAGCCGCGTCGGCGGGGGTCGCAGCGGCGGCGTCGGGCTCGGGATCGACACCCGCGTCAACGGCAGGGTCGGCGGACTCAGCGGCGGCAGGGGGCTCAGCGTCGGGACCCGGCTCGGTCGCGTTCCCGGACTCCACCGCCTCGGGCGCCGCGTCGTCGACGGTCGCCGTGGCCGGCTCAGCGTCGGTGCTCTCGTCGTCCTGCGGAGCGGTGGTGTCCGCGGCCTCGGGCGCACCCGCACCGCCCCACACGGGCCAGACCGGGTCCGACGACGGACCGCTGGTCGACTCCGCCGGACTCTGCCGCTCGTCGCCGCCGCGCTGCCCGGGCTCGTCGCGCTCGGTGCCGTTGTTCATCCTGCTCCCCCGCTGCCTGTGCGCGCGCACCACGCGCCCGCGCGAGTCTACGTGCCCGGGATAACCGATCCCGCCGCTGACGCGGCCGTCACGAGGTTCTCACCCGCCAGAGCGGCGCTTTCGTGTCGTCGGAGCCCTCAGGCGTCGGTTCCTGCCGCACTTGTGACCGCCGGGTCAGGAGTGACGCCCCGGCCGTCTCAGAGGTCCCGCGCGTCACAAGAGGGGCAGGGTCCGACGCCGCCCGCTACCGGGGGCTCTGGCGCCCCGGGGAGTCAGCGGTGCGCGAGCCCGGCGCGACGCCGGTCAGCGGACGGGGCGCAGCCGTCCGCGCAGATGGACCAGTCCGCCCGCCGCGGCGGCGCCCTGCTCGGCGGCGAGCACGGTGCCGATCACCACGTCGTGGTCCCCGGCACGGTGCACCGAGTTGGTCCGGCAGTCGAACCACGCCGCGGCGCCGTCCAGCCAGACGGCGTCGGACACTGCCGCGGGGCGGTGCGGGACGCGCGCCAGCTGGTCGATCGCCGGGCGCCCCGGGGACGCCAACCAGTCGGCGGCGTGGCCTTGGTCGTCGGACAGCACGCTCACCGACCAGGTGTCGACGTCGTCGAGCGCGTCGCGGAACCGCGCGTCGGTGTGCACGCAGAACAGGAGCATCGGCGGCTCGAGGGACACCGAGGTGATCGCGCTGGCTGTCATCGCGTGCAGGGTGCCGCGCCAGCGGAGCGTGATGACGGCGACGCCCGCGGGGAGCCGACCGACGGCCGAGCGGAAGGCGTCCGGGGACACGTCCGGCGCGTCGGTCACGGCGTCGCGCCCGACCCGTCGCCCTCGAGCACCGGCGCCGCCGGCTCCTCGACCGTCGACCGGGGCCTGCGTGCGCGCGGCCGGTCGTCGAAGAGGGCGCGGGGCAGGACGCCGGCGACGATGGTGACGGCGATCGACCCGAGCACCCACCACCAGCCGATGGCCTGACCGTCGGGAACGAGCGTGTCGCCGCCGGGGCCCTTCTGGGCGAGGACCTGCACGGCCACGAACAGCCCGATCGCGTAGCCGCCGAGGGCCAGGAGCCCGCCCCACGCGCGGGAGGTGATCGCGGCCGCGAAGGCGAGCGCGAGGCAGATGACCAGACCCCACGGCGGGATGCTGCGGTGCATCACGGTGCCCAGGGCGCCCACGACGAGCCCGAGGACGAGGGTCGCGACGGCGGTGCCGATCGCGCCGGCGGTGAGGCGTTGCACGCGCGTCAGGCTACCGGGCGGACGCCGACGGGCCAGTCCACGTCGCCACCGGCGCCGCCGGTCCCCCGCCGGTACGCCTCGACGGGCAGCAYGGGCGCCAGGACGCGGTTGCTCAGCGCGAAGCAGGCGACCAGCCCTGCCTCGCCGTCGATCGCCCGGATCGCCTGCACCTGCGTGACGTGCGCGCGCAATGCCGCCAGGACGCGATCCCGGACCGGCAGCACGTCGACCTCGACGTCGACCTCGTCGTCGGGGACGGCGACGGACGGGAGCTCGCCGGCGGGATCCGGCCGCTCGAGCCCGTCGTACAGCGACCCGAGGGCCGCGAGGACGGCGTCGCCGCCGAGTGCGCGCAGGCCGCGCTGCAGCGCGAGTCGTCCCTGCACGGCCCACAGCACGACGGGGACCGCGAAGGCGGGCGACGCATCGTCGGGCCGCGAGCCGGCGAACTCGACGGCCCACTGCGTGACCTCGTGCGTGCGGACGTGGTCGGGGTGCCCGTAGCCGCCGCCGGGCTCGTAGGTGACGACCACGTCCGGGCGGCGCGAGCGGATCACCCGGGCGAGGCGCTCGGCGGCCTCCTCGAGCCCGACGCCGACGAACGCCCCCGCGGGGACCTCGTCGGGAAGCCCGGCCCGGCCGGTGCCGAGCCACTCCATGCCGGAGTCCTCGAACCGCTGGTCCGTGCCCCCGGGAAGGGTGTCCAGGTACCCGCGGTCGCGCACGCCGAGCGCGGCCAGTGCCCGACCGAGCTCGTGGTCGCGGTGCTCGGCGAGCGCCGGCCCGTCCCCCTCGAGGTGGGCCAGGCGCTCGCCGATGACCTCGCCGCGCTCACCGCGCGTGCAGGTCACGACCGTGACGGGCCGACCGGCGGCTGCCCAGGTGGCCAGCAGCGCGCCGGTGGCCAGCGACTCGTCGTCGGGGTGCGCGTGGACGGCGACGAGGCCGCCCGACGTCACCATGGAGGGATCAGGCGCGCTTCGAGCGGGCCGTGATGCGCGCGCGCTCCGTCTGGTCCAGGACGACCTTGCGGATGCGCACGATCTCGGGCGTCACCTCGACGCACTCGTCCTCGCGGGCGAACTCGAGGGACTCCTCCAGCGTCAGGTTGCGCGGCGGGATCAGGTTCTCGAAGTTGTCCGCCGTGGCGGAGCGCATGTTGGTGAGCTTCTTCTCCTTGGTGATGTTCACGTCCATGTCCTCGTTACGCGAGTTCTCGCCGACGATCTGCCCCTCGTACACCTCCTGCGTGGGCTGGACGAAGAACGAGCCGCGCTCCTGCAGGTTGATCATGGCGAACGGCGTGACGGGACCCGAACGGTCGGCGACGAGCGAGCCGTTGATGCGCGTCTCGATCGGACCGGCCCACGGCTCATAACCCTCGGAGATCGAGGACGCGATGCCCGTGCCGCGGGTGTCCGTGAGGAACCGCGTGCGGAAGCCGATGAGGCCGCGCGCGGGGACCAAGAACTCCATGCGGACCCAGCCGGTGCCGTGGTTCGACATGGTCTCCATGCGGCCCTTGCGCTGCGCGAGCAGCTGCGTCACGGCGCCGAGGTACTCCTCGGGGACGTCGATGGTCATCCGCTCGACGGGCTCGTACGTCTTGCCGTCGACCTTCTTCGTGACGACCTGCGGCTTGCCGACGGTCAGCTCGAAGCCCTCGCGGCGCATCTGCTCCACCAGGATGGCCAGCGCGAGCTCACCGCGGCCCTGGACCTCCCAGGCGTCGGGGCGCTCGGTGGGCAGGACGCGGAGCGAGACGTTGCCGACGAGCTCCTTGTCGAGACGGTCCTTGACCTGGCGGGCGGTGACCTTGTGGCCCTTGCCGCCGCGGCCGGCGAGCGGGGAGGTGTTGATGCCGATGGTCATGGAGATCGCCGGGTCGTCGACCGTGATCAGCGGCAGCGGCCGCGGGTCGTCGGGGTCCGTCAGGGTCTCGCCGATGGTGATGTTCTCGATGCCGGCGACGGCCACGATGTCCCCGGGGCCCGCGGAGTCCGTGCTGACGCGCTCGAGCGCCTTGGTCTCCAGCAGCTCGGTGATCTTGACGTTCGCCAGGGTGCCGTCGGCCTTGGCCCACGCGACGGTCTGACCCTTGCGGATCGTGCCGTTGAAGACGCGGAGCAGGGCGAGGCGGCCGAGGAACGGGGACGCGTCGAGGTTGGTGACGTGCGCCTGCAGCGGCGCGCCCTCGGTGTAGGTGGGCGCGGGGATCCGCTCGAGGATGGTCTTGAACAGCGGCTCGAGGTTCTCCGAGTCCGGCAGGCCACCGTCGGCGGGCTGGTTCAGCGACGCGCGGCCGGCCTTGGCGGCGGCGAACACGACGGGCACGTCGAGGATCGCGTCGAGGTCCAGGTCCGGCACGTCCTCGTGCAGGTCGGACGCCAGGCCCAGCAGCAGGTCGGTCGCCTCGTGCACGACGTCGGTGATCCGCGCGTCGGGACGGTCGGTCTTGTTGACCACGAGGATCACGGGAAGCTTGGCGACGAGGGCCTTGCGCAGGACGAAGCGCGTCTGCGGGAGCGGGCCCTCGCTCGCGTCGACCAGCAGGACGACGCCGTCGACCATCGACAGGCCGCGCTCGACCTCGCCGCCGAAGTCGGCGTGGCCCGGGGTGTCGATGACGTTGATGGTGATGCCGCCGGGCTCGCCGATCTCCGCCGCCGCGGGACCCGTGTACCGGATCGCCGTGTTCTTGGCGAGGATGGTGATGCCCTTCTCGCGCTCCAGGTCGCCAGAGTCCATCGCGCGCTCGTCCACGTGGGCGTGGGAACCGAACGAGCCGGACTGCCACAGCATGGCGTCGACCAGCGTCGTCTTGCCGTGGTCGACGTGAGCGACGATGGCGACGTTGCGCAGGTCGTTGCGCACGCTGGTGCCGGTGGACGCGGCGAGCGCAGCCGGCGCAGACGTGGGCTCAGACATGGGGGAACTCATCTCAGAAGGTGGGGAGCGCGCCGGGTCGTCGGCCGCGCCGATCGATTCTACCCGCACACCCGTCTCGCCGGGTCAGATGGTGACCAGACGCACGTCCCGAGCACTCAGCTCAGTCGCTGGCGCGAGCCATCCGTCAGTCGCTGGCGCGAGCCCACGCCCACCACGACGTCAGGTCGGCGCGGCCGAGCGCGAGCGGGTCCACGTCGAGCGGCGCCGCCGTGCTCCCCGACGTCGCTCCTGCGGCCTGCCGGGTGGCCACGACCACCGGCTGCTGCACGAGGGAGAGCACCGCGCCGCCGTCCTCGAGGCTCTGCGCGACCGGGGCCAGCTGGCCGTCGACGGACGCGGGGTCGACGCTCTGCGCGAGCGGTCCCAGCAGGGCGTCGGTGGCCGGGTCGGACCAGCCCGTCACGTTCGTGGCGCCGCCGGTCCCCCACCGGGACACCACGGAGTCGACCGGCAGGTCGGACTGCGGCACCGGCACGAGCGCCGCGTCCCACGCGTCGGGTGCGCCCAGGAGGTCGGGCCCGAGGCCGTCGACCGTCGTGTACGGCTCCACCTCGAACCCCACGTCGGCGGCGGTCGCGGTGAGCAGGGCGAGCATCTTGGCGCGCAGGGGGTCCGTCGTGTTGGCGAGGACGCGCACGACCACGGGATCGGTGACCCCGGCGTCCGCGAGGAGCCGCCGCGCCCCCGCGATGTCGGCCGGGCCGCTCGGCGCCACGTCGCCGCCGGCCCGTGGGCCGACCGTCGGCAGGAGCGCGCCGGCCACGGTCGCCTCGGGCCACAGCGGCCTGATCAGGTCGGAGACGATCGCGTCGCGCGGGACCGTGAGCAGGAACGCGCGGCGCACCGCCGACGCGACCGCGGCGTCGCCGCCGTACGAGGCGGGGTCGAAGGCCCCGCCGCCGGCCGCCTGGAGCTGCAGCTGGATCGTGCTGTCCCCGCCCGTGCTGACGTCCGCGCCGTCGATCTTCGCGAGCGCGTCGAGCACGTCCTTGGTGTCGGTCGGCGTCACGACGTCCACGGTGCCGGCGGCGAGCGCCGCGACCTCGGCCAAGGGGTCCAGGTCGCTGCGGACGATGACCCGGTCGTAGGTGGCGGGCCCGTCACCCTTGTACTTCTCGTTCCGGACCAGCTCCACGCGCTCGCCCGGCACCACCTGGTCGATCACGTACGGACCGGTCGAGACGGCCTGGTCCACGTGCTGCGCGAGGGTGTCGGCGTCGAACCCGGTCCGCCACGCGGCGGAGATCGACCTCAGCGCTGCCTTGTCCTGATCGACGATCGCCTTCGTGACCGCCGCAGCAGCCGCCGCGGGGTCCTCGACCCCGAGCGCCGTCTGTCCCAGCACGTGTGCGGGCACACCCACGTCGAGCGCCGTGGGCCAGTCCGCGACGGGCGCGGCGTACGTCAGCGTGAACGTGGCGCCGTCCGTCGTGGGCAGCTGCTCGGCGTGCACGAGCGCCGGCGAGGCCGCCGCGAACGCGACCCCCGCGTCGAGCTCGTCGTTGTTGGTGATGCCGCCCTGGGCGTCGAGCTCGGGCGTGACGTCGTCCAGCTGTCCGCTGCGCGCCGCCCACTCGAGGAGCAGGTCGTCGGTGGTGACGGCCACGCCGTCCGACCAGGTGGCCGCGGGGTCGATCGTGTACGCGACCGTCAACGGCGCGTCGCTCACCTTGGCGACCGTCCCGAAGCTCGTGTCGGGCACCGCGGCGCCGTCCTCGTCGAGCGCGACGAAGCCGGCCTGCGCGAGCGAGCGCACGAGGGTGCTCCCGGGGGCGCGCCCGTCGGCCGTCCCGCCGTTCAGCGAGGTGAACGGGGACCCGACGGCGACGACCACGGTGCTCGTCCTGCTCGGCTCGGGCGCCTCGGTGGTGCACGCCGCGAGGAGCGAGAGCGCCCCGAGCGCTCCCGCCACGACCAGCCACCTACGCTGCACCACGACCCCCGCTCGCGTCCGACCGGACGATCCGCCCATGCGAGCGATATCGGCCGATCACACCCGCAACTGAACCTTGTCGGACATCTCGTCCACAGAGCGGACGCCACGCGGGGGTCGTGGGACGGTCAGGACTTCTCGAGCAGGAGCGAGCGCAGCTCGCGACGCTCACGCTGCTTGTCCGGGTCGGGCAGCGGCACCGCGGCGATCAGCCGCTGCGTGTACGCCTCCTGCGGGTTGCGCAGGATCGCGTCGCGCGTGCCCTGCTCGACGATGACGCCGCGCCGCATGACCGCGATGCGGTCGGCGAGGACGTCGACCACCGCGAGGTCGTGCGTGACGAACAGGCACGCGAACTTCAGGCGCGACTGGAGGTCCTGCAGCAGGTCCAGCACGGTCGCCTGGACCGACACGTCGAGCGCGGACGTCGGCTCGTCGGCGACCAGCAGCTCGGGCGACAGCGAGATCGCACGGGCGATGCCGACGCGCTGCTTCTGGCCGCCGGACAGCTCGTGCGGGTACCGGTTGCGGTAGCTGCGCGGCAGCTGGACCTGGTCGAGCAGCTCCTCGATCCGCTTCTGCAGGGCGTCGCCCTTGGCCACGCCCGCGAGGAACATCGGCTCGCCGATGCTCTCGCCGACGGGGAGCCGCGGGTTCAGCGACGACGACGGGTCCTGGAACACCATCCCGACCTTGCGGCGCAGCGAGCGCAGCTTCTTGGAGTCCCGGACGGTCAGCTCGACGCCGGCCACGGTCAGCGTGCCCGCGACCACGGGCAGCAGGCCGACGGCCGCGCGGCCGATCGTCGTCTTGCCCGAGCCCGACTCTCCCACCAGCCCGACGACCTCGCCGGGGCGGATGACCAGGTTGGCGCCCTCCACGGCGCGGAACGCCGGGATACGGCCCTGCTTCGGGTACTCGATGGACACGTCGACCAGCTCGAGGATCGGGGTGGTGCCCTCGACCTCGGCGGCCCGACGCGCACGCTCCGACACCTCGAGCGCCCGCTTGTTGGCCGCCTCGCGCCGTGCGAGCTCGTCGGCGTCGACCGCCAGGACGTCCTCGTTGCCGGTGGCCGCGGCGAGCGCCGCCGTGAGGTCGATCTCCTCGCCCGACGAGTCGGCGGCCCCGAGGTGCGGGACTGCCGCGAGCAGCTCCTGCGTGTACGGGTGCTGCGGGTTGCTGAAGATCTCCCGGGCGGTCCCTGTCTCGACGATGAGCCCGCGCCGCATGACCGCGATCCGGTCGGAGAGGTCCGCCACCACGCCCATGTCGTGCGTGATGAGGATGACCGCCGAGTGCAGGTGGTCGCGCAGGTTGCGCATGAGGTCGAGGATCTCGGCCTGCACCGTGACGTCGAGCGCCGTGGTGGGCTCGTCGGCGATGAGCAGCACCGGGTCGTTGGACAGCGACTGCGCGATCATCGCGCGCTGCCGCTGGCCGCCCGAGAGCTGGTGGGGGTAGGAGTTGAAGGCCTTGAGCGGGTCGGGCAGCTCGACCATCGTGAGCAGCTCGAGCGCGCGGTCGCGGGCGTCGGCCGGCGACATCATGTTGTGCAGGCGCAGGGCCTCGATGATCTGGTTGCCGATCGTGTAGACCGGGTTCAGCGCCGTCATCGGCTCCTGGAAGATCATCGCGATGTCGTTCCCGCGGATCTCCCGGACCTTCGCCGAGGACATGTCGCTCATCTCCTGGCCCATGAGCTTGATGCTGCCCGTGACGCGCGCGTTCTTGGGCAGCAGGCCGAGGAGCGCCATCGAGCTGACGGACTTGCCCGAGCCCGACTCGCCCACGATGGCGAGGACCTCGCCGGCGTGGACCTCGTAGCTCACGTCGATCGCCGCCGGGATCCACTTGCGATCCACGGCGAAGTCGACGGACAGGTCGGTGACCTGGAGGACGGGTGCGTCCTGGGAGGTCGTATCGGTCATCGTGTGACTCCTGAGATCATGCGGGCATGCGTGCCGAGCGAGGCGACCTGTCGTACAGGCCGCGCAGCAGATATGTGACGACCATCGCCGCCTGGGCGGTGATCGCGGGACTGACGGCAGCGCGGGGCTTCGAGGACGGGACGACGGCAGTGCTGCGGGCGCTGCCGCTGGCGTTCGGGCTGGGCCTGCTCGCGTGGCTGGTCTTCTGGCACCCGCGAGTGGACGTCACGGACGAGGGCGTCACGTTGGTGAACCCCCTGCGCACCGTCCGCGTGCCGTGGGCGGCGCTCATCCACGTCGAGACGCAGTACTCGCTGACCCTCGTGACCCCGTCCGGTCGCTACCGCGCCTGGGCGGCACCCGGGCCGGGCCGCCACCAGGTGGTGACGGCCGGCAACGACGAGCTCGCCGGGATGTCCCGGATGGCCCGCGACTCCCGCGGCGCGGTCGCGATCGGCGACCTGCCCGGTGCGCCGTCCGGCCACGTCGCCGCACTGGTGCGCCGACGCTGGGAGGAGCTCATCGAGGACGAGCTGCTGCCCATCGGCGTCGCCGACGACACGCCGGTGGTCGCGCACTGGAACGTTGCGGCGATCGCGCTGCTCGCTCTGGCGGCTGTGGGTGTCGTGGTCGTGGCTCTGACCTGACGTCACCGCCGGCCCCTGCCGTCGTCGTTCTCGTCGCCCATGTCGCGGGGCTGGTCGAACGACTCGTAGAGCCCGCCGGAGGCGATCGAGTCCGACCCGGCGCTGGAGATGTGGTCCGGGGCGGGCCCCGGCTTGTACATCACGCCGGCGGCCGTGCGGTCGCGAGTCTCCTTGACCCGGCGCAGCGCGAGCTTCTTCTGCCGCGGGTCGAACGCGTCGCGAAGGCCGTCACCGATGAAGTTGATGGTGAGGCAGATGACGACGATGAACACACCGGGCCACCAGAACAGCCACGGCCGCGTGGCGAACGCCGCCTGGTTCGCGCTGATGAGCGAGCCCAGCGAGACGTCCGGCGACTTCACGCCGAGACCGACGTAGCTGAGGGCCGTCTCCGTGAGGATGGCCGCCGACATCAGCAGCGTGGTGTTCACCGTGATGACGCCGACCGCGTTCGGCAGGATGTGCTTGAAGATGATCCGGCGGTTCGACGCCCCGGCGAGGCGCGCCGCATCGACGAACTCGCGCTCGCGCAGCGTCAGGAAGTCACCACGCACCAGGCGCGCCATGCCGGTCCACGACACGAGGCCGAGGAATGCCGCCAGGGCCACGACGCTCTTCGCCGAGTTGGCCACCACGGCGGCCGCGATGAGCGCCGGGATGATGATGATCATGTCGGTGAACCGCATGAGCACGGCCTCGGTCTTGCCGCGGAAGAAGCCCGCGCTCGAGCCGATGAGCACCCCGACGAGGGCGGCGATGAAGCCGACCATCAGCATGATGAACATCGAGATCTGGGTCCCGCGCATGGTCATCGCGAACAGGTCACGACCGACGCGGTCCTGGCCGAACGGGTGGTCGCCCAGCGAGAACGGGAACATCTGGAGCGTCGGGTGTCCGCCGTTCTGCAGCGGCGGGGTGTCCGCGTAGCTCCACATCCACCAGCCCGGGATCGGTCCGAGCCCGATCGCCGAGATCGCGAGCACGAGCACGAACAGCAGGACGACGATGCTGACGACGGCACCCGTGTGGCCGAAGAACCGCTTGGCGACGATGCGGCCCTGGCTCAGGCCGCGGACGTCCTCCGGGTTCTCCGGGGCGGTCGGGTTCGGCGGGACGTCCGCCGTGTTCTCCAGGATGGCGGTCATGCCTTCACCCTCACTCGCGGGTCGAGGGCCGAGTACGTGAGATCGGCCAGCAGGTTGAACACCACCGCGGTGATGCCGGTCACGAGAAACACACCCATCACCGGATTGGGGTCCACGTTGTGCAGGCCGGTCAGGAACATCTGACCCATGCCCTTGATCGAGAAGACGTTCTCGGTGATGACCGCGCCGCCGATGAGCCCGCCGATGTCGATGGCGACGATGGTGGCGAGCGGGATCATCGCGTTGCGGAACGCGTGCCGCGTGACGACGACGCGCTCGGAGAGCCCCTTGGCGCGTGCCGTGCGGACGTAGTCCTGGCCCATCACCTCGAGCATCGACGCACGCGAGTAGCGCGTGTACGACGCCAGCGAGATGAGGATCAGCGCGATCGTCGGCAGGATCAGGTGCGTGTACTTGTCGATCCCGGTGATCCAGAAGTCGCCGTTGAGGTTCGGCGTCTCGGCCCCGATCGTCGCGATGGGGCGGTTCCGGATGCGCGGGTTGGCCATGTACGCGGGCCAGGACTGCATGTAGCGGTCGAGCAGGATGAGGAACGCGACGGCGAAGCTGGTCAGCGCGGCGGCCTTCATCGACTGGCCGCGGTCGTACCCGCCCATGAGGTAGCCGACGAGGAGACCGACCCCGATCGCCAGCAGGCCCAGGCCGATGATCAGCCACAGCGTCGCGTTGTTCAGCAACGGCTGGAGCGCGAAGTACGCGACCAGGCCGATGCCGACCGTGATGAAGCAGGAGTAGAGCGCCTTGCGGTTCTGCAGCCCGGCGAAGAGCACCGTGAAGCCGTAGGAGGCAGCGATGCCGGTGACCCCGATGATGACGACGCCGAGGGACGGCGTGGTGAACCAGCGGGTGACCGACAGGTAGTAGAGGACCGCGGCGGTGACCAGCGTCGCGACACCGAAGGTGAGCAGGCGTCGGCGCAGGTTGCCGGCGATGATCACGGTCCACACGAGGCCGACGATCAGGGAGATCACGATCACGGTCCCGTTCGCGATGTACGGGTCTCGCAGGAAGTCGTTGAAGCCGATGGCCCCGAACTCCTTGAGCAGCACCGCGACCCAGAAGACCGGCAGCGAGAAGAACAGGAACGTGATGAAGGTGACCGAGTAGTCCAGCGTGCTGTACTGCCGCAGCGCGGTGATGACACCGATGGTCACGCCGAAGAGGATCGCGAGGAGCGCGGCCGTGGTGACCAGCTGGAGCGTCGAGGGGATCGCGGTGGACAGCGCCGCCGTCACCGGCTGGTTCTGCAGCGTCACGCCGAGGTCGCACTGCCCGACGAACGGCACGACGCACTTGACCGCGCCGCTGAGCCAGATGAAGTAGCGGAGAGCCGGCGGCACGTCCAGGTGGAGCAGCTCCGTGCGCTGCTGCATCTGGGCGCCCTTGCTCGGGGAGTTGCTGGACCGGATCTCAGCCAGCGGGTCGCCCGAGTAGGCGATGAGCAGATAGACGATGAAGGACGCGCCCAGCAGGATCAGCAGGGACGCGAGCAACCGTCGAAGGATGTAGGTGGTCATCGTTTCTCAGGTGTCGGTGTCGGGGCGGCACGCCGAACCGCGTGCCGGGAATGGTCAAGCGTAATTCAGTCGCCGCCCCAGTACCGCACGGACCTCGTCGTCCAGCTGCGTCGAGCTGTGGGCGGACCCGAAGGTGCCGGGTCCCCGCGAGCGGGCGACCCGGCACCTTCGGTCGTTCAGGCGACTGTCACACAGTCGCCGGGTGGTGCGCTACTCGGCCAGGATCAGCCGTCGTTGACGCTCCAGTTCCAGACGTTCCACCAGACACCGTTCTGGTTGGGGTTGTACGCGTCGATGCCCTGGACCCGGTCGGCGACCGCGTCCACGCCCACGCTCTGGAAGAACGGCAGACCGTAGTCGGCGGCAAAGATCTTCTGGTCGATCTGCTGCTGCAGCTCGGTCTGCTTGTCCTTGTCGGTCGTGACGATGAGCTCCTGCATGAGCTCGTCGGCCGACGGGTCGGTGAAGCCGTTGAAGTTCGAGTCGGCGCCCGTCCCGAAGATCTGCGGCACGCCGGAGACGCCGACGCCCGAGTTGATCCAGCCGAAGATCGACGCGTCGTACGAGCCGTCGCCGAGGCGCGAGCCCCACTTGGCGTCGCCCTGGTCGTCGATGATGAAGCCGGCCTGCGAGGCCGACTGCTGGATCAGCGTGAACGCGTCAACACGGTTCGGGTTGTTGACGTTGTAGAGGATGCGGACGGTCGGCGTCTGGCCGGCGAGGAGCGCCTTGGCACCCTCGATGTCCACGTCGGCGAACTTGTCGGAGCCGTTGTTCTTGACCGAGTCGGCGTAGCCGTCCTGGGCCGGCACGAACAGCTGCGAGTTGAGGACCTTGGACTCGGGGTCCAGCGGCGTGATGATCGCGTCGAGGATCGCCTGGCGCGGGATCGTCTTGAGGAACGCCTCACGGACCTTCTGGTCGGCGAAGACGCCGTTGAAGTTCAGGTCGATGTGGTCGTACGCGAGCTGGTTGCCCTTGTGGACCTCGACGCCGTCGAGACCCTCGAGCGAGGCGAGCGTGTCGGCGTTGGCCTGCGGCGAGATGATGTCGACCTCACCGTTCTGCAGCGCCTGGACCATGGCGGACGGGTCCGCGATGGTGCGCATGGTGATCTCGTCCAGCTTCGGCTTGAGGCCACCGGTGTACTTGTCGTTGGCCTTCATCGTGACCGACTGGCCCTCGACGACGTCCGTGACGATGTACGGGCCGCTGGACAGGTACAGCGACGGGTCGCTGGGCAGCGTCCGGGAGTCGAAGCCCGTGTTGTAGAAGTCGGCGGCGGCCTTGAGCTGCGCGTCGGTGGCGACCGGGGCGTCCGGGTTGCCGCGCGGCTTGTCCTTCATCAGGGCGGTCAGCGCGTCGGCGTCGGCGAGACCGGCACCCTTCGCGACGACGTGGGCCGGGCGGTCCAGACCGAAGGCGGTCTCCCAGTCGGCGAACGGCTTGGAGTACGTCAGCGTGATGCTGCGGTTGTCGTCACCGATCTCGGGGAACTCGGTGAGGGCCAGGCCGTCGGTCGAGCCGGCGTAGCTGAAGTAGTTGGTTCCCGTCGTCGGGTTGCCCTCGTCGTCGGGGGCGCCACCGTCGTCGTAGAAGCCGGAGTACACGGCCCACGCGAGGATCAGGTCGTTCGCGTCGATCGGCTCGCCGTCGGACCACTTCTGGCCCTCGTTGATCGTGTACTTGACCGTCAGCGGGTCGTCGCTGGTCTTCTCGATCGTGCCGAACGACTCGTCGCGCTTGACCTTCAGGTCGCCGTCGATGTAGTAGAAGTTCGAGTTCGTCGCGAGCGAGATCTTCGAGTTGATGTCCGTGTTGCCGTTCGCCGTCGAGGAGTTGAACGAGAAGAACTCGTTCGTCTCGGCGACGACGACGTTGCCACCCGTAGCCGCGGCGGCCGACTCCGACGACGACGGGGTCTCCGTCGGGGCGTTGTTGGAGCACGCGGTGAGCACCAGGGCGCCGGCTGCGAGAGCCGCGGCCGCGGCGCTGATTCGCCTGATCTTCAATGTTCCTCCTGGGAAGGGGTGGACGCTGACCTGCGCGCCTCGGGCCTACGGCAGGGCCGCGGGACAGAGGCGGTGCGGTGTAGACACGTCCGCCGTGAGTTGCAGACAAGGTAGGCCACGGTTGCTCGGACATATCGGGCAGGTATGAGGCTGACGCCGGATCGTTACCTGATTGATACTGGCCAGTACCGTCCACGATCCGAGATGGCGACCTGCGGAAACATCACCGTAACGTGTCCGATCCCGTGGCCGACGGGGTGGCTTGACTCAAATTCAGACGCGCGCGGCGCGTTGATCTGCTACGGCGGTCGGATCGATCTGCTATGGGCACGCGAGGGGTGCGACGCCGGTCACAGCACGATCGTCGGGGACACTCGTCCGATGGATCTCACCGCCACCGTGCACCGCCTGGGCCGCACCCGATGGTTCGCGCGCCTCGGCCGGGCGACCGCCGGCATCGACCGTCGGCTGCAGAAGGCCACCAACGGCCGGTGGAGCACCCTGGGCCGCACCCGGCTCCCCCAGCTGATCCTCACCACGACGGGTCGCCGCTCGGGTGAGCCGCGCGAGGCCGTCCTCCTCTACGCGCGCGACGGCGACGGCTGGGTGCTGATGGGCTCCAACTGGGGCCAGGAGCACCACCCGGCCTGGTCGGGAAACCTCCTGGCCGACCCCCGCGCGACGGTGACCGTCGACGGCGTCACGACGGCCGTCGTCGCGTCGCTCGCCGACGACGACGAGCGCGCGCGCCTGCTCCCCGCCCTCCTCGCGGTGTGGCCGGGGTACGCCGACTACGCCGCGCGGGCGGGCCGCGAGCTGCGGGTCTTCCGGCTGGCGCCCGCCTGACGAGGGTCCGGCAGGACGCGCGGCCGCGACCTCACGAACGCGCGTGGCCCGCCATGCATGGAACTGCGCGTTCACTCTCGTCGTCCCTAGGGTGACCGGATGAGCGGCCCGTTGATCCTGCCGACCCTGTACGGCGATGCCGTCCGGCTGCGCGCCTTCACAGCCGCGGACCTCCCGGTCGTGCGCGAGGCCGCGCTCGACCCCCTGATCCCCCTCATCACGTCGGTCCCCGCGGGTGGCGGCGACGACGCCTGCGTGGCCTACATCGCGCGCCAGGGCGACCGGCTCGCCCACGGCATCGGCTACTCGTTCGCGATCGCAGACGGTGCGACCGACGAGGCCGTCGGCCACATCGGTCTCTGGCTGCACGACCTGCGCCACGGTCGGGTGTCGACGGGCTACTGGGTCGCCCGCCCTCACCGCGGCCGAGGCCTGGCCGCCGACGCGCTGCTCGCGCTCTCCCGCTGGGCGGTCGGGCTGCCCGGCGTCGCGCGGGTGGAGCTCTACGTCGAGCCGGCGAACACCGCGTCCCGTCGGACCGCGGAGCGTGCCGGCTTCGCTGCCGAGGGCCTGCTCCGCTCGTGGCAGTCGGTCGGCGACGAGCGTCGCGACATGGTCATGTACTCGCTGCTCGCGCCGGAGCACTGAGCCGACGGGCGGCATGAGGCGTCCGTCACGCCGACGGGCCGGTGAATTGGTGTTGCGCCCCGCAATCGTGCGGCGAATGCTCGAGAGCGCGACGTCGCGACCGTCCGGGAAGCGGACGCGCTCCGCGACGACATTGTTGCCGCTGGTAACTAAGGGGTGGGCCGCACACGGCCCCGATCGTCGAATCACCGCAAGGAGAGTTCCACCGTGAAGCGTGCTGCCCTGTTCCTCGTCGCTGCTGCCCTGACCACCACCCTCGCCGCGTGCTCCAGCGGCGACGACACCAGCGGCGACTCGACCGCCTCGCCGTCGTCGACGGCCAAGGAGACCGCGAAGGCCGACAGCACCGCGGCAGCCGCCGAGCCGAACATCGCCCTGGCGTGCGGCCGCTACTACAACGGCGGCGAGAGCTCGCTCAAGGTCCGGATCGCCGCCGTCGCGCCGGCGATGGACGCGCAGGACGCGGGCACGCCGCTTGACGCGGACACGACGGACGAGCTCGGCGCGATCGACTCGTCGCTCGTCCTGGCCATCAAGGTGTCGCCCGCCCCGCTGGCCGACGCCTTCACGGCCATCCAGGACCGGATCGAGGGCGCCCTGGCCGCGGCCGAGTCCGGCGGCACCAACGCCGCGACGCTCGACCTGCCGACGCAGGACGCGGCGATCTCGACCGAGTGCCTCGCGGGCGGCTTCCCCGTCAGCTGACGCCGACCGCGCAGCACCTCCGCTCGCGCCGGCGGGTCCCGACGAAACGTCGTGACCCGCCGGCGTCGGCTTGGCAGGATCCGGGCATGACCGACGACCTGCTCCTGCGCCCGCTGCTGCCCGCGGACGAACCCGAGGCCCGGGCAGCGCACCGGGAGCTGGCCGCCGAGGGGTTCGAGCTCATCCTCGGCCTGGACGACGCCCCGAGCTGGGCCGACCTGCTCGCGTCGCTCGAGCGCGAGCGCACCGGGCAGGACCTGCCCCCGGGTCGCGTGCCGGCGACGTTCCTCGTCGCGGTCGTCGACGGCCGGATCGTCGGCCGGCTGTCGGTGCGTCACCGGCTGAACGCGTACCTGGCGACGGTCGGCGGGCACCTCGGCTACGCCGTGCGGCCGGCCTTCCGCCGCCGCGGGTACGCCACCGCGATGCTCCGGGCCGGGTTGCGGGTCGCGGCCGCCCAGGGCGTCGAGCGCGCGCTCGTCACGTGCGACGACGACAACGTCGCCTCCGCCGCCGTCATCGAGAGGTGCGGGGGCGAGCTGCAGGACGTCGTCGACGTGGACGGATCACGCAAGCGCCGCTACTGGGTGCCGACCGACGGCCGGACGACGGCCCGGCGGTCGTCCTCGTAGCGAAGCGGGGACCGCGCTCAGGCCGAGGTCCGCCGGTCCCGGCCGGTCCGCGAGCGCTGGCGGTAGGCGCGGGCCTTCATCACGTCGCCGCACTCGTTCATCGAGCACCAGCGGCCGGACCGGTTGCGCGACCCGTCGTAGTAGACCCACTGGCAGTCGGGGTTGGCGCACGCCTTGAGCCGCGGCCACTCCCCCGACGAGTGCGCGCGATGGACCTCGGCGAGCAGGTCGGCGACGAGGGCGTCGTCCCCCGCCGGGGCGAGGCCGGCGGCTCCGTCGTCGAACGTCACGACGAGCGGGTGGGCGGCCGCGATCGCGGCGATCCCGGCCGGGTCGCCGGTCGAGAGGTAGTCGCGCAGGGCGTCGCGGAACGTACGCAGCGGGCGGGGACCGCTGGCCTCGAGGTGGTCGACCCCGTGGAAGCGGTCGTCGGTGTTGAGCAGTGCGCGGACGCGCTCGAGCGGCCCCGGGGCGACGCCCGGCTCGGCGCCCAGCGCGACCCACTCGAGGAGCGGGTCGGGGCGGGTGATCTCGCTGACGGTGTCCTCCTTGCTCTTGACGTCGGGTGCGAACGGCCAGAATAGTCGTCACCACTGTACCCGTTTTGCTAGTGACGCACCGCAGGGAGAACCGATGACCACCGCGACGACCGAGAAGCTCGGCTGCGACACCTCCGACATGCTGACCATCCACGCGCTGTTCCGGCGCGCGTTCACCGACGCGCCCGGGCTGGTGCGCGGGGTGGAGGACGGCGACCTGACGCGACTGGCCCCGGTCGCTGGTCACGTGCGAGAGGTCGCCGCGGCGCTGCACCACCACCACCAGGGCGAGGACCTGCTGCTGTGGGACACGCTCGAGCAGCGCGCCCCCGCGTGCGCCCTGCACGTCGGGCTCATGCGCGCCCAGCACGCGGCCACGGCGAACCTGCTCGAGCGCCTGGACGAGCTGCTGACCGCGTGGGAGGACGACGCCGGCGTCGACGAGCGCGACGCGGTCGCGGCGCACCTCGACGAGGTCCGCGACACGCTCCTGGCGCATCTCGGCCAGGAAGAGACGCAGATCTTGCCGACGGCCTCGACCGTGATGTCGCAGCGCGAGTGGAACCTTCTGCACGAGCACGGCATGGCGTCGATCCCGAAGAACCGGATGCTGCTGCAGCTCGGCTGGATCCTCGAGGTGATCCCGGCAGACCAACGGGCAGGTTGGCTGCGCACCAACCTGCCCGCTCCGGCCCGGCTCCTGTGGCACCTCGTCGGCAAGCGGCAGTTCGCCGCGCACCGAGCGAGGGTCTACGGGACCTCGGTCGCCCCGCTCAGCTGATCTTGCGCCGGTAGACGCGCATGGCCAGCACGTAGCCGAGGACGAGGATGCCGACGCACCACGCGAGGGCGACCCAGATGTCGCTGCCCACCGGCTGCCCGGAGAACAGTGCCTGGATGGTGTCCACGATCGACGTGACCGGCTGGTTCTCCGCGAAGACGCGCACCGGGCCCGGCATCGTGTCGGTGGGGACGAAGGCCGAGCTGATGAACGGCAGGAAGATCAGCGGGTAGGAGAACCCGGCAGCGCCGTCCACGGACTTCGCCGAGAGGCCGGCGACGACCGCGACCCACGTGAGGGCCAGCGTGAACAGCGCGAGGATCCCCGCGACGGCCAGCCACGCGAGCACGCCGGCCGAGGTGCGGAACCCCATGAGGAGGCCGACGAGCACGATGATCACGACGGTGACCCCGTTCGCGGCCAGCGACGTGAGCACGTGGGCCCACAGCACGGACGGCCGAGAGATCGGCATGGAGTGGAACCGCTCGAAGATGCCGCTCTGCAGGTCCGTGAACAGCCGGACGGCCGTGTAGGCGATGCCCGACGCGATCGCGATGAGCAGGATGCCGGGCAGCAGGTAGTCGACGTAGTTCTCGTTGCCGGTGTCGATCGCCCCGCCGAACACGTAGACGAAGAGCACCATGATGGCGATCGGCGTGACCGCGGTCGTGATGATCGTGTCCACGCTGCGGGTGATGTGACGCATGGAGCGGCCGGTCAGGTCGGCCGTGTCGCTGAGGAAGTGGGTGGCGCTCATGACAGGTCCTCACTGAGCTCGGTGGTGGCCTCGTTCCCGACGAGAGCGAGGAAGATCTCTTCGAGCGTCGGCTGCTTCTCGACGTACTCGACCCTGGCCGGCGGCAGCAGCCGCTTCAGCTCGGCGAGGGTGCCGTTCGCGATGATCCGTCCCTGGTGGAGGATCGCGATCCGGTCGGCCAGCTGCTCGGCCTCGTCGAGGTACTGCGTGGTGAGCAGGACGGTCGTGCCCTGGGTGGCCAGCTCCTTGATCACCTGCCACACCTCGAGCCTGGCCTCGGGGTCGAGCCCCGTCGTCGGCTCGTCGAGGAAGAGCACCTTCGGCTGCCCGATCAGGCTCATCGCGATGTCGAGGCGGCGACGCATGCCGCCCGAGTACGTCGCGACCCTGCGTGCGCCGGCCTCGGTGAGGTCGAACCGCGCAAGGAGGTCGTCGGCGATCTGGCCCGGGCCGGGCAGGTGCCGCAGCTTGGCGACGAGCACCAGGTTCTCGCGCCCGGAGAGGATCTCGTCGACCGCGGCGAACTGCCCCGTCAGGCTGATCGACTCCCGGACCTGCAGCGGGTCCGTCTCGACGTCGAACCCGTGGATCGTGGCCGTGCCGGCGTCCGGCTTCAGCAGCGTGGACAGGATGCGCACGATCGTCGTCTTCCCGGCTCCGTTCGAGCCGAGCAGGGCGAAGATGCTGCCCGGCGCCACCTCGAAGTCGACGCCGCGCAGGACGTGCAGGTCCTTGTACGACTTCTCGAGCCCGCGTACCTCGATGCTTGCCATGTCTCTCGTTCCCTTCTCCTGGGGTGCCCGACTCATCGGGCGTGCTGGACGGTGATGTCGCCGGAGGCTGTGCGTGCGCGCACGGCGACGGTTCGCTCGGACTCGTCGGGCGGGACGTCGCCCTGGAGCTGGTTGCGGACGCTCCCGCTCTTCGAGGACAGGTCGAGCCAGGCCGGGACGCCGGGCCGCACGCCGATGGTGACCTGGCCGTAGCCGCTCTCCACCTGGATGGAGCCGCTCGAGACGTCGCGCAGCTGGATGGCGCCGTAGGCCGTCTTCGCCGTGACCGACCCGAGCGCCGTCGCGATCTCGAGGTCGCCGTAGGAGAGCTTGGCGTCGAGGTCACCGCCGGCCTGGCCGACCGTGACGCTGCCGTGCGACGCCTTGAGGATCGCGTCGCCGGTCACCGTGCCGAGCCGGATCTGACCGTGGTCCGCGGTGATCTCGGCCGAGCCCTCGACGGTGCCCACGGTCGCGCTTCCGTGCCCGGCGCGCAGCCACAGGTCGCCGGTGGTGTCGATGTCCGCGCCGCCTGACGACGCCTTGACGCGGGTGGCCCCGAGCCGACCGACGGTGCGCACGTTGCCGACGGAGATCTCCGCGCTGAGCCGCGACCCGGCGGGGAGCTCGACCACGACGTCGACCGTGTCGAACGGTCCGGGGCCGATCCAGCTGAGGCGGGGCTTCGGGCCCGTGATGGTGAGCCGTCGGCCGTCGAAGTCGACCTTCGTCTCCTCCGCGCCCCGGCGGTCGACCGCCTTGGCCGGGTTGGTGGGCGACACGGTCACGACCGTCTCGGTGCGGTCGCCGGCGATGACGTCGATCGCGCCCACCTGGAGGTGGATCGCCAGGTCGATCGGGGTGGGGGTGCTGTAGGTGGGCATGCTCACGACTCCCTGCTTCTGGGTGTGTTCGGCCGGCCCCGCGGGTGCGCGTGGCTGCTGGAGGTGGTGGTGGTCGGGCCGGGCTAGCGCGCCCAGCCGGCGAAGCTGTCGCCGGTCCGCAGCGTGCGCTGCGCGGACCGACGCTGTCGGGGTTGGAGTGCCGCGGCGATCGCGCGGACCAGCCAGGCGTTGACGGAGAGGCCGTCGGCGGCCGCCGCCTCGTCCACCCGCGCCTTGACGGCGTCGGGCAGGCGGAGCGTCGTGCGGGACGTGCTCACGTCGTCGAGGTCGACGGGCGCGGCGGGAGCGTCGTCCGTGTCGGCCTCCGCGTTCGGCTGCTCGACGACGAACTCGATCTCGCGTCCGCGCAGCCGCAGGTCGACCGATCCGGGGGCGAGGTCTCGGGTGATCTCGCCGACCGCGGCCGACAGGGCGTCGAGCAGCACGAGCCGAGCCGCGGAGTCGAGCCCCGCAACGAGCCGTTCGGCGACCGCGCGCGTGTCCTCGGTGCCGTTCTCGGCGGCCTCCAGCAGCTGGCGCTGCAGGTCGGTGACGTACTGTCCCAGTTCCATGGCACCAGCATGACACCACAGTGGTGTCACGTCAAGCAATTGTGGTGTCAGTCGTGACACCGCGCGAGCAACACCAGCTCGCGGCCGGGCCGGTCGGGCGCCTCGCGGACGTCCACCACGTCGAAGCCGGCCGCCACGAGAGTGCGCTCGATCGTGGCCCGGTCCCGGAACCGCAGCGTCGAGTCCGACGTCAGGACGGCGCCATCGGACGCGAAGACGTAGGACGCTCGGAAGGTCACCGTGTCGCCGACGGCCTCGGTCACGTCGACCCACGTCTGGACCCGCCCGACCCCGTCGACGTCGGTCTCCTCGAACGTCGCCTCGCGCGTCCACTCCCGCCACGCCTCACGCTCGGGGACGCGAGTCTCGAACACCAGGTGACCACCGCTCGCGAGCGCGCCGCGCACGCCGCGCAGCGTCGACTCCCAGTCCTCGTCGGTGACGAACACCTGCGCGACGTTGGCCGTCATCGTCACCAGGTCCACGCGCAGCGGCGGCAGCGTCGTCGCGTCGCCCTCGAGCCACCGCACCGCGTCAGCGCCCGGCTTGGCGCGGGCCACATCGAGCGACGCCCGTGCCGGGTCGACGCCGACCACCCGGAGCCCGCGCGCCGCCAGCAGCAGCGCGAGCACGCCCGTGCCGCAGCCGACGTCGAGCACGCTGCGCGCACCGTGAACGGCTGCTGGGGTGCGGGCATACCTCACGATAAACCCCCCTGGGGGTGTAGTGCACCCACCCTAGGGGTGGTGAAGTCG
>NZ_JBFUKJ010000045.1:0-21635 GCF_056400905.1 Cellulomonas sp. P4_H12
GCGCCGGACCGACGCCGGCAGAGACCGCCGTCATGCCGGTGCTGGACGACGAGGTCTCGACGGAGTCGCCCGGCCGGCGGGTGCGGGACGGGCCGCGGGCGCGGCACCGGGCGGATCGCCGACGKGGTCGGCGCGGGCGCGGGTGCGGTCTCCGTCGTCTCCGCGCCCTCGGGCGCCGCAGGGGCGGCCGCGGGCTCGGCGGGCGCCTCGTCGGCCGGGCTCTCGGCAGCGACGTCGGAAGGCTCGTCGGCGCTCGGGCTCTCGGCGGGGGAGACGTCCGCGGGCGTCTCGTCGGCGGTGGAGGCTTCGGCGTGCGTCTCGTCGGCGCTCGGGCTGTCGCCGGCGGAGGCGTCCGCGGGAGCCTCACCGGCGCTGTCGTCGGCGGTGGAGGCGTCCGCGGGAGTCTCGTCGGCACTCGGCCCATCAACAGCGGCCGAGACGTCACCGGACGCCTCGTCGGCCTCGGCACCGCCCTCCGCGACGTCCGCGTCGGCGGCCGGCTGCTCGGCGATCGGCTCGTCGCCGGTCGCGACCGTGCCGCCGTCGTCAGTGACGGCTTCGTCGGTCGGGGTCTCGTCCGGCGTCAATGCCTCGGGAGCATCCTGACCGGCCGTCTCGGGAGCCGCAGCGTCGACCTCGTCGGGCACCGCAGCCGTCTCGGGCTGCTCGGCCTCGGTGGCCGGCACGGAGTCGTCGGGTCCGGACGTCGGGGTCTGAGTCACTGGATGTTCACTCCCTCGATGATGACGTCGGACACCGGGACCGAGGTCCCTTCGACGGTGCCCGCGTCGGCGATGGCCTGCAGCACGTCCATCCCGGACGTGACGTGGCCGAACACGGTGTAGCCACCCGCACTGTCTGCGGGAATCGTTGAGTCCTTGTAGACCAGGAAGAACTGGCTGCCCATGGAGCTGCCGTCGTTCTGGGTCCGGGCCATCGCGATCGTCCCGGCGGGGTAGACCCCGTCGGCCGGCGCGTTCTCGATCGGTCCCCAGGTGTACCCGGGCCCGCCGGTGCCGCCGGTGGTCGGGTCGGCGGTGCCGAGCGCGGTCGGGTCGCCGCACTGCAGGACGTAGAGGCCGTCCTCGGTCAGCCGGTGGCACTTGGTCGAGTCGAAGAAGCCCTTGCCGGCGAGCGTGACGAAGTTGGCGACAGCCTGAGGGGCGGCGGCACCGTCGAGCTCGATCCCCAGGTCGCCCTGCGACAGCGCGATGTCGCCGGTCCAGGTGCGGTTCTGCGCGAGCGAGGGGTCCGGCACCTCGGCGGCGTTCGCCGGGGGAGCGGTGGACGTGACGGAGGGGCTGGGCGTGGCGGCCGGTGTGTCGTCGTGCGTCAGGGCGAACGCGGCGACGACGCCGGTGCTCAGCACGAGCGCGCCGACGATGCTGCCGGCGATCACCCGCTGGCGGTGCTTCGCGGCGCGCGCCTTGGCCTGGCGCTCCTGCCACTTCTCGTACCGGCGGCGCTCGTACTCGCGCTCGCGCTTGCTGGCCACGCACACTCCTCGCGTCGTCGTGCGGTGCGGCAGGCCGTCCACCTGCCGCACTGCATGAAGGGAACCCGGGACAGTCTAGGCAAGCCTCGGCTCGCGGCCACCAGCGGCACCACGGGGTGACATCACAGTCCGGACACGCCGGGCGGCTACGGTGCCAGTCATGCAGGTCGTCACGGTCATCTCCCCGGTCTTCGGCGCACGGTGCAGCGTGCTCGTGCACGACGACGGCACGTGCGTCGTCATCGACGCCGGCGCCGGCGTCACCGACGACGTGCTGGGGCTCGTCGCCGACCGGGGCCTGCGGCCCGCCGCGGTGCTGGCCACGCACGGTCACGTCGACCACACGTGGGACGCCGGCCGGCTCTCGGCGGCGCTCGGCGTGCCGGTGGTGCTGCACGCGGCCGACGCCTACCGCCTCGACGACCCGTTCGGGACGTTGGGCCTCGGGGAGCCGACCCACGACCCCTCCGGCCCGCTGGCGCAGGCGCTGGCCGCGGTCGGCGTGGATCCCGCCGGGTACGTCGCCCCGGAGCTCGTCGAGACGTTCGGGTCCGTCGACGACGAGCGCTCCGCCGACGTGGTCCTCGCGTTCGGCGGCTTGCGCGTGGTCGCGCGTCACGCCCCGGGGCACACCGAGGGCTCCACGCTGTACCTGGTCGACTCGCTGGCGTTCACGGGCGACGTCCTGTTCGCGGGGACGATCGGCCGGACGGACCTTCCGGGTGGCGACGGGGCGACGATGGCGCGGACCCTCCGGGAGGTCGTCGCCACGCTGCCGCCCGAGACGGTCGTCGTGCCGGGGCACGGCCCGACCAGCGACATCGCGACCGAGCTGAGGCAGAACCCCTACCTGGCTGCCCGGTAGCCGGTCTCGCCGGGCGCGGCAGTCTGGAAGGATCGGGCCCCATGGCGCGACCGACCCCTCTGTCCGGATTCCCCGAGTGGCTCCCCGAGGGCCGGCTTGTCGAGCAGCACGTGCTCGACGTGCTGCGGCGCACGTTCGAGCTCCACGGGTTCGCCGGCATCGAGACGCGCGCGGTCGAGCCGCTCGACCAGCTGCTGCGCAAGGGGGAGACCTCCAAGGAGGTCTACGTGCTGCGCCGGCTCCAGGAGGAGGCCGGGGCCGAGCCGGACCGCGCCGGCACGCTGGGCCTGCACTTCGACCTCACGGTGCCCTTCGCCCGCTACGTGCTGGAGAACGCGGGCCACCTCGCGTTCCCGTTCCGGCGTTACCAGATCCAGAAGGTCTGGCGCGGCGAGCGTCCCCAGGACGGCCGGTTCCGCGAGTTCGTCCAGGCGGACATCGACGTCGTGGGCGCCGGCGCGCTGCCGTACCACTACGAGGTCGAACTGCCCCTGGTGATGGCCGAGGCGCTGGGCGCGCTGCGCGAGATCGGCGTGCCGCCGGTGCGGATCCTGGTGAACAACCGCAAGGTCGCCGAGGGGTTCTACCGGGGACTCGGGCTGACCGACGTCGACGCGGTGCTGCGCAACATCGACAAGCTGGACAAGATCGGTCCCGACAAGGTCGCGGCCCTGCTGGTGCAGGAGGCGGGTGCCGACGACGACCAGGCTCGCCGCTGCCTGGAGCTCGCGTCGATCAGCGGGTCGGACGAGTCCGTGATCGAGCGCGTGCGGGAGCTCGCGGGCGAGTCGAACGAGCTCCTCGAGGAGGGGCTCGCCGAGCTCGGCGCGCTCATCCGCGCGGCCGCGGTGCGCGCGCCGGGCGTGGTGGTCGCCGACCTCAAGATCGCCCGCGGTCTCGACTACTACACCGGGTCGGTCTACGAGACGGTCCTGGTCGGTCACGAGCAGCTGGGCTCGATCTGCTCGGGTGGTCGCTACGACACGCTCGCGTCCGACGGCTCGACCACCTACCCCGGCGTCGGCCTCTCCATCGGGGTGTCCCGGCTGGTGTCCCGGCTCATCGGCGGCGGCCTGGTGGCCGCGACGCGGTCGGTGCCGAGCGCCGTGCTCGTCGCGGTGGCCGACGAGGAGCACCGGGACCGGTCCGACGCGGTCGCCGCGGCGCTGCGGGCTCGGGGGATCCCCGTCGAGGTGGCGCCGTCGGCGGCCAAGTTCGGCAAGCAGATCCGGCACGCCGACCGACGAGGCATCCCGTTCGTGTGGTTCGTGGGAGGCGACGACGGCGCAGCGGACCAGGTCAAGGACATCCGCTCGGGCGAGCAGGTGGACGCCGACGCGGGCTCCTGGTCCCCGGACGAGGCCGACCTCTGGCCGCGGGTCGTCCCCGTCAGTTGAGGACGGCGACGCCGAGGTTCAGCGTCGTCGCGAAGGCCACCCACGTCAGGTAGGGCCCGAGCAGCCAGGACGCGACGCGGGAGTGCTTCCAGAACGCGACCGCCGTGGCGATCAGGACGACCTCGAGCGCCACGATGACCGCGAGCGCGACCCAGACGAGGCGACCGCTGAAGAAGATCGGCGTCCATGCGGCGTTGAGGGCCAGCTGCACGATGTACAGGGTGAGCGCCCGTCGCGCGGGCGCCCACCCGCCACGACGCCAGACCAGCCAGGCCGCCACGCCCATGAGCACGTAGAGCACGCTCCACGCGGGGGCGAAGACCCAGTTCGGCGGGTTCCACGGCACCTTCTCGGCGTCCGCGTACCAGCCGTCGACGCCCGAGGCCGTGGACAGTGCCCCGAGCCCGCCGACGACGAAGTTCACGGCGATGAGGAGCGCGAGCACGAGCGCGCTGCCGACGCCGCGCTGCGGGTGCACGGTGCGGGTGCCCGGGGCGTCGAGGTCGGTGGTTCCCATGGTCCGAGCGTCGGTGTCGCGGGACGCCGCAGCAACCCGAGCGCCTGCTTGACAGTCATTCGAACACATGTTCGCATGAGTGCATGCGATGGGACAGCCAGAAGCTGGGCACCGACGAGGCGACCGCCCTGCCGGGTCTCGCGCTGGCGGGTCTGCAGCGCAGCGTCCGCACGCCCGACTTCGCCGGGGTCACGTTCCACGAGGTGACCTGCAAGAGCGCGCTGAACAAGGTGCCCGAGGCGTCGCGGATGCCGTTCCGCTGGACGATCAACCCCACGCGGGGCTGCCTCCATGCATGCTCTTACTGCTTCGCCCGCCCGACGCACGAGTACCTCGACATGGACGCCGGCCGTGACTTCGAGACGCAGATCGTCGTGAAGACCAACGTCGTCGACGTGCTGCGGGCGGAGCTGGCGCGGCCGAGCTGGGCCCGCGAGCACGTGGCGCTCGGCACCAACACGGACCCGTACCAGCGGGTGGAGGGCCGGTACCGGTTCATGCCGGGGATCATCCAGGCCCTCGCGGCCAGCGGGACGCCGCTGTCGATCCTCACCAAGGGCACGTTGCTGCGCCGCGACCTCCCGCTGCTCGCGGAGGTGTCGCGCACCGTGCCGGTCGGGATCGGCATCTCCCTGGCCATCGGCGACGAGGCCCTGCAGCAGGCGATGGAGCCGGGCACGCCCACACCGAGAGCGCGGCTGGACCTGATCCGGGCGATCCGCGACGCCGGGCTGCCGTGCGGGGTCATGGTGGCGCCGGTGCTGCCGTGGCTGACCGACGACCGGCGCCAGCTCGACGCCCTGCTCGGCGAGCTGGCGAGCGCCGGAGCGACGGGCGTCACCGTGCTCCCGTTGCACCTGCGGGGTCCCGTGAAGCCGCTGTTCTTCACCTGGCTCGAGCAGCACGCGCCCGCGCTCCTCCCGCGGTACCGGGAGCTCTACGGGAAGGGTGCGTACGCGCCGCGCGAGTACGTGACGTGGCTCCACGAGCGGGTGCGGCCCCTGCTGGTGCGGCACGGTTTTGCGGGCCACGGCGGCGGGCACCGGACGCCCGGCGAGGGCTCCTACCCGACGGGCAGCATCGCGGACGCGCAGCTGCCCGTCCACGAGCCGGCCGTGGCGGCTGCCCAGCCCGTGCTGTTCTGACGACGGGCGGTTCAGGCGAGCGGCACCTAGCGTGGCGACGTGACGACATCGGTCCCCGGCGTGTCCCGTCTGGCCTTCGACGGCCACATCGCCGGCTTCGGTACCACGGAGGGAACCCGCGTGGTCGTCGGGCGCTGGCTCCGGTCGCCGCTGGGTGCGTTCGTCGACGTGATGGTCGAGCGGGGCGACGGCACGCGCCTGCTGCTGGCGCCGCGGGACGACGTCGCGGACCTCGTGTCGTCCACGTACGAGTTCGACGCCGTGCACGTGGTCCCGGTCGGGCTGCGCGCCGACGAGCCCCGGCGCCGGTGGCGCCTTCGCGCCGGCCCGCTGACGGCGGACCTCAGCATCGGCGCGCGGACCGGCGTCGGCCGCCTGCTCGTCGTCGTCCCGCGCCATCCGGCGGTCGCGCCGCTCGTCGCCACCGCCGTGGACCCCGTCGCGCGGACCGTCCTGGCCGGCGTGCGCACCCGCGGCACGGCGGGGCGGGGACGGCGCGAGTGGTACACGGCGACAGACCAGCACGCGCTCACCGCGGTCCGGGCGCTGTGGGGCTCGACGGACCTCGGCGCGCTCGCGCCCGTCGCGCCGGCCGTACGGTTCGGCTTCTCGTCGGTCCCGGCGGCGCCGAGCGTGACCCGCGTGCGCGCGACCATCGAATTGACGGCGGACCCCTCACACCACGGGCACTAAGATCGTGCGGGCGTCCGACGGGCGCTCCCACCCTCGACCCCGAAGGACCCTCCGTGCTCCGCACCCACACGGCCGGCTCGCTGCGAGCCGAGCACATCGGCACCACCGTCACCCTCACGGGCTGGGTGGACCGGCGGCGCGATCACGGCGGGGTCGCGTTCGTGGACCTGCGGGACGCCTCGGGCATCGCCCAGGTCGTCATCCGGGACGAGGCCGTGGCCCACGGGCTCCGCGCGGAGTACGTGCTCCAGGTGACGGGCGAGGTCGGTCGGCGCCCTGCGGGCAACGAGAACCCCAACCTCGCGACCGGTGAGGTGGAGCTCGTCGCCACCGACGTCGTGGTGCTCAACGAGTCCGAGCCGCTGCCCTTCCAGGTCTCGTCGTCCCTCGACGAGGTCGTCGGCGAGGAGGCCCGCCTCAAGTACCGCTACCTGGACCTGCGCCGGCCGGCCCCCGCGCGGGCGATGCGGCTGCGCGCCAAGGCCAACCAGGCCGCCCGCCGCGTGCTGGACGCGCAGGACTTCGTCGAGGTCGAGACCCCGACGCTGACGCGGTCGACGCCCGAGGGCGCCCGCGACTTCCTCGTGCCTGCGCGCCTGGCGCCCGGCTCGTGGTACGCCCTGCCCCAGTCGCCGCAGCTGTTCAAGCAGCTGCTCATGGTGGGCGGGCTCGAGCGGTACTACCAGATCGCCCGCTGCTACCGCGACGAGGACTTCCGCGCAGACCGTCAGCCCGAGTTCACGCAGCTCGACGTCGAGATGAGCTTCGTCGAGCAGGACGACGTGATCGCCCTCGGCGAGCAGATCCTCGTCGCGCTGTGGGAGCTCATCGGGGTGACCATCCCGACGCCGATCCCGCGCATCACGTTCGCCGAGTCGATGGCCCGCTACGGCAACGACAAGCCCGACCTCCGGTTCGGGCTCGAGCTCGTCGAGCTGACGTCGTTCTTCGCGGACACCCCGTTCCGCGTGTTCCAGGCCCCGTACGTCGGCGCCGTGGTCCAGCCGGGCGGCGCCTCGACGCCGCGCCGCGGGTTCGACGCCTGGCAGGAGTGGGCCAAGCAGCGCGGCGCCAAGGGTCTCGCGTACGTCACGGTCGGCGAGGACGGTGAGCTCGGCGGCCCGGTGGCCAAGAACATCTCCGAGGCCGAGCGCGCAGGGCTCGTGGCCGCTGTGGGCGCGAGCCCCGGTGACGCCGTGTTCTTCGCGGCGGGCTCGCCCAACGACGCGCGGGCGCTGCTCGGCGCGGCGCGGCTCGAGATCGGTCGTCGCGGCGGCCTGATCGACGAGAACGAGTGGAAGTTCGTCTGGGTGGTCGACGCCCCGCTGTTCAAGCCCACGGGCGAGGACGACGACGTCGCGGTGGGCGAGGGCGCCTGGACGGCCGTGCACCACGCGTTCACGTCGCCCACGCCCGAGTGGATCGACACGTTCGAGCAGGACCCCGGCGCGGCGCTCGCCTACGCCTACGACATCGTGTGCAACGGCAACGAGATCGGCGGCGGCTCGATCCGTATCCACCGCCGCGACGTGCAGGAGCGCGTGTTCGACGTCATGGGCATCGGGCCGGACGAGGCCCAGGAGAAGTTCGGCTTCCTGCTCAAGGCGTTCCAGTTCGGCGCGCCGCCGCACGGCGGGATCGCGTTCGGCTGGGACCGGATCCTCGCCCTGCTGACGGGGTCCGAGTCGATCCGCGACGTCATCGCGTTCCCGAAGTCGGGCGGCGGGTACGACCCGCTGACGGCTGCGCCGGCACCGATCACGCCGCAGCAGCGGCGCGAGGCCGGCGTCGACGCCAAGCCGAAGGTCGCGACCGAGGCCTGATGGCGGACCTGCTCGAGCTCCTCCCGCCACGCTGGCGGGAGGACCGGATGATCGTCGGCGACCGCTCCCGGTGGGGCGACGTCGAGGTGCACGGCGACGACGACGGCCTCCTGCTGGTGATCGGCGGTCCCGAGCGCCCGACGCTGCTCGGCCGCGGCGAGGTGGCCGTCGTCGACGCGCTCGTCGGCGGTCTCGACCGGGGCGCGGTCCGCTGGATGAGCGTGCCCCGCGGGTCCCAGCCGACCGCCGGCACGCTCGCGCGCCTCGACCTGGTCCCGTTCTCGCACTGGGACTGGCTGGCGAGCGACGTGGTGCCTCCGGCCGTCGCGGGGGAGCACGAGGTCCGTCGCCTGGACCCCGTGCGTGACGCGGAGGCGATCCGCGCGTGCCTGCGGGTGGCCAACCCGGGGACGTCGGCAGATCCCACAGGTCCCGACGAGCTGGGCTGGTGGGGCGTCGACGGCGACGGCGTGCTCGTCGGCGTCGTGGGTGCCTCCGAGCGGAGCGGTCCCGGCGACGGCCTCTCCTGGCACGTGCACGGCCTCGGCGTCCTGCCCGGGCTGCGCGGCAGCGGCCTCGGCACCGCGCTCACGGCTGCGGTCACCCGAGCGGGGCTGGCCGAGGGCGCGTCCTGGGTCTCGCTCGGCATGTACGCGGACAACGCCGGTGCTCGACGGATCTACCACCGGCTCGGCTATCGCACGGAGGCCGAGCTGACGTCGTTCTCACCGGCCGGAGCGGACCGGCCTCCGGGCTGACCTGCCGTCAGTGGGTGAGCGACATCCTGGCGTAGAGGCGGCGCAGGAAGGGCGGGGCCCACCAGTTGGCGCGGCCCAGCAAGGTCATGGTGGCCGGCACCAGCAGCATGCGGACCAGCGTCGCGTCGATGAGGACGGCGACGGCCAGCGAGAAGCCGACCTCCTTGATCACGAGCAGCTCGCCCGCCACGAAGCCGGCGAACACCACGATGACGATCAGCGCCGCCGACGTGATGATCCGGCCCGAGCGCTGCAGGCCCAGCCGGACGGCCTCGTCGTTGGGCAACCCGGCGTCCACGAGCTCCTTGATCCGGGACAGCAGGAAGACCTCGTAGTCCATGGCGAGCCCGAAGGCGAACGCCACGACCAGGGCGATGACGTAGGTCTCGATGCCGCCCGTCGGCGTGAAGTTCAGCAGCCCCGACAGGTGACCGTCCTGGAACACCCACACCAGCACGCCGAGCGAGGCCGCCAGCGAGATCGCGTTGGTGAGCAGCGCCTTGATCGGCACGACCACGGAACCGGTCATGAGGAACAGCAGGACCAGCGTCGTGACGGCGACGATGCCGATCGCCCACGGCGCGCGCGCGACCACCGCGGCGGTGAAGTCGATCTGGGACGCTGCCTGCCCGGTGACCCAGGTGGGGAACGGGGCGTCGAGGTCGCGGATGTCCTCCACCACGCCGCGCGCGACGGCGTCCCCGGGGTCGTCGGTGTCGGGCCGGACGCCGATGACCACGTACGAGCCGGTCGGCGTCGGCGGGTCCACCGAGGCGACCCCGTCGACGTCCTCGAGCGTCGCGGCCCAGGCGGTCGCCTCGTCGAGGGAGGTCTGGGTGACCACGGTGATCGCCGGCGCCGTCGCTGCCGGGTAGTCGCTGGCGAGGGTGTCGACGAACTCGCGCTGCGCGCTGCCGGCGGGCAGGAGCTCGGTGGTGGAGTTGCGCAGCTCGAGGTGCGCGAGGGGGAGCGCGAGGATGCCGAGCACGACGAGGCAGCCCGTCAGCACGAACCACGGGTGCCGCTGCACCCGACCGGTGAGCCGCGAGAAGACGCCCTCCTCGGTCTGCACGTCGGAGGTCCGCGCGAGGATGCCGCGCAGCCCGGGGACGCGCGCCAGGATGCTGGGCCGGATGAGCCGCCGGCCGGCGAGCACGAGGAGCGCGGGGACGAGCGTCAACGCCGTGGCGGCCGCGACCACGATCACGGCGACCCCGGCCGCGCCGAACGCCCTCAGGATGGGCGGCTGGAAGACGAGCAGCCCGGCGATCGAGATGGCCACGATGAGGGCCGAGAACGTCACGGTGCGGCCGGCGGTGGCCATGGTCCGCTCGATCGCCGTGAGCACCGCGCCGTCGCCGCGTCGTCGTCGGCTGCCCTGGCCGCCGTCGTCGTCGACAAGGCGGTGCAGCTCCTCGCGGAACCGCGACACCATCAGCAGGCCCCAGTCGATGGACAGGCCCAGGCCGAGCACGGTGACGATGTTGACCACCGACGAGTCGAGGTCGAGCACGTAGGAGAACGCCAGCAGCGCCGCGAGGCCGCCGGCGATCGAGGCGATGGCCCCCGCCATGGGCATCGACGCGGCGAGGAAGCCGCCGAAGACCAGCACCATGATGAGCAGCGCGATGGGCAGCGCGATCGTCTCGCCGGTGCGCAGGTCGGTCTCCACCTGGTCCGTGATGGCCTCGACGATGAGCGTGGTCCCGCCGACGAACCCGGTGACGCCGGGGGCGACCACCTCGAGGTCGGTGGGGATCTCGCGCAGGCGGGCCTCGACGTCGTCGAGCGCTGCCTGCTGCTCGTCGGCGGACAGGTCGGGCTCGAGCTCGACCACGACGAGGAAGCCGTCGCCGTCCTGGGCGACCAGCGGGGCGGCCGCCGGGTTCGCGACGCCGTCCGGGAGCCCGAGCGGGTCAATCACCGACGCGACCCCGTCGATCGCGGCCAGCTCCTCGCGGGCGGGGGCCAGCGACGTCGCGACGTCGGGATCGGTGGGGTCGACGCCCTCAAGGACCAGCGTGAGCGACGGACCGCTCTCGTCGGCATCCTCCAKGATCTGGCGGCCCTCGGCGCTCTCCGAGCCCGGGACCGACGGGGCGCCCGTGCTCAGCCGGTCGAAGAGGTTCTCCCCGTGCACGCCGAGGACGGCGAGCCCGTACCCGAGCACGGCGAGCACCAGCCACGTGACGACGGTGAGACGTGGGTGGTGGGCGACGGCGCGACCGACTCGGGCGAACACGCGGGCCATCGTCGCAGGTGGAACGGCCGGTGCGCACACGGGGTCACCGGTTCGGCGTGATGGTGGCCGTCGGACGTCGGTCCTCGTGCGTACCCTGCCCGCATGGACCTGTTCGATGCGGTGACGTCGACGGCCACCGGGCTGCCCGCGGTCGGGGCCGGGGCGCCGCTCGCCGTCCGCATGCGGCCGCGGGAGCTGGGGGAGGTCGCCGGTCAGGAGCACCTGCTCGTCGCGGGCTCGCCGCTGCGGCGTCTGGTCGAGCCGGCGAACGAGGCGGCGCGCCGCGCAGCACCCACCTCGGTCGTCCTGTGGGGGCCGCCCGGCACCGGAAAGACGACGCTCGCGTACCTCATCGCCGCGACCTCCGGCCGCCGGTTCGTCGAGCTCTCTGCGGTGACCGCGGGCGTCAAGGACGTGCGGGCGGTCATCGAGGACGCCCGCCGCCGGCTGGCCACGGACGGCACCGAGACGGTCCTGTTCATCGACGAGGTGCACCGCTTCACCAAGGCGCAGCAGGACGCGTTGCTGCCCAGCGTCGAGAACCGCTGGGTCACGCTGGTGGCCGCGACGACGGAGAACCCGTCGTTCTCCGTGAACTCGCCGTTGCTGTCCCGGTCGCTGCTGCTCACGCTGCAGCCGCTCGACACCGACGACGTGCGCCGGCTGGTCCGCCGGGCCGTCGAGGACGAGCGCGGCCTGGGCGGGGCGATCACCCTGGCCGAGGACGCCGAGGACCACCTGCTGCGCCTGGCCGGCGGGGATGCGCGCAAGGCGCTCACCATCCTCGAGGCCGCGGCCGGCTCCGCACTGTCGGAGGACGGCGCCGTGCCGCCGGTGCGCGTCGACCTGGCCACCATGGAGCGCGCGATCGACGTCGCCGCCGTGCGCTACGACCGCGACGGCGACCAGCACTACGACGTGATCAGCGCGTTCATCAAGTCGGTGCGCGGCTCGGACGTCGACGCGTCGCTGCACTACCTCGCGCGCATGATCGCCGCGGGGGAGGACCCGCGGTTCATCGCCCGCCGGATCGTCATCTCCGCGGCGGAGGACGTCGGCATGGCGGACCCCAGCGCGCTGCAGACGGCGGTCGCGGCCGCGCAGGCCGTCGCCCTGATCGGCATGCCCGAGGCGCGGATCATCCTGGCCGAGGCCGTGGTGCACCTGGCGACCGCGCCGAAGTCGAACGCCGCCTACCTCGGCATCGACCGCGCCCTGGCCGACGTGCGCGCGGGCCGGATCGGCTCGGTCCCCGCCCACCTCCGCGACGCGCACTACGCCGGCGCGAAGGTGCTCGGCCACGGGACGTCCTACGTGTACGCGCACGACCAGCCACACGCGGTCGCGGCGCAGCAGTACCTGCCCGACGAGCTGCAGGGCACCCGGTACTACGAGCCGAGCGACCGCGGGTACGAGCGCCAGGTCACCGAACGCCTCGAGCGGATCCGCGCGATCCTCGACGAGCAGGGCTGATTCTCCGGATCGGGCCGCCGCAGGGTAGAGTGACCGGGTCGTCCGCGGGACGGGTGTGCTCGCACGCCCCCCGACCGGATGACCACCTGGGGCCTTAGCCAGCGTCGAGAACAGACGCGACGCATCCACGGTCGGCCCCACGCCCGGCGGAACATCTCCGTCTCCGGGTGTGACGTCTACAACGACAGGAAGTAACTCTGTGAGCAGCGTGACCCGCTCGCGTCGCCAGGTGCGCCTTTCCCGCGCCCTCGGCCTCGCGCTGACGCCCAAGGCCGTCAAGCACTTCGAGAAGCGGCCGTACCCCCCCGGCGAGCACGGCCGTGCGCGTCGTCGCACCGAGTCGGACTACGCGGTCCGTCTCCGCGAGAAGCAGCGTCTGCGCGCGCAGTACGCGCTGCGCGAGAAGCAGATGGCTCGTGCGTACGAGGACGCCCGCAAGGCCCCGGGCCTGACCGGTGAGGCGCTCGTCGAGAACCTCGAGACCCGCCTGGACGCCCTCGTCCTGCGCTCGGGCTTCGCCCGCACCATCCTCCAGGCCCGCCAGGTCGTCGTGCACCGTCACGTGCTCGTCGACGGCAAGATCGTGGACCGCCCCTCCTTCCGCGTGAAGCCGGGCCAGACGCTCCAGGTCAAGCCGAAGAGCCAGGCCACCGTCCCGTTCCAGGTCGCCGCCGCCGGTGCCCACCGCGACGTCCTCCCGGCCGTCCCGGGCTACCTCGACGTGCAGCTCGAGAAGCTGAGCGCCGTCCTGGTCCGCCACCCCAAGCGCGCGGAGATCCCCGTGACGTGCGAGGTCCAGCTGGTCGTCGAGTACTACGCCCGCTGATCTGATCTCTCACGAACGCCCCGCCGCGCACCTGCGCCGCGGGGCGTTCGTGCGTCCGGGACGGGTAGGGTTTCGGCGGGGTCCAGGACCCCAGGACCAGGAGGCTGGACATGTCGGTGGGTGACGTCGCGGGGCTGATCGCCGCGATCGCGTTCGTGCTGCTCGTAGGGTTCTTGGCCGTGCCGCTGGTCAAGCTCGGGCGGGTGCTGGACGAGACGCGGTCGTCGGTCAAGGAGATCACCGACCACACCGTGCCGGTGCTGGACGAGACCGCCACCCTGGTCGCCTCGTCGAACACCCAGCTGGCGAACATCGACACCGTCACCACGGCCGCGGCGCAGGTGTCGGAGAACGTCTCGGCCCTCACGTCTCTGTTCGCCGCGACCGTCGGCTCGCCGATGATCAAGGTCGCCGCCTTCTCCTACGGCGTCCGCCGCGCCCTGTCGGGCCTCGCGGCGAGCGCACGCCGGAGCCGATGATGGCGCGCCGCCTCACGTGGCTCGCCGTCGGCGTCGTCGTCACCGTCATCGTCATCCGCAAGGGGCGCACGGTCGTCGAGACGTACCTGCCCGCCGGCACGACGGACGCGATCGACGGCGTCCAGCGCGTCTCGCACGCGGTGGCCACGCTCAAGAGCGAGTTCCTCGCGGGGATGGCCGAGCGGGAGCAGCAGCTGCGGCACGACCTGGTGGGTGACGTCGACGTCGAGGCGCTGAAGGCCGAGCGCCCCGAGCGCGTCGAGGACCTGCGCCGCGCCTGGTCGACCGCCCGCCGCCGCGACGCCGACTGGACCGGTCCCACCGAGGACCCGGACGACGACGACGGCTACACCTTCTTCTAGACACACCAGCACCACCCACACCACAGATGGACGACGAGGACACGATGCGTACCGCCGAGATCCGCCAGCGCTGGCTCGACTACTTCGAGGGCAACGGCCACGCCGTCGTGCCCTCGGCCTCGCTGATCTCGCCCGACCCGTCGACGCTGTTCGTCATCGCCGGCATGGTGCCGTTCATCCCGTACATGCTGGGCGAGCAGACGCCGCCGTGGCCGCGCGCCACCAGCGTGCAGAAGTGCGTGCGGACCCTCGACATCGAGGAGGTCGGCAAGACCACCCGGCACGGCACGTTCTTCCAGATGAATGGCAACTTCTCGTTCGGTGACTACTTCAAGGAAGGCGCGATCACCTACGCCTGGGAGCTGGTCACCGGGTCGCGCGAGACCGGCGGGTTCGGCTTCGACCCCGACACCATCTGGGTCACGGTCTTCCACGACGACGACGAGGCGGCGGACCTCTGGAAGCAGATCGCCGGCCTGCCCGACGAGCGCATCCAGCGGCGCGGCTGGAAGGACAACTTCTGGTCCACGGGCGCGCGCGGCCCGTCGGGTCCCTGCTCGGAGATCTACGTCGACCGCGGCCCCGAGTACGGCGCGGAGGGCGGCCCGGTCGTCGACGAGGACCGGTACCTCGAGATCTGGAACCTCGTCTTCATGCAGTACGAGCGGGGCGACGGGGGCGGCAAGGAGAACTTCCCGATCCTCGGTGACCTCAAGCAGAAGAACATCGACACCGGCATGGGGCTCGAGCGCGTCGCGTACCTGCTGCAGGGCGTCGACAACCTGTACGAGATCGACGAGGTGTTCCCGGTCATCGGCGGGGCCCAGGAGCTGTCGGGACGGCGGTACGGCGCGTCCCACGACGACGACGTGCGCATGCGGGTGGTCGCGGACCACGTGCGCAGCGCGCTCATGCTCATGGGCGACGGCGTCACGCCGTCCAACGAGGGCCGCGGCTACGTGCTGCGCCGGCTGCTGCGCCGCTCCATCCGGGCGATGCGGCTGCTCGGCGTCGACGACCTCGCGCTGCCCACCCTGCTCCCGCTGAGCAAGGACGCGATGAGCCCGTCGTACCCGGAGCTCGCGACGAACTTCGAGCGGATCAGCCAGGTGGCGTACGCGGAGGAGGACACGTTCCGCCGCACGCTCGCGGCGGGCACGACGATCCTCGACACCGCGGTGCAGGCGGCGAAGGCGAGCCCCGCCCCGGTGCTCACCGGGTCGCAGGCGTTCCAGCTGCACGACACGTACGGCTTCCCGATCGACCTCACGCTCGAGATGGCCGCGGAGCAGGGCGTGCAGGTCGACGAGACGGCGTTCCGCTCGCTCATGAAGGAGCAGCGGGAGCGGGCGCGCGCGGACGCGCTCGCCAAGCGGGCGGGCCGCGCGGACAACGCGGCCTACCAGGACCTGCACAGCACCCTGAGCGCGGCGACCGCGAAGCCCGTCGAGTTCATCGGCTACACCGACGCGACCGCGCGCTCCCGCGTGGTCGGCCTGCTCGTCGACGGCGTCCCGGCGCCGGCCGCGACCGCGCCTGCGGACATCGAGGTCGTCCTCGACGTGACGCCGTTCTACGCCGAGTCCGGCGGCCAGCTGGCCGACACGGGCGTGATCGTGCTCGACGGCGGTGCCCGGATCGAGGTCGACGACGTGCAGGCGCCCGTGAAGGGTCTGTCGGTGCACCACGGGCGACTCGTCGACGGCACGGTCACCTTCGGGGAGTCCGGMACGGCGACGATCGACCTCGACCGCCGCCGGGCGATCGCGCGCGCCCACACCGCGACGCACCTGGTGCACAAGGCGCTGCACGAGTCCATCGGCGAGAGCGCGACGCAGGCGGGGTCCCTGAACGCGCCGAGCCGCCTGCGGTTCGACTTCCGGTCGCCGTCCGCCACACCGTCGCAGGTCGTCGCCGAGATCGAGGCGCGCGTCAACGAGCGGCTCCAGGACGACCTCGAGGTCACCGACTCGGTCATGCAGATCGACGAGGCGCGGGGCCGCGGCGCGATGGCGCTGTTCGGCGAGAAGTACGGCAACGAGGTGCGCGTCGTCGACATCGGCGACGGCTGGTCGCTCGAGCTGTGCGCGGGCACGCACGTGAAGCGGTCCGGCGAGCTCGGGCTCGTGACCCTGCTGTCCGAGTCGGCGATCGGCTCGGGCGTGCGGCGCGTCGACGCGCTCGTCGGCGCCGGCGCGTACGGGTACCAGGCGAAGGAGCGCGCGCTCGTCGGGCAGCTCTCCGGCCTGCTCGGTGCGCGCCCCGACGAGCTCTCCGAGCGTGTGTCCGGGCTGCTCACCAAGCTCAAGGAGTCGGAGAAGGAGCTCGCGACGCTGCGCCAGGCGACGTTGCTCGCCCAGGCGGGCACCCTTGCCGCCGGCGCGCAGACGGTGGGGGAGACCCGCGTCGTCACGCACGACGCCGGCGAGGTGGGCGGCGACGAGCTGCGCACCCTCGTGCTCGACGTCCGCGCCCGGCTCGGCGAGTCGGCGCCCGCGGTCGTCGCGATCGGCGGCGTCAGCAAGGGCCGGCCGGTCGTCGTCGTCGCGACGAACGCCGCGGCGCGCGAGCACGGGGTTCGTGCCGGCGCGCTCGTGCGGACGGCCTCGACCATCCTCGGCGGCGGTGGCGGCGGCAAGGACGACCTCGCGCAGGGCGGTGGCACCGACCCCGCGCGGCTGGCTGAGGCGCTGTCCGCGGTCAGCGCGGCCGCGAACGGCTGACGTGGACGACGACGCGCTCGTCCGTGCGCCACGCCTCGGCGTCGACGTCGGCTCCGTCCGCGTCGGGCTCGCGACGAGCGACCCGGACGGGCTGATCGCCACGCCGGTGGCCACCTTGGCGCGCGCCACGGGCAAGAAGGGCCGGCTGCCCGCCGACCTCGCCGAGGTGGTGCGCGAGGCGCAGGAACGACGTGTGGGTGTTGTGTACGTCGGGCTTCCCATGCACCTGTCGGGTACCGAAGGTTCCGCATCGGAGGCCGCGCGCGCGTACGCTGTCCAACTGGCGCAGGCCGTCGCACCTATCCAGGTGAGGTTGGTCGACGAGCGGATGAGCACGGTGTCCGCCCATCACGCGCTGCATGCGTCCGGCCGATCCGGACGCAGCCACCGGCAGGTCGTCGACCAGGCGGCCGCGGTGGTGATCTTGCAGTCCGCGCTGGACGCGGAGCGTGCGTCGGGGCGACGTCCCGGAGAGCGGGTCGTCGTCGACCCAGCGAAGCACGCCCGGGTAGCGCGCGGGGGGGCTGCGGGCGACGCACGGACGACGGTGGAGTGACTCGCACGTGACCAACAGCCAGACCGACCGCTGGGCCCCTGCAGAACGGAGTGACGAGGTGAGCGACCTGTTCGGTGGCGACACTCGCGTCGCACCCGTCGATCACCGGTCCTCGCGCGCCCGTGGCCGTGCCAAGGAGCAGCGGGAGCGCAAGCGCCGCCGCCGCCGCTCGATCTGGGTGCTCATCGTCGCGGTACTCATGGTCGCCGGTGCCGGCTACGTCGTCGTCGAGCTCATGGGCGGCTTCTTCGGCGGTAGCGGGAACAGCGCCGACGGCAACGTCGAGGACTACTCCGGCGTCGGGCACGGCAGCGTCGACGTCGTCATCAAGCCGGGCGACTCCGGCGGCCAGATGGCGACCACCCTGGTCGACGCGGGCGTCGTCGCGAGCGCCAAGGCGTTCAACAAGGCGTTCGCCGCGAACCCGCAGGCCAGCTCGATCCAGCCCGGCACCTACCGCATGCTGCTCGAGATGAAGGCCTCCGACGCGGTCACCGCCCTGCTCAACCCGTCGAGCCGCGTCTCGTTCAAGGTCACGGTGCCCGAGGGGCTGACCCGCGACCAGATCGTCGCCAAGATCAACGAGAAGACCCTCATCCCCGTCGACGACCTCAACGCGGCACTGGCGGACCCGGCCGCGATCGGCCTCCCCGCCGAGGCGAACGGCAACGCCGAGGGCTGGCTCTTCCCGGCCACCTACGACGTCGAGCCGGGCGCGACCGCCGCCAGCGTGCTCACGCAGATGACCGCGCAGACCGTCGCCGTGCTGACGCAGAAGGGCATCCCGCAAGACCAGTGGGAGACCGTGCTGAACAAGGCGTCGCTGGTCGAGCGCGAGGCGCGCCTGGCCGAGGACCGCCCGAAGGTGGCGCGAGCGATCGAGAACCGGCTCGAGAAGGAGATGCCGCTCGACATCGACTCGTCGGTGGCGTACGGCCTCAACAAGCCGGGCACCGGCGTGACCACCGCGGACACGCAGGACGCGAGCAACCTCTACAACACGTACAAGAACCTGGGCCTGCCGCCCACGCCGATCGCGTCGCCCGGGCTCGCGTCGATCGAGGCGGTCCTCTCACCGGCCGACGGCGACTGGCTCTTCTGGGTCACCGTGAACCTCGACACCGGCGAGACGCTCTTCGCCAACAACCTGGCCGACCACCAGGCGAACGTGGAGAAGCTCCGCGAGTGGCAGGCGGCGAACGGCAAGTGACGGACCCCGCCGCCCGTCGGGCGGCGGTGCTGGGGCACCCGGTGGCGCACTCGCTGTCACCGACGCTGCATCGCGCCGCCTACGAGGCCCTCGGGCTGACCGGCTGGAGCTACGACGCGATCGACGTTCCTGCCGACCAGCTCGCCTCGTTCGTCGGCGGCCTCGATCCCTCGTGGGCGGGCCTGAGCCTGACCATGCCGCTCAAGCAGACCGTCATCCCGCTGCTCGACCACGTCGAGCCGCTGGCCTCAGTCGTCGGGGCCGTCAACACCGTCCTGGTGCAGGGGCGCTCCCTGATCGGCGCGAACACCGACGTGTACGGCATCGTCGCGGCGCTGGGACTGTCGTCGGTCGGTTCTGCTGCGGTGCTCGGCGCCGGTGCGACGGCCTCGTCGACCCTCGCCGCGCTGGCTCAGCTGGGCTGCACGTCGCCGGTCGTCTACGTGCGCTCGGTCGCCCGAGCCGGCGGGTTGATGCGCGCGGCCCACCGGATGGGGGTGACGCCGGTGTACCGCGGCCTGGATGTCGCGGCCGCTGAGATCGGGCAGGCGGACGTCGTCGTCTCGACCCTCCCGCCGTTCGCGGCGGATGACCTGGCCGCCTCGCTGGAGGCGGCCCACGGCACCCTGCTCGACGTGGCGTACGACCCGCGGCCCACCGCGCTGTCCGTCGCCTGGGCGCGACTCGGGGGCTCCGTGGTCGGCGGTGAGCAGATGCTGCTCCACCAGGCCGCCGAGCAGGTCCGGCTGATGACGGGGCACCCCGCGCCGCTCGCCGCCATGTCCGAGGCGCTCGACCGCAAACTCACCACCTGAGTCGCTCACGCACGTCGCTCTTCCTGCCGATTGACCTCTGGACACACCCGTGCGGCCATGACCGGCCGACGGCAGAGGCGGAGGGACGCGCGTGAAGCAGCTCGGGGAGATCCTGCTCGACGAAGGCCTGGTCACGGAGGGCCAGCTCCTCGCAGCGCTCGACGAGACGATGGCCCGAGGCTCATCGCTCGGGCGCACCCTGGTCGAGCTCGGCGTGCTCACCGAGGGCCAGCTGGTCAAGGCGCTCGCCAACCAGGTCGGCATGGACTTCGTCGACCTCGACGACTACCCGGTCGACCGCACGGCCCTCAGCCTGGTGCCCGGCGCCCTGTGCCGTCGCTACTCAGTCCTACCGGTCGCGCTCGAGGGCGGGTCGATCGTGCTCGCCACCTCGGACCCCGGCAACGTCATGGCCGTCGACGACGTGCGGTCCGTGTCCGGCATGCCGGTCATTCCAGTGATCGCCACGCACGACAACCTCCTCCGGGCGATCGACCGGTTCTGCCGCGCCGACGACGAGATGGAAGACCTGTCGCAGGCGTTCGAGGACGTCAACGCGGAGCCCGAGGCCGATCTGACGAAGATGGGGGACATCGCCGACGACGACGCCCCGATCGTCCGGTTCGTCAACCTCCTGGTGACGCAGGCGATCACTGACCGTGCCTCGGACATCCACATCGAGCCGTCGGAGCACGACCTGCGGGTTCGGTACCGGATCGACGGCGTGCTGCACGAGACCCAACGCGCGCCCAAGCAGATCACGGGCGGCGTCATCAGCCGCGTCAAGATCATGAGTGACATCGATATCGCCGAGCGCCGCAAGCCGCAGGACGGCCGGATGTCCGTGGTGCACAACGGCCGCAAGATCGACCTCCGCGTCGCCACCCTGCCCACGGTGTGGGGCGAGAAGATCGTCATGCGTATCCTCGACAACTCCACGGCGAGCCTCGACCTGCGTGACCTGTCATTCCTCGACAGCAACTACGAGTCCTACCGATCGTCGTACACCAAGCCGTACGGGATGCTCCTGGTCACGGGACCGACCGGATCGGGCAAGTCGACGACGCTGTACGCCACCCTGAATGCGGTGTCGAAGCCCGAGATCAACGTCATCACGGTCGAGGACCCGGTCGAGTACCGGCTCCCGGGCATCAACCAGGTGCAGGTCAACGTCAAGGCGGGGCTCACGTTCGCCGGTGCCTTGCGCTCGATCCTGCGGTCAGACCCCGACGTCGTCCTGCTCGGTGAGATCCGCGACCACGAGACGGCGCAGATCGCGATCGAAGCGGCGCTCACCGGACACCTCGTGCTCTCGACGCTGCACACCAACGACGCCCCCTCGGCGGTCACCCGGCTCACCGAGATGGGGATCGAGCCCTTCCTCGTGGGCTCGGCACTCGACTGCGTGGTCGCGCAGCGGCTGGCGCGGCGCCTGTGCGTGAAGTGCAAGGAGCTCTACCAGCCGTCACCCGAGGAGCTCATGGGCGCCCGGTTCCCCTGGATGCCCGGCGAGCCGGTGCCTGAGCTGTACCGCCCCGTCGGCTGCGTCACGTGCTCGAAGACGGGCTACCGCGGCCGGCTCGCGCTGCACGAAGTCATGCAGGTGACCGAGGACATCGAGCGCCACGCCGTCGCGCATTCCTCGAGCGCGGACATCGCGTCGACGGCGGTCAAGCAGGGCATGATCCCGCTGCGGGACGACGGCTGGCAGAAGGTCGTCCTCGGCGACACCTCGATCGAGGAGATCCTCCGGGTCGTCGCGTGACGCGTCGACTCACCGGTGGTGATGTCTCAAGTCGGGCATCAGCACCGCCGATGAACGGTCCAGAGCCAGGCCCGGTTCCGGCACGCCCGTGCCGGTCGAACCAGGCGACCACGTGGAGGGAATGACGTGAGCGAGTCCTACCAGGCACCCACGGGGGAGCCGTCGCGGCCCTTGCCGCCCTACCGTCCCGTCGGACCGCAACCGGGCGTGCCCGCCGCACCCGGCGTGAGCGCGATGTTCTCGCCGATCCCGTCGCAGAGCGCGCCGGCGGCGGCGCCGGCGCCCAGCGGTCCGCCGCCCTACCAGGCCGCCTACCCGTCGCCCCCGGCCGGCAGCTACACGCCCGCGCCGTCGGGCCCTCCGGCGTACGCCGCGCCGGCAGGCCCCCCGGCGTACGCGGCCCCGAGCTCGCCCATGGCAGCCACCAAGGTCTTCATGCCCGCCCCCGCCCCCGCCCCGGCGGCCGGCGCGCCGGGCCACGTGCCCACGCC
>NZ_JBFUKJ010000046.1:0-20754 GCF_056400905.1 Cellulomonas sp. P4_H12
CCGCGGCCCGCACCGCGGCCCGCAGCGCCCGGGTGCGCAGGGCGGCCGGGGCGCGCCCCAGGACGTCGACGTCGAGGCCCTCGTCCGTGCGCGCGGCGGCGAGCAGGTCGGCGGCCAGCGGATCCAGCACGTCGGCGTCCTCGCGCAGCTGCGCCGCCGTGCGCGCCAGCGCCTCCGCGACGCCCGGTCCCAGCACCCGTTCGAGCGTCGGCAACGCCTCGCCCCGGACCCGGCTGCGCAGGCCGGCGTCGCGGTGCTCGTGGTCGTTGGTCGGGTCCTGCCAGGGGCGCAGCCCGAGCTCGCGGCAGGCCCCCTCCGTGTCCGCGCGGCGCAACCCGAGCAGCGGACGGCGGAACGGTCCCCGCACCGCGGGCATGCCCGACAGGGCGCGCGCGCCCGACCCGCGGGCCAGCCCCAGCAGCACCGTCTCCGCCTGGTCGTCGAGCGTGTGGCCCAGCAGGACCGCGGCGGCGCCGCGCTCGTGGACCACCCGCTCCAGCGCCGCGTAGCGGGCCGACCGGGCGCCGGCCTCGCCCCGGCCGGCGACGTCCGCGCGGACGACCTCCGCGTCCAGGCCGAGCGCCCGGCAGGCCGCGGCGGCCTCGTCGGCAACCTGCTCCGAGCCTTCCTGCAGGCCATGGTCGACGACGACGGCACGGGCGCGCCACGGACGGCCCCCGCGCTCCGACCGCCGCGCCACGAACGCCGCACCGGCCGCGAGCGCGAGCGAGTCCGGTCCCCCCGAGCACGCGACCAGCACCAGCGCGCCGGGCGGCAGGTCCGCGACGGACGCCGCGACCGCCGAGCGCACCGCCGCGACCGACGGCGCCGGACCGCTCACCCGTGGACCCGCCGCACCCACGCCCGCGGGTCGGAGATCTCCTGCGGCACCGGCAGGTGCTCCGCCGACGTCCACACGGCGTTGAGCCCCGCCAGGCCGACGTCCTTGCGCACCGCCCGGACGAACGCGGCGCCGTCGCGGTACTGCGCGAGCTTGGTGTCCAGGCCGAGCAGCCGGCGCAGCACGCGGTCCATGCCCTTGGCCTTCGCCGCCTGGTCGCGCCGGTTCTCGAAGGCCTTGCGGATGGTCCGCACGCTCGGCACCACCCGCGGCCCGACCTCGTCCATCGCGACGTCCGCGTGGCCTTCGAGCAGGGCCATGACCGCGCCGACCTCCTCGAACACCTCCCGCTGCCGGGCGGAGAGCAGGTCGAGCACCCCGATGCCGTCGTCGGCACCCCCGGCCACCGCGCGCGACACGGCCTGCAGCAGCTCGCCCACCCGGGGGACCAGCGCCTTGTCCGCCGCCAGGTCGCCCATGAGCTCGCCCGCCCGGCCCCGCAGGTGCTCCGCGAGCCACGGCGCCGCCGCGAACTGCAGCGCGTGGGTCTGCTCGTGCAGCGCGACCCACAGCCGGAAGTCCGACGGGTCCACCCGCAGGCGGCGCTCGTGGTGCAGCACGTTCGGCGCGACGAGCAGCAGCCGACCACGCCCGTCGGTCGCGGTGAACGGGTCGAACTGCCCGAGGACCTTGCCGGACAGCAGCGCCAGCACGCCGCCCACCTGCACCGCGGCGGCCGCGCGCGACGCGTTGCTCGTCGTGCGCGTCGCGAGCGGTCCGGTCATCGCCGCGAACGTCTCGGCGTTGGCGCGTGCCCAGTGCACCCGGTCGACGACGACCACCCGGGAGACCYCCGCCGGCGGCGTGCCGTCCGCGGCCTCCAGCCCGGTGATGCGCGAGGCGTGCACGGCGGCGCGGCCGGCGGCGTCGCGCAGCTCGTCGACGAGCGCCACCAGCTCGTCGCGGCCGGCCAGCGGCCCGGGGGCGGCGAGCCGTCCCGCGATGCGGGCGGCTAGGTCCCAGTCGACCGGGCTTCTCGGGGTCTCCACCCCGTCAAACTAACCGCAGCCGCAGCCCGACAGCGTGGTGACGAACCCGTCGATGGCCGCGCGCGGGCCCCACTGGCCGCCGTCGGGGGTCGCGTCCGCCAGCACCACGAACACCAGCTGGCGCGCGTCGGTGTCCAGAACCGTCCCCGCCAGCGCGGTCACGTGCGGCAGGCTGCCGGTCTTCGCGCGCACGAGGCCGCGGGCGCTCGACTGCGTGTACCGGTCGCTCAGGGTGCCGGTCAGCCCGCCGATGGGCATGCCCGTGGCGACGTCGCGCAGCACGCCGTGCGCGGGGTCCGTCGCCAGCCGGAGCAGGCCCAGCAGCAGGTCGGGCGGCAGCACCGAGCCGGCGCCGAGCCCCGACGCGTCGACCAGGTGGGCGCCGTCCGTGTCGATGCCCTGCACCGACACCGCGTGCAGCACGGCCGTCGCGCCGCCCTCGAAGCTCGGCGGGAGCCCCTCGTGGATCGCGACTAGCCGGCTCACCACCTCGGTGATCGTGTTGTCGGAGGTGTCGAGGAAGTGGTGCACGATCCCGTCCAGCGACGCGGACTGCACGACGCCGATCTGGCGGCCGCCCTCGGGCACGCCCGTCCGGGTGGGCGTGCCGTCGACCGCGATGCCCGCCTCGGTCAGCCGCTGCGCGAACGTCTTCGCCGCCGCGAGCGACGGGTCGGGGTAGCGCGGCGGGTACTCGCCCGGCTTGATCTTGGCCGTGTCGACCGCGAGCGCCGTGACGGGCGCGACGAACCCCGCGGCGATGTCCGCCGGGTTCCAGGTGGGACTGAGCGTCGGGGCGGCGAACAGCGAGTCGTCGAACCCGAGGCTCACGGTGCCGACGCCCTCGAGCTGCAACGCCTTGGCCGCCTGCGTCGCCAGGTCACCCAGCCCCGCGTGCCCTTCGACCGCGGCGGGGTCGCCCGCTCCGGCCGCGAGCATCATGTCCCCGCCGCCGACCAGCACGATGCGGTTGCCCGACCCGCGCACGACGCTCGTCGGCAAGGTCGTGTCCGGCCCGAGCGTGCCCAGCGACGCGACGGCCGTGACCAGCTTGGCCGTCGATGCCGGGGTGCGGCCCTGCTCGGGCAGGTGCCCGCCGAGCACGTCGCCCGTCAGCTGGTCCGCGACCACCACGCCGACGCTCGAGCCCATGCGTGGGTCGGCGACCAGCCCGTCGACGAGCGCCTGCACGCTCCCCGTGCCCGGCACGGGCGCCTGCGGGTCGAGGTCGGTGAGCGCCGGGACGCTCGTCGTCGGCTCGACCGCACCGGGCGCCGTGGGGAACGGCAGCGGCTCGGGCGGCGCGTCCTGCAGGGTCACCATGCCCGGCACCACGTCGTACGCGTCGGCCGTCACGTACGCCGCACCGGCCAGCACGACCACGAGCACGGCCGTGCCGACGACCCGCACCGCTGTGGCCATCGTCACCCTGCCCTGCTCGATCCGTCGCGGGACGCCCCGCCCCGCGGTGCGTCAGACTACTGTCCGAGACAAGGGCGCCCCTGACACCCCGGCGCGCCGCACGACGAGTGTCGCGCGACCGGCGGTCCCGGAACCCGGGCGCGGACGTGGGGCGGAGGAGAGCTGCTGTGGAGTTCGACGTCACGATCGAGATCCCGAAGGGTCAGCGCAACAAGTACGAGGTGGACCACGCCACGGGGCGCATCCGCCTCGACCGGATGCTGTTCACCTCGACGCGGTACCCCGACGACTACGGCTTCATCGAGGGCACCCTCGGCGAGGACGGCGACCCGCTGGACGCGCTGGTGCTGCTCGAGGAGCCGACCTTCCCCGGCTGCCTCATCCGCTGCCGCGCCCTCGGCATGTTCCGCATGCGCGACGAGGCCGGCGGCGACGACAAGGTCCTGTGCGTCCCCACCGGTGACCAGCGCGCGGCGTGGCGCCAGGACATCGACGACGTGTCCGACTTCCACCGCCTCGAGATCCAGCACTTCTTCGAGGTGTACAAGGACCTCGAGCCCGGCAAGTCCGTCGAGGGCGCCCACTGGGTCGGCCGCTCGGAGGCGGAGGCGGAGATCGAGCGCAGCCGCCAGCGAGCCATCGACACGAACTACTACGCCCAGCACTGACACTTCCTCCTCCTCTCTCGGCCCAACGTCCGCGCTACTACGTGCCCCGCGCCGTACTAGCGCGGACGTTGCTGCATTCAACCGGCGACGTCCGCGCTTCTACGTGTCGGGGGACGTAGATGCGCGGACGTTCCAGGGTCGCCGAGCCGTCCACAGCCCCGGAGTTCGTGGCTCGGTGGGCTCGGGACATCGCCGACCGCCCGGCACCTCGATGGCGTGCGCAACCGTTCCGTCATGCACGAACCTCCATCTGCGTCTGCTGCACGGCGAGCGCGCGTCCGGGAGGTCGCCGCGCGGCAGGCCGGGCTGCTGACTCGGTGGCAGACCCGCGAGCTCGGACTCTCCCAGGAGCAGGTCGAGGCTGAGCTCAGCGCCGAGCGCTGGCACATGGTCGGCCGTCACACCCTCCTGGTAGCGCCTGCCGAGCCCGGACTGCGACGCGAGTGGTGGCTTGCGGTGCTCGAGTGCGCACCCCGGTCGATCGTCGGCGGAACACCACGGTCCGCGCTCGCCGGGTTCACCGCCCTGATGGCCGCCGGACTCTCCGGCCTCGACGGGGATGGGTCGATCCACGTCGCCGCGCCGAAGTCGTCGCACCCCCTGCCCGCACCAGCCGGTGTACGACTCCACGAGACACGCCGATGGCGCGGCGAGGACGTCGTGACCGACGGGATCCCGCGGACGCGCCCGGAGGTCGCCACCGTCCAAGCCGCCCTGTGGGCGCGGACGGACCGCGAGGCCGCCTTGATGCTCGTGGCGCCGGTGCAGCAGCGACTCACCACGGCAGACGCTGTATCGGGCGTCCTCGAGCGGGTCCGACGAGACCGGCGTCGCACCTTGCTGCGCGGTCTGGTCGGCGAGATCGCCACCGGGGTGGGCTCCCTGAACGAGCTCGACTTCGCGGGCCTGTGCCGCCGCCGCGGGCTGCCCGAGCCCGAGCGCCAGGTCCCGATGACAACTCCGAGCGGCCGCGCCTACGTCGACGTCCGCTGGTCCCGGTGGCGGGTCGTCGTGGAGATCGACGGGATCGGCCACCTGCGTCCGGACCGGTGGATCGACGACAGCCTGCGCCACAACGAGATCGTGCTCAGCGGTGACATCGTGCTGCGCATCCCGAGCCTCGGCCTGCGTCTGGATCCCGATCGTCACTTGGACGCGGTCGAACGCGCACTGCGGAGTGCCGGCTGGACCCCCGGCGGCGGCCGCCGCCGAGCGTGACGATAGCCGCAACGTCCGCGCAAGAACGTGCCCCTACACGTATCTCCGCGGACGCAAGCGGTCGGCCCGTGGCGACGTCCGCGGTAGGCCGTGCTCGGGGACGTACTTGCGCGGACGTTGTCAGGGAAGGGCGGTGTTACGGGCGGCCGGCGTACGGCATCGTGCCGCCCCAGCGCATCGAGGTGACTCGGAGGGGGTCGCCCGGCTTGGAGGCTTCCATGATCTGGCCGTTGCCTGCCCAGATGGCCACGTGGTAGATCGCGTCGACGTTGTTCGGGTTGGTGGACCAGAAGACGAGGTCGCCGGGGCGCAGCTCGTTGTAGCTGATCTTGAGGACCTGCTTGTACTGGTCGCGCGTGGTGCGGGCGAGGTTGACCCCCGCGGTGCGCCACGAGCTCATGGTGAGGCCCGAGCAGTCGTAGCCCGCGGGGCCGACGCCGCCCCAGATGTAGGGCAGCCCGATCTTCGTCTTCGCCCAGGCCAGCGCCGCCTCGCCTCCGCCGGCCGAGCCGCGCGACGTCCCGGTGCCGAGGCCGTACTTCGGCGGCGCAGGGGTGGTCGGGGGCGGCGTGGTGGTCGTGGGGGGCGGCGGCGGGGTCGTCGTGGTCGGCGGCGGCGTGGTGACGACCGGCGGCGCGGTGGTCACGGGAGGCGTGGTCGCCGGGGGCGTGGTGGCGGGAGGCGTCGCTACGGGAGGCGTGGTCGCCGGCGGCGTGGTCGTGGACCCGCCGGAGGAGGACGAGCCACCCGCGGCCGGGGGCGTCGCGACGACCGGCGCCGGCGGGGGCCGCAGGGCGACGGCCTTGGCGGCCGCCTCCTCGCGCTCGTGGCGCTGCTGGTCGAGGAAGTCCTGGCGCTGGCGCTCGACGTCGGCGCTGGTCTGGCGGGCGGCGGCGAGCGAGGTGATCAGGCCGTCCCGCTCGGCGGCTGCTGCGGTCTGGGCGGTCTGCGCGTCGGTCTGCGCCTTCTCGGCGGCGGCAAGGGCGTCCGCGGCGGAGGCCTTGGCGGCCTTGGCCTCGTCGGCGTCGGCAGCGGCGCGCGCCGCGAGCGTGGTGGCGACCAGCTGGGTCGCCTTGTACTCCTGGACGGCGGCGTCGGCCTTGCCGCTGATGCGGTCGAGCGCGGTGGTGCGGCGCGCCACGTCCTCGAAGCCGTCGGCGGACAGGACGGCCTGCAGCAGGTCGGTCGACCCGCCGGTCCGGGACATCTCCCGGGCGATGGCGACCAGCTGGCGGCGGGCGTCCTCGGCGGAGGCGTCGGCGGCCTTCGACCTGGCGAGCGAGTCCTGCCAGGCCTGCTGAGCGGCGTCGGCGTCGGCGAGCGCCTGCGTGTAGGCCTCGCCGGCCTGCTGCACCTTGAGGTCGGCGGCGTCGGTCTGTGCGCTGAGCTGCGCGAGCCGGACCTCCATCGAGGCGACCGAGCGCTCGGCGCTCTTCACGGCGCCCTTGGCCTGGTCGACGTCCTGCTGCGACGGGGGCGTCGGATCGGCGAGGGCGCTCGAGGCGCCGCCGGCCATGAGGGTGGCGACGAGCACGCCGGCAGCCAGGCCCCGTGAGGCCCTGCGCGTGGTCATGCTCCAGCTCACCTGTACGTCCTCCCCCGACGTCGCGGCGCGGCCACCAGCGGCCGTCCTCGAAGGACGCTACCTGCGGAAACCTCAGAAGAGAACATCTGTCACACCAGTCCCACGAGTCACACGCGTGTGCTTTGGGACGAACCGGACGCGGACGGGGCCGAATCACCCGTTCGCCGATGCATCGGCACGTCGGAGCCACGACACGAGGCTTCGCGAGCGAGCAGATGGGGACGCACGGAAGGGCAGGGGGCTCGGCACAGCAGGCGCTGACCGCGGCGACGCTGCCCGCCGGCAGGACAACTCGGACCACATCCTGAGACGGCCGTATTGCCGACCGGACACCTCGGCCTACTCTCGGCCCATGTCCCGCCGAATGTGTCGCTGACCCAGCGCACGCTCGGCTGTGCCCGCGGGCAGGTCGCCGTCCCCAGGACGGCCCCTGAGACCCGCCCGAGCCACGGCTCGACCCGTGCGCCACTCCCCTCCCCCTCCGCGGGACGGATGTCGGCTGCCCGAGGCCCCTCCGCGGATCCCCTGCACAGAAACGCTGAGGAGAACGAGACCGTGAGCAACGAGAGCTGGAGCTTCGAGACCCGCCAGATCCACGCCGGCCAGGAGGCGGACCCGACGACGGGTGCCCGCGCGCTGCCGATCTACCAGACGACGTCCTTCGTCTTCCCGGACGCCGCCACGGCCGCCAAGCGCTTCGCGCTCGCGGAGCTCGGCCCGATCTACACGCGCATCGGCAACCCCACGCAGGAGGTCGTCGAGAACCGCATCGCCAACCTCGAGGGCGGCGTCGGCGCGCTGCTCGTGGCCTCGGGCCAGGCGGCCGAGACGCTGGCGATCCTCAACATCGCCGAGGCCGGCGACCACATCGTCGCCAGCCCGTCGCTCTACGGCGGCACGTACAACCTGCTGCACTACACGCTCCCGAAGCTGGGCATCGAGACGACGTTCGTCACCGACCCGCACGACGCGCAGTCGTGGAAGGACGCGGTCCGCCCGAACACCAAGCTGTTCTTCGCGGAGACGATCCCCAACCCGAAGTCCGACATCCTCGACATCGAGCTCGTCGCGGGCGTCGCGCACGAGTCCGGCGTGCCGCTCATCGTCGACAACACGGTGGCCACCCCGTACCTGATCAACCCGCTGCAGTGGGGCGCGGACATCGTCGTGCACTCGGCGACGAAGTACCTGGGCGGCCACGGCTCGGCCATCGGCGGCGTGATCGTGGACGGCGGCACGTTCGACTTCGCGCAGCACCCCGAGCGGTTCCCCAACTACAACACCCCCGACCCGTCCTACAACGGCCTCGTGTTCGCGCGGGACCTCGGCGTCGGCGGCCTGTTCGGGGTCAACCTCTCCTTCATCCTCAAGGCGCGCGTGCAGCTGCTGCGCGACCTGGGTCCGGCGCTCTCGCCGTTCAACGCGTTCCTCATCGCGCAGGGCATCGAGACGCTGTCGCTGCGGGTCGAGCGGCACGTCGAGAACGCCGCCAAGGTGGCTGCCTGGCTCGAGGCGCGTGACGACGTGCTGCGGGTCCACTACGCCGGGCTGGAGTCGAGCCCGTGGCACGCCGCGCAGCTCAAGTACGCGCCGCGGGGTGCGGGCGCGGTGCTCGCGTTCGAGCTCGAGGGCGGCACCGAGGCCGGTCAGGCGTTCGTGTCGGCGCTCGAGCTGCACTCGAACGTGGCCAACATCGGGGACGTCCGGTCGCTCGTCATCCACCCGGCGTCGACCACCCACAGCCAGCTGACGCCGGAGGAGCAGGCCCTGTCCGGGGTGACGCCGGGCCTGGTGCGCCTGGCTGTCGGCATCGAGCACATCGATGACATCCTGGCTGACCTGGATGCCGGCTTCCGCGCCGCGAAGGGCGCCTGACACCGCATGAGTACGCCGCCGTCGACCCCGTCGGGYCCGACGGGGTCGACGGCGCCCCCCGGAAGGACCGCTGTGCCCGAGCTCGATCTGTCCCGCACCCGACCCCGGACGCTGGCCACGCGCGCCCCCGAGACCGGGCGTCCGCCCGTGCCCGCGAGCGCGGCCTGGCGTGAGGGCGACCCGGTCGGGCGTCGGCAGTTCGCCGACCTCGGACCGCTCAAGCTCGAGTCCGGCGGCCGGCTGCCGGCGGTGCGCCTGGCGTACGAGACGTGGGGCGAGCTCAACGAGGACGGCAGCAACGCCGTCCTGGTCCTGCACGCGCTGACCGGTGACTCGCACGTCACCGGCGAGGCGGGCGAGGGGCACCCGACGGCCGGCTGGTGGCAGTCGATGGTCGGTCCGGGCGCTCCCATCGACACCGACCGCTGGTTCGTCGTCGCACCCAACGTGCTCGGCGGCTGCCAGGGCTCGACGGGTCCGTCGTCGCCGGCGCCGGACGGGCGCCCGTGGGGTGGGCGGTTCCCGCTGCTGACGGTCCGCGACCAGGTCGCCGCGGAGGTCCGGCTGGCGGACCTGCTGGGCATCGACACGTGGGCGCTGGTCATCGGCGCGTCCCTCGGCGGGCTGCGGGTGCTCGAGTGGGCCGCGAGCGCGCCCGAGCGGGTGGAGGCCATCGCCGCCATCGCGACCGCCGCGCAGACGTCGGGCGACCAGATCGCCGGTTTCCACACGCAGCTGACGGCCGTCCGCGCCGACCCGCACTACCGCGACGGCGACTACTACGACGCCCCCGACGGCGAAGGGCCGCACGTCGGCCTGGGCCTGGCGCGACAGATCGCGCACCAGACGTACCGCAGCCCGCTCGAGCTGGACGAGCGCTTCGGCCGGATCCCGCAGGGCGGCGAGGAGCCGCTCGAGGGCGGTCGGTTCGCGGTGCAGTCCTACCTGGACCACCACGGCGACAAGCTGGCCCGCCGGTTCGACGCGAACACGTACGTGGTGCTCACGCGCACGATGATCACGCACGACCTCGGCCGCGACCGCGGCGGGGTCAGCGCCGCCCTCGGGTCGGTGACCGCCCGCGCGCTCGTGGTGGCGGTGGACTCCGACCGGCTCTTCCCGCCGGCCCAGTCCGAGCGGATCGCCGCCGGGATCCGCGGCGCCGTGCTGCACACCATCCACTCCGACTACGGGCACGACGGCTTCCTCATCGAGGAGGACCTGGTGGGCGCGTACGTGCGGGAGTTCCTGGAGCAGACGCACTAGATACCCGGCACCATGGGGCGCATGCCCTCCGGAGAGCTCGCCGACGCCCGCACCGCGCTGCACGCCCAGTGGGACCGCCTGCGGTCCTGGGTGAGCGACGTGGTCGACCCCGACGTCGGGGGCGAGCCGTCGGTGCTCGAGGGCTGGTCCGTCGCCGAGCTCGTCGCGCACCTCGGCCGCGCGATGGAGGCGCTGGCCGTGTGCGTGCCGGTCCCCGACGGCACGGTCCCGCTCACGTTCGGTGAGTACGTCGGCACCTACGTGGCGCGCGCCGCCGACATCGCGGAGACCACGCGCGAACTGGCCCGCGAGATCGCCGACGACCCGCTGGGTGCGGTCGACCGCAGCGCGCAGGCGGCGTTCGCCCGGCTCGACGAGCTGGGTCCCGACGACCGCGTCGTGCAGGCGCGCCGCGGCCCGGTGCTGCTCAGCACCATGGCGATGTCCCGGGTGCTCGAGCTCGTGGTGCACGCCGACGACCTCGCGCGGTCGGTGCCCCTGGGTGCGGACCCGGTCGAGCCGGGCGCGCTGCGCCTCGTCGCCGACGCGCTGCTCGAGATCGTCGTCGCCCGCGGCGGCTGGAGCCTCGAGGTCGCCGACGCCCGCACCTGGGTGCGGCTCGCCGCCGGCCGGCAGCCGTACGACGTCGACGCGCTCGCCGTCGCCCTGCACCCGCGCTACACGTCGGACGCGGTGCCGGACCTCGGTCGCATGCTGCCGATCCTCTGACGGCTCACCAGAACCGCGGCTGGCCGGGGATCGACTCCAGGTCGGACAGGAGCAGCTCGCGGTCGTCGTCCTCGGCGATCTCCTCGGCCGCCGCCAGCGCCTGCTCGGTCCAGGTGCGCGCCTGCGCGGCGTCGCCGGCGACCGCGTGCGCGCGGGCCAGCGACTCGTAGGCGTACGCGAGGTCCCAGTCGGCGATGCCGTGCTCCCGGCAGATCTCGAGCCCGCGTCGCGCGTGGTGCAGCGCCGGCTCCGCGCGGCCGAGCACGGCGTACACCCGGGAGACCTGCCACTCGCCGCGGCTGCGGTTCTCGGGCGCGCCCACCTGACCCCAGTGGTAGCGCGACGCGTGCGCCATGTGCACCATCCGGTCGTCGTCGTCGACCGTGCGGTGCTCGTCCTCGAGCAGCCGCCACACGCTGTTGAACAGGTCGACGGCGAGCTGGCGCTCGTCGGCGGTCGTGGCCGGCTGGCTGTCCTGCGCGGTCATGGGTGCTCCGTCCTCGAGAAGGTGGTCGGTCCGGTGGATCTGGCCGCGGACCCGGTCCAGGCGCGCCTGGAGCCTGCGGCGGTGGGTGCTCAGCACCGACGGGACGATCGACTCGTCGGCCAGGCAGGCCCGCACCTGCTCCAGCGGCACGTCGACCGACCGCAGCACCTGGACGAGCCGCGCCCGGTCCACCTGCTCCGCGCCGTACCGCCGGTAGCCCGTCGCCGGGTCGACCGTCGCGGGCGTGAGCAGCCCGATCCGGTCGTAGTGCCGCAGCGCCTTGGCGGTCAGACCGACCCGGCGGGCCAGCTGACCGACCGTGAGCAGGTCGTCGTCCATGGCCGTGAACCTAGGGCCTTGCCGCGGGGCAACCTCAAGCCCACCACCGCACACGCCGCCCGCGCGGCGGATACGTTGAGGCGGTGATCGCCGCCTACGCCGCCCGGTTCTCGCCCGACGACCCCGTCAGCGGCCTCGAGGTGGGCGAGCAGCCCGCCCCGCAGGCGCGGGAGAACTGGTCGGTGGTCGACGTTCGCGCCGCGGCGCTCAACCACCACGACGTCTGGACGCTGCGGGGCGTCGGGATCCGCGCCGAGCAGCTGCCGATGATCCTGGGCACCGACGCCGCCGGGGTCACCGCCGACGGGCGCGAGGTCGTCGTGCACGGGGTGATCGGCGGCGCGTCGGGGCACGGGGTGGGCGCCGACGAACCGCGCAGCCTCCTGTCGGAGCGGTACCCCGGCACGCTCGCCGAGCAGGTCGCGGTGCCCACGTGGAACCTCGTCGACAAGCCGGCCGAGCTGTCGTTCGTCGAGGCCGCGTGCCTGCCCACCGCCTGGCTGACCGCCTACCGCATGCTGTTCCGGTCCGGCGGCGCGACGCCGGGCCAGCGCGTGCTCGTGCAGGGCGCGGGCGGCGGGCTGGCCACCGCCGCCATCCTGCTGGGCGCAGCGGCCGGGCTGGAGGTCGTCGTGACCAGCCGGTCCGAGGAGCGCCGGGCGCGGGCCCTCACGCTCGGCGCGGCCGGGGCGGTCGAGAGCGGGGCGCGCGTGCCCCGCGTCGACGTCGTGCTCGAGAGCGTCGGCAGGGCGACCTGGTCGCACTCGGTGCGCTCGGTCCGGCCGGGCGGCACGATCGTCGTCGCGGGCGCGACCAGCGGCGACGCCGAGCCGGCCGAGCTCACGCGCATCTTCTTCCAAGAGATCAGCGTCGTCGGCGCCACGATGGGCACGCGCGACGACCTGCAGCACCTGCTCGCGTTCCTCGCCCGCACCGGCGTGCGCCCGCTCGTCGACTCGACGTTCGCGCTGGCCGACGCGCGCGAGGCGGTGCGGCGGCTGGCGGACGGGACGCAGTTCGGCAAGATCGTGATCGAGCCTTGACCGGCGACGAGTGGGCCGACGACGTCCTGGGCCCCGACTACCGCGTCCGGACGCTGGTCCTGCGGCCCGACGACGAGGGCGACGTCGTCGCGAGCCTGGTGCGCTACGCCCCGCCGACGCCCCAGCCGCAGCGCGCGTCCCGCGCCATCCTCTACATCCACGGCTGGTCCGACTACTTCTTCCAGACCGGGCTCGCCGAGTACTGGGCCGCGCGCGGCGCCGCGTTCTACGCCCTCGACCTGCGCAAGTACGGCCGCAGCCTCCGCCCGGGCCAGACCCCGGGGTACGTCGCGGACCTGCACACCTACGACGAGGAGATCGAGGCGTCGCTCGACGTGATCCGCGGCGACCTCGGCGTGCGTGCTCGAGTCATGGTGATGGGCCACTCGACCGGCGGGCTGGTCGCGGCGCTCTGGGCCGACCGGCACCCCGACGAGCTGAGCGGGCTCGTGCTCAACAGCCCCTGGCTGGAGCTGCAGGGGTCCTCCGTGCTGCGCCACCTCAGCGCGCCGGCGGTCGCGCGGATCGCCCGGTTCCAGCCGAAGGCACCGCTGCCCAACATCGACCCGGGCTACTACGCGCGCACGCTGAGCAGCGACAGCGGCGGCGAGTGGACCTACGACACCCGCTGGCGGCCGACGCCGTCGTTCCCCGTCCGGGCCGGGTGGCTCCAGGCGATCATGGCCGGGCACGCCCGCGTGGCCCGGGGGTTGTCGGTCGAGCAGCCCATCCTCATGCTCGCGTCGAGCCGCACGGTCATCAGCCCGCGGTGGAGCGAGGAGATGCGGCACGCCGACGTGGTGCTCGACGTCGAGCTGCTCGCCCGTCGCGCGGTGCAGCTGGGCACGCACGTGACCGTGGTGCGGATCCACGACGGCCTGCACGACCTGGCGCTGTCGCCGCCGCCCGTCCGCGCCCGGTTCTACGCGGAGATCGACCGCTGGGCCGCCGCGTACGGGTGGGGCTGAGCGGCGGCTAGGGGCGCAGGACGCCCGTCGCCTCGGCGAGCGTCGGACCGCCCTCGCCGAGCCGCCACGCACGCCAGCCGTCGACCGGGTTCTCCGCCGAGACCGCGGCCGATGCCGCGTCGTCCGGGTCGGCGAACAGCTCGCCCGTGGGCAGCTCGAGCAACCCGTCGGTGCGCAGCATCGCCACCAGGCGCTGCCCGCGGCGGGCGCGGACCCAGACCAGCGTCGTGATCGCGCGGCGGCTCTTGGCCAGCGTCGCCAGCTCGGGCAGCGCGCGCAGGTCGGCGTCCGCGACGGCGTCGGGCACCGGGGGGATCGCCTCGGTCGTCTGCGGAGGCGTCGGCATGGTCGGCATCGCGTTCGCGGGCGCCTCCGGCGGGTTCGCGGGCGGCGTCGGAAAGCTGGACGAGACGGGCAGCGGCGCCGAGAGCGGAACGAACGGTCGGGGGCCGGCAACCTCGTCGGGGTCCCGCGGTGGGGTGCGGGGCACCACCTGGTCGGCGCCGAAGCGCAGCCCGACCACGGGCGTCAACGTGGTGGGGGCCTCGTGGATCGTGGTCGGCGGCCTGTCCTGCGAGACCGGCTCCGGCGCACGCAGCGGGGTCGGTGCCGGCGGGCCGGGCGCCTCGGGCGGCGGCGTGACCGCGCGCAGCTCGCCGGACGCGGGCTTGCGGGAGCCGCCCGGCGTCCCGGGCGCGACGCGAGGCTCGTACGGCGCGTTCGTGCTCGGGCCGGGGCTCGCGACGAAGCCCTCGCTCGAGCGGACAAGGCGCAGCGCCGTCGGCTCGACCGACCGACGCGCACCCTCGTGCGTGGCCAGCGGCGACACGTCGAGCAGGCGACGGTCGTCGACGCCCCGCACGACGCCCACCTGCAGCACGTCCACGTGCCGGCCGGGTCCGCGCAGGAAGCCCAGGGTGTCGCCGGCCTCGGCCGCGACCTCCGAGCACAGGAGGATCAGGCGCACCCCCTCGCGCCGGTTGGTCTGCGTGCCGAACGCGGCCTGCTCGCGGAACGCGGCGAAGTCCACCGCGAAGCGGCTGGGGTCCGGGTGATAGGCCCGGGCCAGGTCGGTCGTGGTCATCCGCGACGCCGCGCCGGCGTGCCGCAGAGCCGAGATCACGGCGTCGTCATCGACCACCTGAACGACGTCGACGACGACCGCGCGACCCGTCGCGTCGAGCGCGAGCAGCTCGGGCAGGTCCGCGTGATCGGGTGTGCCGGTGCGGGACCGGACCGCGAAGAGGGGTTCACCGGCGATCGCGGCCAGGTGGTGGGTCAGCAGCGACGCGCACTCCTGCGCGAACGAGCCGGTGAGCGGCTGCATCGGCTGGACGAGGCGCGGTCGGCCCTCGTCGAGCTCGAAGATCGGCATCTGTCCTGGCCTTCCGCGGTCCCGTCGTGCGGCCGCGCGCCCCGCCGGCGCGCTCGCGACCACACTGTCCCACAGCGCGCTGAGCCCGTCAGCCGGTCCGTCGGACCAGGTCGCGGGAGATCGGTCACATCACCCGGATGCCCCGGTCCCGGACGTCCGGAACGTCGGGTTCGTCACTCGTTCGTGAGTGCCGCCTCGACCCGCTCGATCTTGCCCGTCAGCTCCCCGTCGTGCCCCGGCCGGATGTCCGCCTTGAGCACCAGGCTGACGCGGTTGCCGTGCCGCCCGACCGCCTCCGTCGCGCGCTTCACCACGTCCATCACCTCGTCCCACTCGCCCTCGATCGTGGTGAACATCGCGTCGGTGCGGTTGGGCAGGCCCGACTCGCGGACGATGCGCACGGCATCGGCGACGGCGGCGGTCACGGACTCGCCCGCACCGAGCGGGGCGACGGAGAAGGCGACGAGCATGCCGCCCAGCCTGGTCCGTGGGGGCGGACGTGTCCATTCGGCCCGCGAGTCAGGCGGTGGGCACCCGGCCCGGCAGGTGCGCCGCGAGCAGCTCGGCCAGGTGGATCCCCTGCACGCCCGCGAGCTGGTCGGCCTGCGTGCGGCAAGAGAACCCGTCGGCGAGGTAGACGTCGCCGGGGCCGGCGTCGCGCAACGCGGGCAGCAGCGCGTTCTCGGCCACGGCGACCGAGACGTCGTAGTGCCCCTTCTCCATGCCGAAGTTCCCGGCCAGCCCGCAGCAGCCGGCGAGAGCGGAGAACTGCGCGCCCGCGTCGGTGAGCAGGCGCCGGTCCGCGGTCCACGTCATCACCGAGTGGTGGTGGCAGTGGGGCTGCACGACGGCGGTGACGTCGGAGAGGTCCGGCACCTGCCAGCGGTCGCCGGGGCCGATGGGCGTCGGCGCCGTGAGGAGCTCCGCGAGGGTCCGGGTCTCGCGCGCGACGGCGACGGCGCGGGGGTCGTCGGGCAGCAGGTCGAGCAGGTCGGAGCGCAGCACCGCCGTGCAGGACGGCTCGAGGCCGACGATGGGGATGCCGTTGACGGCGAACGGGCCGAGGACGCCGAGCAGGTGGGTGAGCTGCTTCTTGGCGCCGTCGAGCTGGCCCGTGCTGATCCAGGTGAGCCCGCAGCAGGCGTTGTCCTGCGGGACCAGCACCTCGTAGCCGGCGTCGGTCAGCACGGCGACCGCGGCCTGCGCCACCGACGGCGAGAGGGTGTCGGAGAACGAGTCCGTCCAGAGCACCACCCGCGGCCGCTTGCCCGCGGAGCCACCGGTCCCCTTGCCGGGCCGGCCGAGGAACTGGTGGCCGGGACGCTCGCTGGCGCGGACGTCGTCGTCGTCGCGACCGGTCAGGGTCACGGCGTCGCGACCCGCGCCGCGGACCCACGCGCGGAACGGCTGGCGGGCGAAGGTGACCATCTGGCGGCGCGTGTCCATGCCGCCGCCGGCGAGCACCACCTTCGCCACCGGCCGGACGCCGAGGAGCGCGTTGGTGAGGGCGGCGAGACCGGGGATGCCGGTGATGAGGCGGGCCCACCGAGGCAGCCAGCCGAGCGCGTAGTGCGACGTCGGGCGCAGCCTCCCGCGGTACGTACGGTGCAGCACCTCCGACTTGTACTGAGCCATGTCGACACCCGCCGGGCAGTCCGACGAGCACGCCTTGCAGGACAGGCAGAGGTCGAGCGAGTCGTGCACCTCGGGCGAGCCCCAGCCGCCGGTGACCAGCGTGCCGTTGGCCATCTCCTGCAGCACGCGCGCGCGGCCCCGGGTCGAGTCCTTCTCGTCCTTCGTCGCCAGGTACGACGGGCACATGAAGCCGCCGGTCGCCGTGCTGTCGGCGCGGCACTTGCCGACGCCCACGCAGCGGTGCAGCGCCGTGGTGAGGTCGCCCGCGTCGTGCGCGAACGAGAAGCCGTGGCCGTCCGCCAGCAGCGGGCGCGCCCAGGGGCGGCGCAGGTCGGCGTCGAGCGGGCGGGGCCGAACCAGCACCCCCGGGTTGAGCAGGTCGCGCGGGTCGAGCAGGTCCTTGAAGGCGCCGAACAGGTCGATGGCCTTCGACGAGTACATGACCGGCAGCAGCTCCGAGCGCGCGCGTCCGTCGCCGTGCTCGCCCGACAGGGAGCCGCCGTGCGTCGCGACGAGCGCCGCGGCGTCGGTCATGAACGCGCGCAGCGGGTTGCCGGAGCGCTCCAGCGGGATGTCGAGACGCAGGTGCACGCAGCCGTCGCCGAAGTGACCGTAGGCCAGGCCGTCGACGCCGTGCGACGCCATGAGCGCCTCGAGCTCGCGCAGGTACGCGCCGAGGCGCTCGGGCGGGACGGCGGAGTCCTCGAAGCCCGGCCACGCCTGCTCACCGGACGGCGTGCGGCCACCGAGCCCGGCGCCGTCCTCGCGGATGCGCCACATCGCGGCGGCCTCCGGTCCGGGCGGGAAGAGGCCGACGGCGGTCGTCCCCGAGGACGCGGCGAGCGCGCGCGCCCGGTCCAGCGCCTCGGCCAGGTCGGACCCGCCCACCTCGACCATGAGCCAGCCGCCGCCGGTGGGCAGCGGCGGGACGGCGGCGGCACCGCGGACGCGACGGACCACGTCGACCAGCCGTGAGTCCATGCCCTCGATGGCCAGCGGCGCGTGCGCGAGCAGCGCGGGCACGGCGTCGGCGGCCGTCGGCATGTCGGGGTAGCCGAGCACCACGAGGACCGGGGCCGCGGCGACCGGGACCAGGCGGACCGTCGCGCCGAGCAGCGTGCCGACCGTCCCCTCGGTGCCGACCAGCGCCTTGGCCAGGTCGGTGCCCTTCTCGGGCAGCAGGTGCTCGAGCGAGTAGCCGGAGACCTGCCGGCCGAAGCGGCCCAGCTCGGTCCGCAGGATGTCGAGGTTGCCGCGGACGAGCGCATCGAGACCCGGGACGACGTCGAGCGCGCCCGCTCCCGACCGGGCCTCGAACCGGCGGCCCGTGCCGTCGACGACGTCGAGCGCGAGCACGTTGTCGGCGGTCCGCCCGTAGGCCACCGCGCGCGGACCGCAGGCGTTGTTGCCGATCATCCCGCCGAGCGTCGCGCGCGCCTGCGTGCTCGGGTCGGGACCGAACCGCAGGCCGTGCGGCGCGGCGGCCTTCTGCAGGCTCGCCATGACGACACCCGGCTCGACGCGGGCCGTCTGGGCGTCCGGGTCGATCGCGAGGATGCGGTTGACGTGCCGCGAGAAGTCGAGGACCACGCCCGTGCCGACCGCGTTGCCGGCCACGGAGGTGCCGCCGCCGCGCGCGGTCAGCGGGACGCCGAGCTCCCGGGTCACCGCGAGGGCCGCGAGGACGTCGTCGGTGTCGCGCGGGAAGGCGACGACCTGCGGGACCACCCGGTAGTTCGAGGCGTCCGTGGAGTACTCGGCGCGGCGGCGCGTGCTGTCGTCGACGACCCCGCGCAGCGCGGACCGCAGCGCCCGCACGACGTCGGCGCTGCCCACGTCCCCTGCCAGAGTCTCCGTCACGGCCGCCACGGGGGCAGTCTCCCATCGGCGACCGGCTCCCCCGCACGCCTCACCGAGGGATGGAACCCGCAACGTCCGCGCAGGTACGGGTCGGGACCCGTCGATGCGCGGACGTCAGCGACCTGCCGACCACAACGTCCGCGCAGGTACGCGCCAGGGCCCGTCGATGCGCGGACGTTGCGGAAGAAGGAACGGTCAGGCCAGCGAGGCGTGCAGCGTGATCTCCGTGCCCGTCAGGGCCTTGCTCACCGGGCAGGTCGCCTTGGCGGTCTCGGCCGCCTTGGTGAAGTCGTCCGCGTCGAGGCCCTCGACCTCGCCGCGGACCGTGAGGACGATCCCGCTGATGCGGAAGCCGCCGGCCGGGTCGGGGCGCAGCGTGACGTCGGCGCTGACCTCGAGGGCGACGGGGGTGCCGCCGGCCTCGGCGATGACGGCGGACAGCTGCATGGCGAAGCAGGAGGAGTGCGCAGCGGCGATGAGCTCCTCGGGGCTCGTCGTACCGTCCGCGTTCTCCGCGGCACGCTTGGGGAAGGACACGTCGAAGGTGGCGACGCCCGAGCTGGTGAGCTCGACCTGGCCGCTGCCCTCCTGCAGGGTCCCGTTCCAGGCGGTGCGAGAGGTGCGCGTGGGCATGGTGCTCCTTGGGTCCGGGTGACGCGGGCAACCGCCCGCATCCCCCACGCTAAGCAGCAGACCGGCTCAGCGCGCGCGCTCGAGGTGGCCGGTGACGATCTGCGACGGCGCGCCCGCCCGCCGCAGCGCCTGGGCCGCACGGGCGTGCAGGGCACGCCGCTCGTCGGGCTCCAGCCCGTTGTACAGGGCGCCGCGCACGAGGTCGTGGCCGAACACGAGGCGGTCGCCACGCGCCCGGACCACCCCGGCGGCCAGCCCGTGCCGCAGCGTGCGCCAGCAGTCCGCGACGGGGTCGCCGGCCACCGTGGCCAGGTCCGCCATGACGAACGACGTGCCCAGCACGGAGGCCTGCCCGAGCAGGGTGAGCACGTCGGAACCCAGGTACTCCACGCGTCGTCTGACCACCTCGTCGAGCGGCGTCAGCCACTGCTCGCCCGTGCAGTCCAGCACGCCGTCGGCCCGGACCAGGGCACCCGCCGAGCGGGCGGTCCGCACCACGTCGGCGACGAGCCGCGGGTTGCCGCCGGTCGTCGCCAGCGTGCCGCGCAGCGACGGGCCGATGGGTCCGCCGACGAGGTTCTCCGCGAGCTCGATGGTGGCGCGCGCGGTCAGCGGGCGGAGCTCCAGGTAGCGCGCACCCGCGCGGGTCCAGGCGGCGACGACCGCGGCGAGCTCGGGCCGGTAGGGCACGGGACGCATGGTGAGGACGACGAGCGCGCGCGGCACGGCCCCCTCGTGCGCGAGCTGGAGCAGGACCTCCAGCGAGGCGGCGTCCGCCTCGTGCACGTCCTCGAGCACGAGGGCCCAGGGTCGGGAGTCGCCGCGTCGGCGGAGCAGCGCCGCGAACAGCTCGGCGGCTCGGGCGTACCGCGGCACGGAGTGGGCCGGGTCGGAGTACATGGCCTCGAGCAGGTCGGCCAGCTCGGACTCGACGGGTCCGCGGCTCGCGCTGCGGCCGGGGTGCAGCAGGAGCGCGTCGGAGAGCAGCGCGAACGGCCAGCCGCGCATCGCGGTCGCCCGGGCGGTGCGCAGCTCGACGTCGAGCAGCCGGGCGGAGCCGCGGATGGCGTCGACCAGGCTCGTCTTGCCGACGCCGGCCTCGCCCTCGAGGAGCACCGTCACGCCGACGCCGTCGGCGGCCGTCGACAGCAGGTCGTCGAGGTCGTCGAGCTCGGCGGCTCGGCCCACCAGGGGCCAGGTCCGCCCCGGCTCGGCCGAGGTGCTCATGCGCCCGATCGTAGGGCCGCCGCGCACCCCGACGCGGGAAATGCCAGCAGGTCAGCCGGCGTACTCCCAGTGCCACGCCTCCGGCTTGCTGCCGCCGCGCTCGGCCCACGAGGGGTGCACCCACTCGAGGCCCGGAGCGTGCGCGTCCATCCAGCGGTGCTGGGCGGTCCCGAACGAGTCGATGCCGCCGCCGAGGTCGACCGCGACACCGCTGCCGTGGTTCGACGTGCCGGGCGTCGCGCACAGGTAGCCCTTGGTGCGCTTGCACATCACCTGGCCGGCGTACGACCGGTAGGAGTCGTTGACCACGAGGTCGGTGCCGAACTGGTCCTTGTAGGCCGCGTTGAGGACCTCGAGCTGCTCGGCGGCGTCGCAGCGGAGCCGGACCGAGGCGTCGAAGCCCACGCCGCACAGGGCGGAGTCGGGGATCTTGCCGTTGGCGTAGCCGAGCAAGGGTGCACCCACTCGAGGCCCGGAGCGTGCGCGTCCATCCAGCGGTGCTGGGCGGTCCCGAACGAGTCGATGCCGCCGCCG
>NZ_JBFUKJ010000047.1:0-19437 GCF_056400905.1 Cellulomonas sp. P4_H12
GGACCAGGCCGCGCAGGCCCGGCTCCGCGTGCTGGCCGCGGTCGCGGCGGCGGGTCGCGACCCSCGCGACGTGCGCGTGCTGGTCGACGTGCACCTCGTCGTCGGCCCGGACCGGGCGAGCGCACAGGCGCGGCACGAGATGCTCGCCGAGCTCGAGGGCGTCGACACGGGCACGCTGTCGTTCGTCGGCACCACGGCCGGCTTCGTCGAGCTGGTCTCGACCTGGGTGGACGACGAGATCGCCGACGGGTTCGTGGTGCGGCCCTCGTCGGTGCACACCGACCTGCCTGCGCTGGTCGACGGCGTCGTGCCCCTGCTGCGCGGGGCCGACCGGTTCCGTGCCGGCTACCCCGGCACCACGCTGCGCGACACCCTCGGCCTGCCGCTCGCCGCCGACCGCTACGCCGCGACGGCCTGACATGACGACGACCACCGCGCTCACCGTCGGCTCGTTCGGCCTGCTCGACGAGGCCGTGCGGCCGCTGCTCGACGAGCTCGCGCTCGAGTACTCGTCGCGGTACGGCGACAGGTTCGGCGTGGACGCGCTCCGCGAGGAGCTCGAGCGCTACCCGGCCGACCAGTTCGCGGCGCCCGACGGTGCGCTGATCCTCCTGCTCGACGAGGGGGTCGCCGTCGCCGGTGGCGCCTTCCGGCTGCGCGCCGAGCCCGAGCTGGGGGACCCCGCGCGGCTGACCCGACCGGGCACGCGCGACGCCGACGGGCTGCCGACCGTCCGGACCGCCGAGTACAAGCGCATCTGGACCCACTCGGCGCACCGTCGGCGGGGGCTGTCCCGCCGGGTGCTCGCCGAGCTCGAGACGCGCGCCGTCGCAGCGGGCTACGAGCGGCTCTACCTGACCACCGGTCCGCGCCAGCCGGAGGCGGCCGCGCTGTACCTGGCCACCGGCTTCACCCCGCTGTTCGACACCGCGGCGGACCCCGAGGACATCGGGCCGCTGGCGTTCGAGAAGTGGCTCTGTACGGACCCGCCCCCGTCCCGTCCGTCCCTCACCGCCTCGGAGTGACCGTGTCCACCGTCTACCTGCACCAGGACGAGTCCCTCGTCCTCTCGCCGCCGCCCACCCGCCCGCCCGCCGACGAGCCCCGAGTGTTCGGCGCCCGCCACCCCGGCCGCTGGATCGCCACCGCGATCGTCGCCGTCCTGCTCGCGATGGTCATCAACTCGCTGGTGACCAACCCCAAGTGGGAGTGGGGTGTGGTCTGGCAGTACCTGACGTGGCCGTCCGTGCTCGACGGCCTCTGGGGCACGCTGCGGCTCACGGTCGCCTCCGCGGTGGTCGGTTTCGGGCTGGGCGCCGTGCTCGCGCTCATGCGGCTGTCCCGCTCGCCGCTGCTGCGGTCGGTGGCCTGGACCTACATCTGGGTGTTCCGGTCCGTGCCGCTGATCCTGCAGCTGCTGCTCTGGTACAACCTCGCGTACCTCTACCCGACTCTTACGCTCGGGGTGCCGTTCGGGCCGTCGTTCGTCGGGTTCGACACGCTCGACGTCATCGACAAGTTCGGCGCCGCGGTGCTCGGGCTCGGGCTGTCGCAGGCCGCCTACGCCGCCGAGATCGTCCGCGGCGGCATCCTCGGCGTCGACCAGGGCCAGCACGAGGCGGCCGCCGCGCTCGGGCTCCCGCGGTCGCGCCAGCAGCGCCGGATCATCCTGCCGCAGGCCATGCGCACCATCGTGCCCACGGCCGTGAACGAGATCATCGGCCTGGTCAAGGGCACGTCGGTGGTCTACGTGCTGGCGTACGGCGAGCTCTTCTACATCGTCGGCGTCATCTACGGCCGCAACCAGCGCGTCGTCCCGCTGCTCATCGTCGCGGGCATCTGGTACCTCGTGGTCACCACCGTCATCACGGTGATCCAGTACTACGTCGAGCGGCACTACGCGAAGGGCGCCCTGCGGCAGCTGCCGCCGACGCCGCTGCAGCGGGCGCGCTGGGGCGTCGGGATCGGGTGGTCCCGCGTGAGCGGGCGGCCGCTGCCGAGCGACCTGCCACCGGGCTACGGGCGGTCGCGCAGCGTCCTCGTCCGCACCAACCACGGCGGAGACGTCTGATGGCCGCCGGACTCGTCGAGGTGCGCGGCGTGCACAAGGCCTACGGCACGCTCGAGGTGCTCGACGGCGTGGACCTCACGGTCCAGCCGGGCGAGGTGACCGTGATCCTCGGGCCGTCGGGGTCGGGCAAGTCGACCCTGCTGCGCGCGATCAACCACCTGGAGAAGGTCGACCGTGGGTCCATCGCGGTGGACGGCGACCTCATCGGCTACCGCCGTCGCGCCGACGGCGCGCTGCAGGAACTCAAGGAGAAGGACGTCCTGGTGCAGCGGACACGCATCGGGTTCGTGTTCCAGAACTTCAACCTGTTCCCGCACCTCACGGCGCTGGAGAACGTGGTGGAGGCGCCCCTGTCAGCGCAGAAGCGACCGCGCGGCGAGGTCGAGGCCGAGGCGCGCGAGCTGCTCGCGCGGGTCGGGCTGTCGGACAAGGCCGACGCCTACCCGCGCCAGCTGTCCGGCGGGCAGCAGCAGCGCGTGGCGATCGCCCGGGCGCTCGCGGTCAAGCCGGCGGTCGTGCTGTTCGACGAGCCGACGTCCGCGCTCGACCCCGAGCTCGTCGGCGAGGTGCTCGACGTCATCCGCGACCTCGCGGCCACCGGCACCACCCTGATCGTCGTCACGCACGAGATCGGCTTCGCCCGCGAGGTCGCCACGAACGTCGTCTTCATCGACGGCGGGCACATCCTCGAGCAGGGCACCCCGACCCAGGTGCTCGACAACCCCCAGCACCCGCGCACCCGCGCGTTCCTCGACAAGGTGCTCTGACCCCCCAGTTCTTCGTCGCCCGCACCCCGCGGACGGCGTGACGAGCGCGCCCCTGCGCTCCCGACCGAGAGAGAGATCCCCGTGACTACGACCTTCCGACGTGCTGTGAGCGCACTGGCCTTCGTGCCCCTGCTGGCGCTCGCCGCGTGCGCCGGACCGGCCTCCGCGGACACGGACGTCGCCGATGCCGCCTCCCCCGAGGCGACCGCCGCCGGCCTCAAGATCAGCACGAGCCCCGACCAGGACCGGATCCACACCACGAAGTCCGAGGACGCGATCGCGCTGCTGCCCGCGGAGATCAAGAAGTCCGGCGTCCTCAAGGTCGCCACCACGGCCGGTGCCGCGCCGCCGCTCGGCTTCCTCGCCGACGACGAGAAGACGCCGATCGGGAACGAGACCGACATCGCCAGCCTCGTCGCCGATGCCCTCGGGCTCAAGCTGGAGCTCGAGCAGAAGGCGTGGGCCGACTGGCCGCTCGCCCTGCAGTCGGGCGACGTCAACGCCGTGGTCTCCAACGTCACGGTGACCGAGGAGCGTAAGGAGCTGTACGACTTCTCGTCCTACCGCAACGACCAGCTCGGCTGGCTGACCAGCGCGTCGAGCAAGATCAAGGCCATCAAGGAGCCCAAGGACATCGCGGGGCTCACGGTCGGCGTCGGCTCCGGGACCAACCAGGAGAAGATCCTGCTGGCCTGGAACCAGGAGAACATCGACAAGGGCCTCGAGCCGATCAAGAACGGCTCGCCGGAGTACTACGAGAACTACTCCGACGTGCTGCTGGCGGTGCAGTCCGGCCGGGTCGACGCCTATGTCGGCCCCAACGCCAGCCTCGCCTACAGCGCGGCGACCGCGCCCGACCAGTTCAAGGTCGTCGGCACGCTCAACGGCGGCTGGCCGCTGACGGCGCAGATCGCCGTGGCCACCCTCAAGGGCTCCGACCTGGCGCCGGCCGTGACGGCGGCCCTGCAGCACGCGTTCGACGACGGCACCTACGCCCAGGTCCTCGAGCACTGGGGCCTGTCCGCCGAGGCCATCGAGAAGCCCGAGACCAACCCGCCGGGTCTGCCCAAGACGAGCTGACCCCTCCAGACCGGATGCTCTCGTAGCGTCCGCGGTGGCCGGTCGGGGTCGGGGGACGCCCGGCCGGCCACCAGTTCTCGTCCCCCTGGTTCTGGAGGTACCTGTGCAGATCGTCGACCACCTGGTCGTCGGAGGCGGTGTGATGGGCTCCGCCGCGGCGTGGCAGCTCGCGCGCCGCGGCCGCGACGTCGTGCTGCTCGAGCGGTTCGCGCCGGGGCACGTGAACGGCGCGTCCCACGGCGCCTCCAGGATCTACCGGCAGACGTACGACCGGCCCGAGTACCTCGACCTCGCGGCCGAGGCGCTGGAGCTGTGGCAGTCGTTCGACGGGGTGCTCACCCTGACGGGCGGCGTGAGCCACGGTGTGCCGTCGCCCGGGGTGCTCGACGCCTTCGTCGCGCGCGGCATCCCGCACGAGCTGCTCACACCCGACGCGGCGCACGAGCGCTGGCCCGGCCTTCGGTTCGAGGGGGCCGTGCTGCACGAGACCCGGACCGCCGGTCGGGTCCACGCCGACCGCGCCGTCGCCGCGCTGCAGTCCGCCGCCGCCCACCTCGGCGCGGACGTGCGGCACGAGGTGCAGGTCCTGTCCCTGACCGTCGGCGACGGCGTGCTCGTCGAGACCTCCGTGGGTCCGTTCCGGGCCCGCAGCGTCGTGCTGGCCGCCGGCGCCTGGACGTCCGCGCTGCTCGGGTCGGCGGCGCCGCCGCTCGTCGTCACGCAGGAGCAGCCCGCGCACTTCGCGCTGCGGTCGGGCACGCCCGACGACTGGCCGAGCTTCACGCACCGCCCGCTCGGCGACCACCCGTGGCCCAGCGGCACGTACGGGCTGGGGACCCCCGGCGAGGGGATCAAGGTCGGTTTCCACGCCGTCGGACCCGTGACGCACCCGGACCGCCGCACGTTCACGCCCGAGCCGGCCCAGCTGGCGCTGCTGCAGGAGTACGCGGCGCAGTGGCTGCCCGGCGTCGACGCCTCGACGCCGGCGCCGATCTCGTGCACGTACACCACCACCCCCGACCACGACTTCGTGCTCGACCGCCGCGGCCCCCTCGTGGTCGCCGCCGGCTTCTCCGGCCACGGCTTCAAGTTCGCCCCCGCGATCGGTCGCGTGCTGGCCGACCTCGCCGAGGAGCGCCCGGGCGACCCCGTGTCGGCCTCGCACCCCGCCTTCCACCTGTCCCGCCCCGTCCTGCAGGAGATCCGATGACCCGCCGTGCCGTCCCCCTGTCCGTGCTCGACCTCGCGCCCGTCCCGGAGGGGAGCACGGGCGCCGACGCGCTGCGGTCCGCCGTCGACCGCGCGCGGCTGGTGGAGCGGCTCGGGTACCGGCGGGTCTGGTACGCCGAGCACCATCTGGCCGCGGGCGTCGCGTCGTCGACGCCCGGCGTGCTCGCGGCGCTGACGGCGAGCGCCACCTCGACCATCCGCGTCGGGTCCGCCGCCGTGCTGCTGGGGTCCACCAGCCCGGTCGTCGCGGCCGAGCAGTTCGGGACCGTCGCCGCGCTGCATCCGGGGCGCGTCGACCTCGGGCTGGGTCGGGCCTCGTTCCCGCCGCCGAGCAAGGAGGGTCCGTCGGCCCCGCGCCCGCGGGTCGCACCGTCGGAGGCCCGCGTGGTCGACGGGTTGCTCGTGCCGGCCGCGCCGCCGCTGAACTACGCCGACCCCGACCCCGCCCTGCGCGCGCGGTTCGTGGCCCACCAGGAATTCCTCGGCGCCGGCCGCACGCCGGCCCGGTTCCGCGACGAGCTGGCCACGGTTCTCGCGCTGCAGGCCGGGACCGCCACGGCGGGCGACCGCGGGGTGACCAGCCCGGCGGTCGAGGGCTCGGACGTGGCGCTGTGGGTGCTCGCGTCGAGCGCGGGGGAGAGCGCGCGCGTGGCCGGTGAGCTCGGCCTGCCCCTCGCCGCCAACTACCACGTGAGCCCCGCGACGGTGCTCGACACGGTCGAGGCCTACCGCGCGGCGTTCGTTCCCGGGGTGCTCGACGAGCCGTACGTCGTCGTGTCCGCCGACGTGCTGGTCGCGGAGACCGAGGCCGCGGCCGTCGCGCTCGCCGACCCGTTCGGCGAGTGGGTGCTCTCCATCCGCGCGGGCCTCGGCGCGGTCCCGTACCCGCGGCCCGGCACGACCACGCCGTTCGAGCTGCGCGAGGAGGCCGAACAGGCGCTGCTGCGCGACCGGATCGACACCCGGATCGTCGGCGACCCCGACGCCGTCGTCCGGGGCCTCGACGCGCTCGTGCGCGCGACCGGCGCCGACGAGCTCCTGATCACGACCATCACGCACGACCCGGCGGACACGGCCCGCTCGTACGAGCTGCTCGCCCGCGCGTGGGGCCCGACTGATGACGAGCTGGTGGGCGCCCTGGCAACGGCCAGCTCCCGCTAGAGCGCGGACGTCAGCGCGCGCCAGAAGGCCCCCGGCATCCGATGCCGGGGGCCTTCTGCGACGGGTCAGACGGCCGTGTGGTCGCCGATCCGGTGGTACGTGCGGTCGTGGTAGACGAGCGGGAGGGCCTCGTCGGCGATGCCGTGCGCGAGCGCCCGGACGGACACCAGGTAGGAGCCGCCGACGGGGACGCGCTGCACGACGCGCCCGCGCACCCAGGACACGGCGCCGTCGATGACCGGCTCGCCGGTCTCCAGGGCCGTCCACCCGCCCGCCTCGAACCGGTCGATGCCGCTCGTCGCGAACCGCGCGGACACGTCGTCCTGCCCGGAGGCCAGGAAGCTGATCGCGAGCGTGCGGGCCGTCGAGAGGGCCGGCCACGACGAGGAGGTCGAGGCGAGCGAGAACGCGAGCAGCGGCGGCTCGGCGGACACCGAGATGACGGAGGTGGCGGTGAAGCCGACGGGCCGGCCCTCGTCGTCGAGCAGCGTCACGACGGCCACCCCGGCGGGGTGGCGGCGGAAGACGTCCTTGTAGGCCTGCGGGCTGAGCTGCGGCTCGTCCTGCTGGGTGAGGTCGGCGTCGAGCACGCGGAGGATCTCGGCGGTCATGCGGTCAGCGCCGCGACGTCGAGGGCCGCGCGCAACGGGCCGTACGCGCGCTCGAGCCAGCGGTCGATGACGGTGTCGAGGTCGGCGAGGTCGGCCTCCGTGACCGCGAGTGCGCGCGTGGGCACGGTCGCGCCGAGCTCGACGAGCAGGGGTCGCAGGTGGACCTCGCCGGCGAGCAGGTGGGCCGGGCCGCCCGAGACGACGAGCGGGACCGCCACGACGCCGGCCAGTGCGTCGGGGCCGTACAGGTCGAGGAAGGACTTCAGCAGGCCGGTGTACGTCGCCTTGTAGACCGGCGTCGCGACGACGAGCAACCGGGCGCCCGACACGGTCGCGAGGGCGGCGTCGAGCAGCGAGCGGTCGGCCGTGAAGAGCTGGTGACCGATCGTGGCCAGGTCGACGGTGGTGACGTCCACGCCCTCGGCGAGCCGGTCCGCCACCTGCACGGCGGCGGCGAGGGTGCGCGACCCCGGCCTCGGGTTGCCCACGAGGGCGACGACGTCGGGAACTGGCTGGTGGACCACGGTGGAGCTCCTTCTCGCTGCACGCTTGCCGCACCGGTCGGTACGGCCAGGTCATCTCCCGGAGCACCCCGTCGTGGAGGGGTTGCTGACCAGCGAGCCGGGGCTTCGCGCTGGTGCTCGTGACCTAGGGCGGAGTTGTAGCAACGGGCCGCCGCCCGGCAAGGGCTTCGCCGGAGAATCCCGAATGACGGACAGCGGAGGGGGACGGGCGTCGCGAAGAACCGGAAGGATGCGTGTCGAGAACGTGCGAGCGGCTCCGACCCGTGGGTGACAGGCCTGACCGGAGCCCGACGAACGGGAGTGCACCGTGAAGTACATGCTGCTGATGAACTACTTCATCGAGGGCGTGCCGCCCATCGACACGTGGGCGCCGGAGGACGTGCGGCGCCACATCCAGTTCCAGCAGGACCTGGGTGCGGAGCTGGTGACCAGCGGGGAGTTCGTCGACGGCCAGGGGCTCGCGTGGCCGGACACCGCGAAGTTCGTGCGGAGCGACGGGGTGTCCACGCCGGTGATCGTCGACGGGCCGTTCGCCGAGTCGAAGGAGTTCCTCGCGGGCTACTGGACCGTCGACGTCGAGGACGAGGCGCGGGCCATCGAGATCGCGGCCACGGCGTCGGCCGCACCCGGACCGGACGGCGTGCCGCTCCAGCAGGTGTTCGAGGTCCGCGCGCTGATGGCGGCGCCCTCCCCTGAGTGACCAGCCGAGCGTCGAGGACCTGTTGCGCGTGCTCGCGCCGCAGGTCCTCGGCGTGCTCGTCCGGCGGTCGGGCGACCTGGCGGACGCGGAGGACGCCCTGCAGGAGGCGCTGCTCGCCGCGACGACGCAGTGGCCGAGCACCGGCGTGCCGGACAACCCGCACGCCTGGCTCGTCGTCGTGGGGCAGCACAAGCTGGTCGACCGCTACCGCAGCGAGGATGCGCGGCGCAGGCGCGAGGAGCTCGTCGCGACCATGGACCAGGGCGTCGACGCGCTGCAGTCCGACGACTCCCTGCTCCTGCTCTTCGGCTGCTGCCATCCCGCGCTCAGCCCGGCGTCGGCCATCGCCCTGACGCTGCGCTCGGTGGGCGGGCTGACGACGGCAGAGATCGCGCGGGCGTTCGTCGTGCCGGAACCGACGATGGCGCAGCGACTGAGCCGGGCCCGCCGGACGCTGCGGGGGCTGGACGGCCCGTTCCGCATGCCGTCGGAGGCCGAGTACGCCGAGCGGCTCCGGGCGGTGCTGCGGGTGCTCTACCTGATGTTCAACGAGGGGTACGCCAGCAGCACGGGGACCGCGGTGGCCCGGGCCGACCTGGCCGGCGAGGCGCTGCGACTGACGCGCGACCTGCACGCGAGCCTTCCCGACGACGCCGAGGTGGCCGGCCTGCTCGCGCTCGTCCTGCTCACGGACGCGCGCCGGCCCGCGCGCACGGGTCCCGGCGGGGAGCTGGTCCCGCTCGCCGAGCAGGACCGCAGCCTCTGGGACCGGTCGATGATCGACGAGGGCGTCGCGCTGGTCGAGGCGGCCCTGGTGCGCGGCGCGATCGGCGAGTACCAGGTCCAGGCCGCGATCGCGGCGGTCCACGACGACGCGAGGAGCGCCGACGAGACCGACTGGCCCCAGCTGCTCGCGCTCTACGGGGTGCTCGAGCGCCTGACGGGCAACCCGATGGTCACGCTGAACCGCGCGGTCGCGCTCGCCATGGTCGAGGGCCCGGAGGCCGGCCTCGCGCTGCTGGCGACGCTGGACCAGCCTCTGGCGGGCCACCACCGGCTCACCGCGGTGCGCGGTCACCTGCTCGAACGGGCGGGGCGGCCCGCCGAGGCGGCCGAGGAGCTCCTGCTGGCATCGCGGCGGACCACCAGCCTGGCGGAGCGGGACTACCTGCGGCTGCAGGTGGCGCGCCTCCGGCACGGTTGAGAGCCTGGGCCCCGTGAGCGTCGACGAGCACATCCTCCTGTCGCCTGCCGTCACCAACCTGCGCGACATCGGCGGCCGCCCCACCGCCGACGGGAGCACGGTGGCGACGGGGATTGCGTACCGCTCGGCCGAGCTCGCGGACACCGCGGCGACCACCGACGACGCCCTCGCACGGCTCGGCATCCGCACGGTGGTCGACCTGCGGACGGCCGACGAGCGGGCGGGCCGGCCCGACCAGCTGCCCGCGGGCGCGACGCTGCTCGTGCTCGACGCGCTCGCCGACCTGCCCGGCGGCACGGCTGCCCAGATCCCGCTGCTGCTGGGCGGCGGCGACACCGACGCCCTCGCCCAGCTCGACCTCGCCGGACAGATGGTGGACGTCTACCGGCACCTGGTCGTCGGGGAGTCCGCCCGCACGGCGTACGCGGCGCTCGTGCGCACGGTCCTCGACCCGACGCGCACCCCGGTGCTCTTCCACTGCACGGCGGGCAAGGACCGGACCGGGTGGGCGGCGACGATCCTGCTGCTCGCCGCGGGCGTCGACGAGGCGGGAGCGCTCGACGAGTTCCTCGCGGTCAACCCCGCCGTCCGCGAGACGTTCGCCCCCCTGCTGCAGCAGCTGGCCGCCGCGGGTGGCGACCCCGAGCTGTTGCGGCCGATGCTCGAGGTCCGCGCCGAGTACCTGCAGGCCGCCCTCGACACCATGCACGAGCAGTTCGGGTCGTTCGACGGCTACCTGCGGGACGGGCTGGGCCTCGGCGACGTGGAGATCGAGGCGCTCCGCAGGACGCTGCGCACGAACGGGTGACGTCGGGCCCACCGTTGGACCGTTCGGGTGGTCCGATATGTCCGATGTTGCCGACTCACCCGGCCGCACCCACGATGGGCAGATCGCACCTCCCGCGACGCAGCGTCGTCTGATCCCAGGCGCCGAGGGAAAGGCACGCCTGTGGCCGACGAGATCATCTCCCCCATCCGACGGGGCGCGCACGACATCGCCGTCGAGCGGGACCGCGTCCGCCGCCGCCGGGTGTACCGGGCCGCGACGGTCATCCTCGCCCTGCAGGCGTACGTCATCATCAGCTCCCTGCTGAACCGGCCGTTGGTCCCGCCGATGCCGACGATCGACCCGCTCGTCCTGGTCCCGGTGCTCTTCTTCGCGGCGCTGCTGCTCCTGCTCGTCGCGACGCAGGTGGGCACCGCGCGGTCGCCGCACGTGGTCTACCGGCCCGAGCAGGTGGACGTCCGGCTGGACGACGTGATCGGCATCGACCCCGTCAAGGAGGACGTGCGCCGCTCGATCGACCTCTTCCRGACGCACCGCCAGTTCGCCGAGCAGATGGGGGGGACGCCCCGCCGCGGCCTGCTCTTCGAGGGGCTCCCCGGCACCGGCAAGACCATGACGGCCAAGGCGATGGCCGCCGAGGCGGGCGTGCCGTTCCTGTTCGTCTCCGCGACGTCGTTCCAGTCGATGTACTACGGCGCGACCGCGAAGAAGATCCGCGCGTACTTCAAGGCGCTGCGCAAGGCCGCCCGCACCGAGGGCGGCGCGATCGGGTTCATCGAGGAGATCGACGCCATCGCGACGGCGCGCGGCGGCATGTCGTCGATGACGGCGAGCGCGTTCGACGTCCGTCCGTTCGGCGGCGTCGTCAAGAACGCGGTCGTCAGCGAGGGCACCGGCGGCGTCGTCAACGAGCTGCTGGTCCAGATGCAGTCGTTCGACGAGCCGACGCCGACGGACAAGCTGGTCAACTTCTTCCTCGCGCGCGCCAACCTGCTGCTGCCGGCCACCCGCCAGCTGCGCCAGCGCAAGCCGGTCAAGGCGCCGATCCTGCTGATCGCCGCGACCAACCGCGCCGACTCCCTCGACCCGGCCCTGCTGCGGCCCGGCCGGTTCGACCGCCGGCTCACGTTCGCGACCCCMGACGCGGTCGGCCGCCGMGCGCTGGTCGACCACTTCCTGGCCCGCCGCTCGACCGACCCCGAGCTGGACGACCCGGTGCTGCGCGACCGGCTGGCCGCCGCGACCAACGGCTGGACACCGGTGATGATCGAGCACCTGCTGGACGAGGCGCTGGTCAACGCGCTGCGCCGCGGGTCGCTGGCCATGACGTTCGCCGACGTCGAGCACGCCCGGATCACCGAGATGGTCGGCATCGGCCAGCCGGTCCGCTACACCGAGGCCGAGCAGCGGCTCATCGCGACGCACGAGGCGGGCCACGCGGTGACGGCCTGGCTGGCCGCGCCGAACCGCACGCTCGAGGTCCTCACCATCGTCCGCCGCGGCGACGCCCTCGGCCTGCTCGCGCACGACGACTGCGAGGAGGTCTGGACGCACTCCCACTACGACCTGCGCGCGCTCGTGCAGATCGCGATGGGCGGCTGGGTGGCCGAGGAGCTGTTCTTCGGGCAGACCAGCACGGGTCCCGCCGGGGACCTCGCGTCGGCGACGCGCACCGCCGCGCAGATGGTCGGGGCGGCCGGCATGACCGGGTCGCTCATCTCGTTCGCCGCGACGCCGCACGACCTGGTGTCCGCGGTGCTCAGCGACGCGCAGGCCCGCGCCCAGCTGGAGGCCGTGCTGGACGAGGCCCGCAGCACCGTGCGCCGGCTGCTGTCGCGGCACCGCCACCTGGTGGAGGCGCTCCGCGACGCGCTGCTCGAGCGCTACGAGCTGCTCGGCACCGAGATCACCGACGTGCTCGAGGCCGCGACCCTGGCGCAGCAGCAGCTGATCGAGCGCGAGGAGAGCGAGAAGAGCGCGGCGGTCGCGGCCGGTGCGGCCGCCCAGGCCGCCGTCGCGGCGGCGGAGCGGTTGCGCGTGGCCTAGCCTTCCAGGCGTGCCCGAGGGTCATACCGTCCACCGCATCGCGCGGCAGCTCACGCTCGACCTCGTCGGCCGGCCGCTCGCGGTCAGCTCACCGCAGGGTCGGTTCGCCGCCGGCGCGGCCCGGCTCGACGGGCAGGTCCTGCTGGCGGCGGACGCCGTCGGCAAGCAGCTGTTCTGCACGTTCGAGCGCGGCGACGTGCTGCGTGTGCACCTCGGGCTGTACGGCGCGTGGGATTTCCACGGGTCGCTCACGCCCCTGTTGGCGGGCGGCTACGCGGTCGGCAGCATGGGCGCCCCGCGGCTGCGGCGAGCCGTCCGGATGGGCGAGGACGAGCGCGAGAGCCCCGCCGACGAGGGCGGCCTGGTCGCCACGTTCCCGCCCGACCCCGTCGGCCAGGTGCGGGTGCGGCTGGCGTCGGCCGACACGGTGGCCGACCTGCGCGGGCCGTCGGCGTGCGAGGTGCTCGACCCGGCGGGCGCGGCCGCGGCGATCGAGCGCCTCGGGCCCGACCCGGCGTCGACCGACGACCTGGCCGCCGCTGGCGAGGTCATGGTCGACCGGCTGACCTCCCGCAACGTCGCGGTGGGCCAGCTGCTCATGGACCAGTCGGTGGTCGCCGGCATCGGGAACATCTACCGCGCGGAGCTGCTGTTCCGCGCGCGGCTCGACCCGCACACCCCGGGGCGGCGCGTCCCGACCGATGTCGCGCGGGCGCTCTGGGACGACTGGGCGGAGCTGCTGGCCGACGGGATCCGCACGGGCGTGATGATCACGCGCGAGAACCTGTCGCCCTCCGAGCGCGAGCGCGCGCTCACCGACCCGAGCCTCCGGCACTGGGTGTACCACCGCACGGGCGAGCCGTGCCTGGTCAGCGGCAACCCGGTGGTCGTCGAGGAGATGGCCACCCGCAAGCTCTACTGGTGCCCGGCCTGCCAGGTGTGACGCCGCCCGACCAGGCCATGAGGGTCGTTCTCGGCACCTTTGCCGTCGCTCATGGCCTGATCGATCAGTCCAGGCCCAGCAGCGTCCGCCACGCGCGGTGGTGCTCCACCGTAACGCCCTCGTAGCCGGGCAGCTGCCCGAACGCGGCCTCGACGCGGGCCGTCTCGCTCTCGAGGACGGCGGCGCCCTCGTCGACGAACGTGTACTGCGCGCCCCCGGCCACCTCGGCGGTGTCCGTCTCGACCCCGACCGTGAACGGCCGGCCCGCCGCCGACGCCGCGACCGCGGCGGGCGCCGCGAGCGCGATGATCCCGTCGGGTCCGCGCGCGTGGTCGCTGAACGCGACGACACCCACCCGGCCGGCGCGCGCGAGGACGGCGTCGAGCAGGGTGCCGTCGCCCCACGGCTCGTGCGCGAGCCACCACGGGGTGTCGACGCCGAGGGTCACGGCCGGCGGCAGCGCGTCGAGCACCGCGTCGAGGAGCGTGAGCCACTGGCTGCACAGGCGGTCGCGGTCGGTGGACCACCTGGCCGTCGCCCAGGGCTCGACGTCGAGCTGCAGGGTGTCGCTCGGCCCCGAGCGCAGCGCAGAGAGCGCCCAGGTGACCGCCAGCTCCGGCTGCCCGAGCCAGCCGGGGTCTCCGCCCAGCGGACCGACCGCGACCCCCGCCGCCTGCAGGGCCGAGGTCGCGGCGCGGAACCAGTCGCCCACCGGTCCCTCGTCGGCAGCCCAGGGTGCCGAGAGGAACACGCGGTCGAGCGCACGCTCGTGGCAGAACGCGACGAGAGCCGCCGGCTCCGCGGGCGCGTAGCCGCGGCCGCGGGCGTCGACGGACGACGGGACGGGGTTGTCCCACGCCCACATCGACGTGAGCGCGCTCACGAGAAGGTGCGCTCTCCGACGGGGATCTCGACGCCGAGCGTGTTCGCGCGGGTGGCCAGCGGGCAGGTCCACGCGGGGTCGTAGGCGCACGACGGGTTGTAGGCGAAGTTGAGGTCGACGACGAGCCGGTCGCCGACCATGCCGAGGTCGGCGCCCTTGATGGTGTCGAGCAGGTACCGACCGCCGCCGTAGGTGTCCGGCGACGCGTCCTTGACCGGCACGAACAGGCCGCCCCCGTACGCGCGCAGCACCCAGACGGCGAGGCTGCCCAGGTCGCCGAGCTCGACGGTCCCGATCCGCTCGAACGGCACCACGCCGTCCGTGCCCGTGCTCACGTCGAGGCGCTGGTGGGCGGCCGGCAGCACCGCGCACTCGAACCGGTACGCCGGGTCGTAGTGCGGGACTGCGAGCCCCTCGAACGCCGCCTTCGCGTCCGCGTCGAGCGGCGAGGCGGGGTGCTCGGCCAGCAGCTCGTCGCGACGCTGCACCCAGACGGCGTGCGCGGTCGCGGGGTCCGACTCCGCGAGGCGACGGACGTCGGCGTACATCTGCGCCACGCGGCGGCGCCAGTCGGCGACCGCGAAGGGCTCGTCGGCGGGGTGCCGCTCGGGCACGAGGGTGGGGAATCCAACGCTCACCGGTCCACCGTCGCACGCGTGGACGTCGCGCCGCGAGCGGCGGCGACCTGTGTGAGGGTGGATCGCATGGACCTGCGCATCTTCACCGAGCCCCAGCAGGGGGCCTCCTACGACGACCTGCTCGCGGTGGCCAAGGCGACCGAGGACCTCGGGTTCGACGCCTTCTTCCGCTCCGACCACTACCTGAACATGGGCGACGGCGACGGCCTGCCCGGTCCGACGGACGCCTGGACGACGCTCGCGGGGCTGGCGCGCGAGACGAGCCGGATCCGGCTGGGCACCCTGGTCTCGTCGGCAACCTTCCGGCACCCGGGAGTGCTCGCGATCCAGGTGGCGCAGGTGGACCAGATGTCCGGCGGCCGCGTCGAGCTCGGCCTGGGCGCCGGCTGGTTCGCCGAGGAGCACGCCGCGTACGGCATCCCGTTCCCGGCCAAGCGGTTCGACCTGCTGACCGAGCAGCTCGAGCTGATCACCGGTCTGTGGGGGACGCCGATCGGGTCTCGCTACGGGTTCGAGGGGTCGCACTACACGCTGACCAACGCGCCCGCGCTGCCGAAGCCCGTGCAGTTCTCGCCGCTTGACCCCACGAGACCCGGCGTCCCGGTCATCGTCGGCGGCAGCGGCCCGAAGCGGACGCCCGCGCTCGCCGCCAAGTACGCCAGCGAGTTCAACATGTCGTTCCCCGCGCCCGCCGACGTCGAGGGCCGGGTGGCCACGGTCCGCGCGGCGTGCGAGGACGCCGGTCGGGACCCGGCGTCGCTCACGTTCTCGGTCGCGCAGGTGCTGTGCGCGGGTCGCGACGACGCCGAGGTGGCGCGTCGGGCCGCCGCGATCGGCCGCGACGCCACCGAGGTCCGCGCCGTCGGGTTCGCCGGCACGCCGAGCGCCGTGGTCGACCGGATCGGCTCGTACCGCGAGCTCGGCGTCACCCGCGTCTACCTGCAGGTGCTCGACCTGCACGACCTCGACCACCTCGAGCTCGTGGCGTCGGAGGTGGCCACGCAGCTGGGCTGAGGCGTCCTACGACGCCGCGCTGCTGATCCGCTCCGGGCGGCCCACGTCCTCGACCTGGTCGTCCGCCGGGTCCTCGGGCGACACCGGCCGGACCAGCGCCACGACGGTGTGCACCAGGAGGACGGCGAGCGCGACGTTGCGGGCCGCGAGCGTGAACGTCACGCCCGGGCCGCCGTAGATCACCTCGCTGTACAGCCAGGGGAACACCACCTGCGTCGCCCCGGCGATCCCCGCGACCAGCCACGCGGTCGTGCGCCAGCCCGGCAGACGCAGCGCGAGCGCGACGGCGACGGGCGGCGCCAGCCAGCCCATGTACTGCGGCGAGCCCACCTTGTTGAACACGAGCATGGCGAGCGTGAGCAGCATCGCGCCGCGGACCAGCAGCTCGGTCCGGGCGATGCCGCCGGACCACATCCGCGCGCCCAGGTGCTCGCGGCGCCACCACAGCAGCAGCGCCGCCGCGCCGATGGCCAGGAAGAACAGCGCCCCCAGCACGTCCGCGACGCCCTGGGTGCCCGGCCCGTAGATCTCCCAGCTGACGATCGCCTGGTTGAGACCGCGCGTGATCGACGGCACCCACAGGCCCGCGACCAGCCACGGCGTCGCCCCGGGCGCCTCGATCTGGAGCCCGCGCTCGTCCTGCTCGGTCAGGAACGACGCCACGTGGGCGAACCCGCCGAGCGCCGCCGTCACGCCGACGACGACCACGCTGACGATCGCCGCCGGCACCACGACGCTGCGCCAGGGGCGCTTGACGGCGAAGAACAGGGCGATCAGGAGAGCGCCGGGGGCCACCTTGATCCAGGCGGCGGCCGTGAGCAGCGCGGACGTGATGCGCGGGTGCCGCAGGGCGATGGCGAGGGCGACGACGACCACGGGAGCGACGACCGCGTCGAGCCGTCCCATCGCCACCGGCCCGAGCAGCAGCAGGAACGCGAGCCACCACCAGGCGCCGTAGGTGGTCGGGGCGTCGTCGGGCCGGCCCGGACGGCGCACGCGGAGCAGGACCGCCAGCGCGATGCCGTCGAGCAGCGTGATCATGGCCGCCCACGCCGGCGCGTACCCGGACACACCGCCGGTGCCGCCCACCGCGGCGACGAGCATCGGCACGATCGCTCCGACCGGGTACACCCACGAGCCGGACAGCACCGGCCACTGGTCCCGGTAGAGGCCCAGCCACATCCAGTAGCGGTAGAGGTCCAGGTCCCAGAACGCCTGCTGGGGGATCAGCACGAGGCCGACGAGCGCGAGCCAGCCGTGCACCAGGGCGAAGGCGACCCACACGGCCGTCCGGGAGTGGAGGGTTCGGTGCAGCGGGGCGCTGAGCAGCGGGACCTCCGAGGGAGCGGGCCCAGACCAGGCCGACCAGACGGGCAGGGCCTCAGGCTAGCCCGACCCTCCTGCGCGACGGGGCCCCGCAACCTGTGAGATCACTCGTCCTGGACCCGCCGGTCGACGTCGGGGTGCACGGCCGCGGGGACCGTCCCGGCGCCCGCGCCGGCCACGGGGAAGATGGCGGTGGTCTGCGACTCCACGTAGGCGTCGCCGCGCTCGGTGTCGTCGGGCGGTGCCGGCGCCGTGGGCGCGGAGGAGGCCACCGGGTCGGGGGCGTTGTCGGTCATCGTCGGCTCCCAGGTCGGTCGTGGTCGGCGACCACGGTCAGACCACCAACCTCGCACGGGTGCCGGGCAGCTGCACGGCGGGCCGGTCAGCCGGCCGCGGGGGTCTCCGTCGGCGCCGGGGCGGCCGGTGCCACGACCTCGTCGAACGGCGTACAGCCCGGTGGTGCGACCAGCGGCGCGGCCGGGTCGAGCGTCACCGTGTCCACGGCCTTCAGCTCGGGGAACTCCGCGCCGAGGACGAGGTCGACGGTCGGGTCGGTGCGCGGGTCGAGGATCAGCACGGCGCCGTCCAGCTGGGCCGCGAGCGTGTACGCCTGGGCGACACCGGCGGTGCCGAAGATGATCCGCGCCTTGCCGTCGTACGTGACGCTGAAGTTCTCGGTCGCGCCGATGACGAACCCGCGCTCGGCGAGGGCCGCGGACGTCGCTCCCGCGAGCCCGACGCGGGTGGTCGCGTTGAAGACCTTGACCGTGACCTGCCCGTAGGGGACGGGCATCGCACCGGCCGGCGGGCACGGGTACGGATCCTGGCTCGCGGTCGCGCTGGGCTCGGTGGCGAAGTCGCGGGCGAAGACCGGGAGGTTCAGGCTGCCGGTGAAGATGGCCGCGGCACCGAGCCCGGCGAGCGCCATGGCGGCGAGCAGCACGCCGAAGATGACGGCCTGCCGCTCGTGCATGTGCCGTCGGCGCAGCTGACGACCGCGGTCCTGCTCGGTCACTTGACCACCAGCACCCGGGCGTGGAGCAGAGCACGCTGGTGGAGTGCCGCCCGGACGGCCCGGTGCAGGCCGTCCTCCAGGTACATGACGCCGCGGTACTGGACGACGTGGGCGAACAGGTCGCCGTAGAACGTGGAGTCCTCCGCCAGCAGGGCGTCGAGGTCGAGCGTGCGCTTGGTGGTGACCAGCTCGTCGAGGCGGACCTGGCGCGGCGGAACCTCGGCCCACTGCTTGGCTGTCTCGAGCCCGTGGTCCGGGTAAGGCCTGCCCTCGCCCACCGCCTTGAAGATCACGGACGGAGTCTAGGTGACCGGCTGCGTGCCTGGGCTCATCCTGCGGGTGGAGTCATCGCGTCAGGACCGCTCATGAGCATCGCGGGCGGCCCAGTCGCGCGTCGACGGTGTGTGCCTGTGGCGTCGGCGGAGTCGCTCGTCGGGCGGCTCGCCGTCGGCCGTGACCTCAGGTTCCTCGGCGAACCGCGCGCGAACTGCTGCGAGTCAACCTCGGGCTGCAGACCATAGGCTCGTGACCAGCGAGACAATGGGCTCGTGACCAGCGGCGAGGTGCCCCCGAGGCGCGGTCGGTTGACGGTGTACCTGGGTGCGGCGCCGGGGGTCGGCAAGACGTACGCGATGCTCGATGAGGCCCACCGGCGCATGTCGCGTGGCACCGACGTGGTGGTCGGGCTGGTCGAGGATCACGGTCGGGCGGCGACGGCGGCGCAGCTGGACGGGCTCGAGGTGCTGCCCCGACGCGCCCTCGAGCACCGTGGCGCGTCGTTCACCGAGCTGGACGTGGACGCGGTCCTTTCCCGGGCGCCGCAGGTGGTGATGATCGACGAGCTCGCGCACACCAACGTGCCGGGCAGCGTGCATGCCAAGCGGTGGCAGGACGTGCACGACGTCCTGGACGCCGGGATCGACGTGGTCACCACGGTGAACGTGCAGCACCTGGAGTCGTTGAATGACGACGTCGAGGCGATCACGGGGGTCAAGCAGCGCGAGACCGTGCCGGACCATGTGGTGCGCGACGCCGATCAGATCCAGCTGGTCGACCTGGCGCCGGAGGCCCTGCGCCGCCGGCTCGCGCACGGGAACGTGTACCGGGCCGAGCAGATCGACGCGTCCCTGACGCAGTACTTCCGGGTCGGCAACCTCACCGCGCTGCGTGAGCTGGCGCTGCTCTGGTTGGCGGACCGGGTGGACGACGCCCTGACCACCTACCGGCGCGAGCACCGGATCGAGTCGCCCTGGCCCGCGCGCGAGCGGGTGGTCGTGGCGGTCACCGGCGGACCCGAGGGCGACACGTTGCTGCGCCGCGGCGCCCGGATCGCCCAGCGCGCGGCCGGGTCGGAGCTCCTGGCCGTGCACGTGCTGGCCACCGACGGCCTGCCGAGCGCACCGCCCGCGCGGATCGCCGAGCAGCGTCGTCTCGTGG
>NZ_JBFUKJ010000048.1:0-17439 GCF_056400905.1 Cellulomonas sp. P4_H12
GATCGGCGCCTGGGCCGCGCTCGCCGACGACGGCCGCACGCTGCGGCTCGACGCCGTCGTCGCCCGGCCCGACGGCGCCGCGAGCCTGCGCCGCGGGCTCACCGCCACCCTGGGCGGCGACAGCACCGACGCGGCCCGGCGCCTCGGGATCGAGCTCGCCGAGGTGCTGCTCGGCGCCGGCGCGGCGGACCTGGCCTGCCTGGGGGTCAGCCGATGAGCACCGCCCCGGCACTGCCCCTGGCCGGGTGGCGCGTGCTGGTCCCCCGCCCGGCCGCCGGGCGCAGCGCCGCCGTCGTCGCGCTCGCCGCCGCGGGAGCCGAGGCCGTGGTCGTGCCCCTGATCGAGACGGTCCCGCCCGAGGACCCCACCGAGCTCGACGACGCCCTGCTCGCCCTCGAGTCCGGCTGGTACGGCTGGCTCGTGGTCACCAGCGCAGCCGCCGTGCCGGTGCTGGCCGACCGGTCGCAGGAGAGCGCCGGCAGCCTGGTCCAGCTGCTCGCCGACGGGAACGTGAAGGTGGCCGCGGTGGGTCCCGGGACGGCCCGCGCCCTGCGCGAGGTCGGCGTCGAGCCCTCGCTCGTCCCGCGCGGCTCGTCCACGTCCCGCGCGCTGGTGGAGTGCTGGCCCGCACCGTCCGCGCCGGCGCGCGTCCTGTTCCCTCGCGGCGACCTGGCGGCGCCCACGGTCACCGACGGGCTGCGCGCCCGCGGGTGGGACGTCACCGACGTCGTCGCCTACCGGACGGTGCCCGCCGCGCCCCCGCCCGCCGACGTCCGCGAGTCGTGGGCCGACGGCACCATCCACGCCGCGCTGCTCACGTCGGCCAGCACGGTCCGCGAGCTGGCGGCGCGCCTGGGTCCGCCCCCGGCGAGCACCCTGATGATCGGCATCGGCCCGTCGACCGCCGCCGAGGCCGCACGGCTGGGCCTGCCGCTCGCCGGCATCGCCACCGAGCAGACGATGCTCGGCATGGTCGACGCCCTGGCCCGCGCGGTCGCCACGGTGCTGCCCGCGCCGATCCCCAGCCCCGAGGAGGAGCTCTGATGACCGACCGTCGCGTCCGCCCCCGCCGCCTGCGCTCGACGCCGGCGTTGCGCCGCCTGACCGCGGAGACGCGCCTCGACGCCGCACAGCTGGTGCTGCCGGTGTTCGTCAAGGAAGGGCTGACCGAGCCGCGGGAGATCACCTCGATGCCCGGGGTCCTGCAGCACACCCGCGACTCGCTGCGGAAGGCGGTGGCCGAGGCCGCCGGCGCCGGGCTCGGCGGCGTCATGCTGTTCGCCATCCCCACCGTCCGCGACGCCGTGGGCTCGCAGGCCACCGACCCCGCCGGCATCCTCAACCTCGCGATCGCCGACACGGTCGCCGAGGTGGGCGACGCCCTGGTGGTCCAGGCGGACCTGTGCCTGGACGAGTTCACCGACCACGGCCACTGCGGGGTGCTCAGTCCCTCGGGGGCCGTCGACAACGACGCGACCCTGGTCCGGTACGCGGAGATGGCCCTCGCCCAGGCGGCTGCGGGCGCGCACGTCGTCGGGCTGTCCGGGATGATGGACGGCCAGGTCGGGTACGTGCGCGACGCCCTGGACGCCGCCGGTCGCGACGACGTCGCCGTGCTCGCCTACGCGGCCAAGTACGCGTCCGCCTTCTACGGCCCGTTCCGCGACGCCGTCGAGTCGCAGCTCGAGGGCGACCGCCGGACGTACCAGATGGACCCGGCGAACCGTCGGGAGGCCGTGCGCGAGGTGGAGATCGACCTCGCCGAGGGCGCCGACATCGTCATGGTGAAGCCCGCGCTCGCGTACCTCGACATCCTGTCCGACGTGGCCGCGATGTCCACCGTCCCGGTGGCCGCTTACCAGGTGTCGGGTGAGTACGCGATGATCGAGGCCGCCGCCGCGCGAGGCTGGATCGAGCGCAGACGGGCGATCCTCGAGTCCGTGCTCAGCATCCGTCGCGCCGGTGCCGATCACGTACTCACGTACTCTGCGACAGAGCTGGCCGGTTGGCTGGCAGAGGAGATCCGATGAGCGTCACCACTTCGGCCGCGACAGGCAGAACACGCGAGAGCGACTCTGCCTTTGCGCACGCGCAGGCCGTCATCCCCGGCGGCGTCAACTCGCCCGTCCGCGCCTTCGGCAACGTCGGCGGCACGCCGCGGTTCCTCGCCTCGGCCCGGGGCGCCTACGTCACCGACGTCGACGGCACCGAGTATGTCGACCTGGTCAGCTCGTGGGGCCCGGCCCTGCTGGGCCACGCGCACCCCGAGGTGGTCGAGGCCGTCCGCGAGGCGGCCGGGCGGGGTCTGAGCTTCGGCGCCCCGACGCTCACCGAGGTCGACCTGGTCGACGAGATCCGCTCGCGGGTCCCCCCGGCCGAGAAGGTGCGCCTGGTCTCGACCGGCACCGAGGCGACGATGACCGCCCTGCGTCTGGCCCGGGCCTACACGGGCCGCGACCTCGTCGTGAAGTTCGCCGGCTGCTACCACGGCCACGTCGACGCCCTGCTCGCCTCCGCCGGCTCGGGCGTCGCGACGCTCGGCCTGCCCGACTCCGCCGGCGTCTCCGCGGCGGTCGCCGCCGAGACGATCGTCGTGCCCTACAACGACCCCGAGGCCATCGAGGCCGCGTTCGCCGAGCACGGCGACCGGATCGCCGCCGTGATCACCGAGGCCGCACCCGCGAACATGGGCGTCGTGCCGCCGCTGCCGGGCTTCAACGCCGCGCTGCGCCGCCTGACCCTGACGCACGGCGCGCTGCTCATCCAGGACGAGGTGCTGACCGGCTTCCGGGTCGGCTACTCCGGCTGGTGGGGCCTCGAGGGCCTGCGCGAGGGCTGGGCGGCCGACCTCTACACGTTCGGCAAGGTCATCGGCGGCGGCCTGCCCGTCGCCGCGGTGGGCGGCCGTCGCGACGTCATGGCGCTGCTGGCCCCGGTCGGACCCGTCTACCAGGCCGGCACGCTGTCGGGGAACCCGGTCGCCACCGCGGCGGGCCTCGCCACGCTGCGCCTGGCCGACCAGGACGTGTACGCCCGTGTCGACGCCGTCTCCGCCCAGCTGCGCGCCGAGCTGGGCGCCGCGCTGTCCGCCGAGGGCCTGCCGCACGCGATCCAGTGGGCCGGCAACCTGTTCAGCACGTTCTTCGGTGCCGACGCCGCCGCGCGCGGGGCCCGCGACTACGACGCGGTCAAGGCCACCGAGTCCTGGCGGTACGCGCCGTTCTTCCACTCGCTGCTCGAGTCCGGCGTCTACGCGCCGCCGTCGCCGTTCGAGGCCTGGTTCGTGTCGGCCGCGCACGACGACGCCGCGGTGGACCGGATCGTCTCGGCCCTCCCGGCCGCCGTCCGCGCGGCCGCGCAGGCCACGGCGCCCACCGACTGACCGTTACGGGTTGACCCAGGCGTCGTGCCGGGCGGCCAGCTCGTGCACGGTCGGCGGCAGCTCGCCGGAGACCAGGCCGGCGAGCGTCACCTGGTCGAGCACGTCGCGCACGCTCACGCGGAGCGCGACCCAGACCTCGAGCAGCGCCTGGGCCGAGCCGGCGTACTCGAGCGCGGTCGGCCGCTCGTCGCGCACGGTGACCAGCGGGCCGTCGACCGCGCGGATGACGTCGGCCAGCGTGATCTCGTCGGCGGCGCGCGCCAGGCGGTAGCCGCCTGAGCGGCCGCGCACGCTGGAGACCACGCCGCCGCGGCGCAAGTCGCCCAGGATCCGCTCGAGGAACGCGACCGGGAGCTGCTGCCCGACCGCCAGGTCGTCCGCCCGCACCGGGTCGCCGTGCGGGGACGACGCCAGCTCGGCGCACGCCCGCACCGCATAGTCCGCCTTCGCCGAGACCCGCATGCCGTCGATTGTGCCCCGCCGGCACGACCGGAATACCCCCCAGGGGTATGGTGTTGCGCAGATTGCACCCGCTCGCGACGAAAGAGGGCTCCCATGCACGGCTACACCGACGCCAAGGACGACTACCTCAAACGCCTGCGCCGCGTCGAGGGCCAGGTCCGCGGCATCGCGCGGATGGTCGACGAGGACGTGTACTGCATCGACATCCTCACCCAGGTCGCCGCCGTCACCAAGGCGCTGCAGGCCGTGAGCATCGGGCTGGTCGAGGACCACCTCGCCCACTGCGTCGTCGACGCCGCCCGCCAGTCCCCCGAGGAGGGCGCGGCCAAGGTCAAGGAAGCCGCCGACGCCATCGCCCGCCTCGTCCGCAGCTAGAAGGAGACCCCATGAGCACCAGCACCACGAGCACGTTCGGCGTCGACGGCATGACCTGCGGGCACTGCGTCGCCGCGGTGACCTCTGAGCTGTCCGCACTGCCGGGCGTGCAGGACGTCACGATCCAGCTGAGCGTCGGCGGCTCCTCCACCGTGTCCGTCGTCTCCGAGACCCCGCTGGCCGACGCCGCGATCGCCGAGGCGGTCGTCGAGGCCGGCTACGCCGTGACCCCGCGGAGGTCGCTGCTGTGAACGACTCCACCGTCGATCTCGCGATCGAGGGCATGACCTGCGCGTCCTGCGTCGCGCGCGTGGAGAAGAAGCTGAACCGGCTGCCGGGCGTCGAGGCGACGGTAAACCTGCCGCTGGAGTCCGCGCGCGTCACCATGACCGACGGGCAGCCCGCCGACACCGAGGCGCTCGTCGCCGCGGTCCGCTCCGCCGGGTACGACGCGACGGTGGTGGGCGCCCACCACGACATGGACCCGTTCGAGCACGCGCTCTCGGGCCACACCATGGCCCCGGGCCACGACATGGACGCCGACGAGGACACGTCGGCCCCGACCGACGCCCGCGGCGCCGAGCTGCGCGCGCGCTTGCGGGTGGCGGTCGTGCTCAGCGTCCCCGTGCTGCTCCTCTCGATGATCCCCGCGCTCCAGTTCACGGGCTGGCAGTGGGTCGTCGCCGCCCTGGCCCTGCCGGTCGCCACCTGGGCCGCGTGGCCGTTCCACCGCGCCGCGTTCCGGGCGGCCCGCCACGGCGCCTCGACCATGGACACGCTCGTCTCCATCGGCATCATCGCCGCGACCGGCTGGTCGCTGTGGGCCCTGCTGCTCGGCGGGGCGGGCGAGCTCGGCCTGACCATGACGCCGTCCCTGTGGCCGCGGGCCGAGACGGGCATGGACGTGCCCGAGCTGTACTTCGAGGTCGCCGCGGTCGTCACCACGTTCCTGCTGGCCGGCCGCTATGCCGAGCACCGCTCGCGGCGCCGCGCCGGCGACGCCCTGCGCGCGCTGCTCGACCTCGGCGCCAAGGACGTCGCGCTGCTGGTCGACGGTACGGAGCACCGGGTCCCGGTCGAGCGCCTCGCGGTCGGCGACGAGTTCGCCGTCCGTCCCGGCGAGAAGGTCGCCACCGACGGCGTCGTCGTCCGCGGCACGTCCGCGCTCGACACGTCGCTGCTCACGGGTGAGCCCGTGCCGGTCGACGTCGGGCCCGGCGACGAGGTCACCGGCGCCACCCTCAACACGTCCGGCGCGCTCGTCGTGCGGGCCACGCGCGTCGGCGCGGAGACTCGTCTGGCGCAGATCGGCCGGCTCGTCGCGACCGCGCAGACCGGCAAGGCTCCTGTGCAGCGGCTGGCGGACCGCATCTCCGCGGTGTTCGTGCCGGTCGTCCTGGTGCTGGCCGTCGGCACGCTCGCCGCCTGGCTGCTCTCCGGCTCGGGCGCGCAGGCCGCGTTCACCGCCGCCGTCGCCGTGCTGATCATCGCGTGCCCCTGCGCCCTGGGCCTCGCGACGCCCACCGCGCTCCTGGTCGGCACCGGTCGCGGCGCGCAGCTGGGCATCCTCATCAAGGGCCCGGAGGTGCTCGAGCAGACCCGCGCCGTGGACACCGTCGTGCTCGACAAGACGGGGACCGTGACCGAGGGGCGGATGGCCCTCGTCGACGTGATCGGCGAGCCGGACGTGCTTCGCTACGCGGCGGCCGTCGAGCAGCTGGCGGAGCACCCGATCGGCCGGGCCGTCGCTGCCGCGGTCGTCCAGCAGGACGGCCCGTCAGGTGCCGACGGCGTCGTCATCGGCGCCGACCAGGTGCACGACTTCCGCGCCGAGGCCGGGCACGGTGTGTCCGGCGTGGTCCGCACCGCGCACTCGGGCGTCGGCCTGGGCCGCCGCGTGCTCGTCGGCCGTCCGGCGTGGCTCCGCGACCAGGGCGTCGACCCGACGGCGTTCCAGCAGCCGTTCGACGCCGCCGAGGCAGACGGCGCGACGGCCGTCATGGCCGCGTGGGACGGCTCGCCCCGCGGCGTCCTGGTGCTGCGCGACCCCGTCAAGGGCTCGTCCGCGCAGGCGGTCACCGAGCTCCGCGCGCTCGGGCTGCGACCGATCCTGCTGACCGGCGACAACGAGGGTGCCGCCCGGGCAGCCGCTCGCGAGGTCGGCATCGACGAGACCGACGTCGTCGCGCGCGTGCTGCCCGCGGACAAGGTCGCGGTCGTCGCGCGCCTCCAGCGCGAGGGTGCGCGCGTCGCGATGGTGGGCGACGGCGTGAACGACGCCGCGGCCCTGGCGACCGCCGACCTCGGCCTGGCCATGGGCACCGGGACCGACGTGGCCATCGAGGCGGCGGACATCACGCTGGTCCGCGGCGACCTGCGTGCGGCCGGCGATGCGATCCGGCTGTCCCGGCGGACCCTGCGGGTGATCAAGCAGAACCTGTTCTGGGCGTTCGCCTACAACGTCGCCGCGATCCCGCTGGCCGCCCTCGGCCTGCTCAACCCGATGATCGCCGGCGCGGCGATGGCGTTCTCGTCGGTGCTCGTCGTCGGCAACTCGCTGCGGCTGCGCCGCTTCGCCTGACGGCTCAGTGGAACCGGCGGCCCTCGTCGCGGCGGTAGGCCGTCACGGCGAAGGCAGCGAACAGGACGGTCCACACCAGGATCACGAGCAGCGCGTAGCCGTAGGCCGGGTAGCCGGTGACCGCCTGGATGGCGAGGTCGCGCGCCGCCCGCGACGGCAGCAGCTTCGAGATCGCGTCGAGCCAGGCCGGGAAGGCCTCGGGCGGCAGGAACAGGCCACCCGCGAACGCGAGCGGGAACAGGGTCGCCTGCACGACGGCGATCGCGGCCTTCGAGCTCAGCCGGTACCCGATCCCGAGCCCGAGCAGCAGGAACGGCACGGCCACCGCCGGGACCATCGCGATCGCGGCCAGGCCCTGCGCGGGCGTCACGGTGGCGGCGGTGGCGACGACCCCCAGCAGCACGAGAGGGACGAGGGCCAGGTAGGACCAGAGCACTCCGTTGAGCACCCGGCCGGCCAGGCGCGGTCCGGCGCCCGCGGGCAGGGTGCGCAGGAACGGGTCGAACGGCAGGGCGCGGTCCTCGGAGACCCCGACACCGAACGAGAACAGGCACGTCGACATCACGGCGAACACCCCGAGCTGCGCGACCGCCGCCGTGGCGATGCCGGGGTCCTGGGCGACGGCCTGCTGCGGGATCACGAAGAACAGGAGCGCCAGCGACGGGAACAGCAGGTTGCCGATGACCGCGATCGGGATCCGGATGGTCTCGAGGAACTGGAACCGGGCGTGCAGCACGGCCAGCGACCAGAACGGCCGCAGGGTCAGCGTCGTGGTGCTCATCGGGCGACCTCCTCCTCGTGCGACGTGAGGGCCAGGAAGGCCTCCTCGAGGGACGCGCCTCGCATCTCGAGGTCGCGGAACGGCACGTCCTGCACGACGAGCGCGCGAACCAGCCGGTCGGCGTCGTCGGCGAGGACCGTCCACCGCCCGTCGGGACCCTGCTGGGCGCTCTGGGCACCCGGCAGCCGCGCGAGATCGACCGCCGCCTCCGGAGGCAGCGACAGGATCACCCGGCGCAGCGCCACGAGACCGAGCACGGACCCAAGGCTGTCGTCGGCGAGCACCCGTCCGCCGCCGATGACCACGACGCGCTCGGCGAGCGCCTCGATCTCCTCGAGGTAGTGGCTGGTCAGCAGCACCGTGGCCCCGTCGGCGTGGTACTCGCGCAGCGCCTGCCAGAGGATGTGCCGCGCCTCGACGTCGAGGCCCGTGGTCGGCTCGTCCAGCAGCACGAGCCGCGGTCTGCCGACGAGGGCGAGCGCGACCGCCAGACGACGCTTCTGCCCGCCGGAGAGCCCGCCCGTCTGCCGTCGAACCAGGTCCTCGAGCCCGAACCGCGCGAGCACCTCGGCGCGCGCCATGGGCGCCGGGTAGTGCTTCGCGACGAGGTCGACCACCTCACCGACCGTGAGCGTCGGTGGCAGGCCGGTCTCCTGCGGGGTCGTGCCGAGGCCGATCCGCGACGACGCCCGGCGGGGGTCGCCGCCGAAGAGCCGCACGTCGCCCGAGTCCTGCGTGCGCAGGCCGCTGACCAGGCTGAGCAGGGTCGTCTTGCCGGCGCCGTTGGGGCCGAGCAGGCCGACCAGCTCACCGTCGCCGACCGTCAGCGACACGTCGTCCAGCGCGGTCACCGCGCCGAAGGTGCGCGTCACGCCGACCAGCTCGACGGGGATGGCCGGGATCAGACCCCCGTGCGTCGTGGCAATCGTCACGTCGTCCGCCTCCTCGAGTCGGCGTCGCGGGTGAATGAGGTGCCGGCCGAGCCACAAACTAGTTCTGGGCTTGTCGGCCCCACAACCGACCAAGGTCGAGGGCGCACCAGCCGTCGGTCCGGGTCCGTACCGGCGAGACGTTCAGCGCGCACCCAGGTGGCGTCCAGGGATGCGGCCTACGCTGCGACCCATGACAGCGCCGACGCCGACGCCCGACGACGCGAGCCCCGACGCCGCGACGGCCTCGGCCGGCCCCGGCGGAGACGTCGCCATCGCGACCGGCCGCCCGCCCGCCGCCCCGCCGCCCAGCGAGCGCGCCTACCGCCGGCGGCTGACCACCGAGATCTGGATCGTGCTCGGGCTGTCGCTGGGCAAGTCCGGGCTCTACGCGGTGGTCAACATCATCGACCGGCTCACCGCCGGGCCGCCGCTGGGCGAACAGTCGACGACGCTCAACCCGAGCCGGTCGCCGCGCCCCTGGCTCGACCTGACCTACCAGCTGCTGCAGATCGGGTTCGCGCTGGTCCCCGTCGCGCTGGCGCTGTACCTGCTGTCGGCCAACGGGAAGTCGGCGGTGCGCCGCATCGGCCTGGACTTCAGGCGGCCCTGGCGCGACCTGGGCGTCGGCGTCGGGCTCGCGGCCCTCATCGGCATCCCGGGGCTCGGGCTGTACGCGGTCGCACGGGTGCTCGGCCTGGCCGTCCAGGTGCAGGCCTCCGCCCTCAACGCCGCCTGGTGGACCATCCCCGTGCTGCTCCTCGCGGCGCTGCAGAACGCGCTGCTCGAGGAGGTCATCGTCGTCGGCTACCTCATGGAGCGGCTGCGCGAGCTGCGCTGGAGCGCATCGGCGATCGTCGTCGCGAGCGCCCTCCTGCGCGGCTCGTACCACCTGTACCAGGGCTGGGGCGCGTTCGTCGGCAACGCGATCATGGGCCTGGTATTCGCCGAGTACTACCGGCGCAGGCGGCGGGTCATGCCTCTGGTGGTCGCCCACACGATCATGGACATGGTCGTGTTCGTGGGCTACGCGCTCATCCCGGCGGCCTGGATAGCGGCACTCGGCCTGAACTGACGGACGGCTCCGGTCAGACCGTCGCGGAGCCGCGGTCCAGGTCCTTGGCCAACTGCTTCGTCGCGAAGCCGCTCACCACGAGCACGACGCCGCCGACGAACGCGAACAGGCCCAAGAGCACGACGATGATGCTCACCGAGGTCTGCGGGTTCATGAGCAGCAGCAGCCCGAACAGGAACGCGATCAGCCCGAAGGTCAGCACCCAGTACCAGCCGATGTCCCGCGACCGGTACAGCACGACCGAGGCGATGATCCCGAGCACCCCGATCACCAGCACCCAGAGCGTGATCAGGTAGAAGATCACCTGCGCCGTGGGGCCGGTCCAGACGACCGCGATGACACCGAACGCGATCCCGACCACGCCGGAGATCAGCCACCAGCCCGCGCCGGGCTCCTTGCGGTTGCCCAGCCACTGCGCGATGGCGATGAGGCCGTCGATGATGGCGAACACCCCGAACACCCACACGAGCGCCTTCACCGTGCCGAGCGGCTGCACGAGCATGAACAGGCCGAGGACGAGGAGCACCACGCCGCGCAGGACCGGGAGCCACCAGATGCGCCGGAGCGCGGTGGAGTCGGCGGCGGTCAGGTCGTCGGACACGGGGGCCTCCACGGGATGTCAGCACGGATCTCTCGTCTTGGCGGTCACGCTAGTGGACGATCCCGACAGAGCGCCCGAACGGCGCGCAACCCGTCCCTCCAGGTCACGGCCACAGTGACGAGGCCGACAGCGTCGCGAGCCCGACCTGCCGGGCAGGGACTGCCCCGCTGCCTAGACTCGCCCGTATGTCCGCGACTCCCGCCAGTCGCGCGGACGTCGGCGCGGCCGCCGCCGCGGACGACGCCGCGCCCACCGGCGACGTCGCGCCCACGCCGGAGCGCTCCGCCGACGGCACCTCCGGCGTCCGGATCGTCGACGTCCCCGCGGTCCGCGTGCACCACCCGAGCGACCTGCTCGGCACCGTCCTGTCGGCGTTGGGCATCGCGCTCGTGCTGGTGCTCGCGACCTACGCGCACAACACCACGTCGGGCGTGGCCGAGGACGTCCAGGGCTTCGCCACACTGCTCAACCGGATCCTGTTCGTGCCCCGGCGCGGCCTCGAGGTGTTCGTCGTCCTCGCCGTCCCGCTGGCGGTCATCACCGAGCTCGCCTTCCGTCGCCTCGGTCGCCAGCTGCTCGAGGGGCTGATCGCCGCCCTCGCCGCGCTCATGCTCAACGAGGCCGTGCTCTGGGCCATCCGGACGTTCGGGTCCGACGAGCTGATCATCGGGATGTCGATCCGCTCCAACGGCGCGTGGGTGGTGACGCTGCCGGGCTACGTCGCGCTGCTCGTCGGCCTGCTCACCGTCGTGGGCCCCCGCGGTCGGCGGCGGACCGTGAAGTGGTCGTGGAACCTGCTGTGGGTCGCGATCGGCGTCCTGCTCATCACCGCCGGGGTGTCGCTGCCCGGGCTGGTGGTCTCGTTTCTGGTCGGCCGCGTCACGGGTCTCGGCATCCGCTACCTGTCCGGCGTGCAGTCCGAACGGGCCTACGGCGCGAGCCTGGTCGCCGGAGTGCGGCGGGCCGGGTTCGAACCCGTCCAGCTCCTGCGCGTCGCGGACGAGACCACCGAGGACGCCCCGGAGGGCAGCCCCGACCTCGACGGCGACCCGGCAGCCCGCGCGCTGACCCGGTCCACCGCGCACCGCCTGTACGAGATGACCACCGCCGACGGCGAGGAGCTCGACCTGGTCGTCATCGACGGCGACCGGCAGGTGGTCGGCATGCTCACCCGCCTGTGGCGATCGTTGCGGATGCGCGGCATCGAGGGCCGCTCGGTGGTGTCGCTGCGGCAGGCCGCCGAGCGCACGGCCCTGCTGGCGTACGCGGCGCGCGCCGCGGGCGTCCGCACGCCGAAGCTGCTCAGCATCGCCGAGGCCGACGACTCGATGCTCCTGGTCCAGGAGCGGCCCGGCCGTGCGGTCCCGCTGGGCGACCTCGACCCGGCCGACCTCACCGACGACCTGCTGCAGGAGATCTGGGCGCAGCTGCAGCTCGCCCACGACGCCGGCATCGCGCACCGGTCGCTGACCAGCGACGTGCTCCTGGTGGAGACCGTCGTCGGCCGTCCCGTGGTCTGGGTGACCAGCTGGGAGCAGGGCGACGTCGCCTCCTCCGAGCTGGCCCGGCGGATGGACGTCACGCAGCTGGTCGCCCTGCTGGCGCTGCGCGTCGGGGCGTCGCGCGCGCTGGACTCCGCCGTGGCCGTGCTGTCCGAGTCCCACATCGCCGAGATCGGTCCCCTGCTGCAGACGATCACGCTGCCGCGGCTCACCCGCAACGAGATGCGCGCGGACAAGAAGGTGCTCGCCGAGCTGCGGTCGGCGCTGGTCGCGCACCTGCCCGACGCCGACGTGGAGCCCCAKCAGCTCGTGCGGTTCGGTGCGCGCACCGTGCTCACCATCGTCGTGCCGATCGTCGCCATCGTCTTCGTCATCACGAGCATCAACATCAACGAGATCACCTCGGCGCTCGCAGCCGGCGACTGGCGGTGGACGGTCGTCGCGTTCCTGCTCGGCCTGCTCACGCTGCTGGGTGCGGCGCTGGCGTTCGTCGCGTTCTCGCCGGTCAAGCTGCCCCTCTGGCGGGCCACCCTCGTGCAGACGGCGGCGACCTTCGTCGGCCTCGCCGCCCCCGCCGGCATCGGCCCAGCCGCCCTGAACCTCCGGATGCTCCAGAAGCGCGGGGTCTCGACCACGCTGTCCGCCGCGACCGTCGCCCTCGTCCAGGTCAGCCAGTTCGTGGTGACGCTCGGGCTGCTGCTGGTGCTGACCATCGCGTCCGGCAACTCGGAGTCGGCGCTGCCGATCTCGCCCGTGGTGCTGCTGGTGATCGGCATCCTCGCGGCGCTGGTCGCGTCCGGGCTGCTGGTGCCCCGGGTGCGTCAGTGGGTGCTGGCCAAGACGATGCCCACGCTGCGCCAGACCTGGCCGCGGCTCATCGAGGTGCTCGGACAGCCGTGGCGCCTGGCCCTCGCGCTGGGCGGCAACCTGCTCATGACGCTCGGCTTCATCTTCGCGTTCGACGCCAGCCTGGCCGCGTTCGGGCAGGAGGCCACGCTGATCCAGGTCGCGCTCGTCTACCTGGCGGGCAACACCGCCGGCGCGCTGGTGCCGACCCCCGGCGGCATGGGCACCATCGAGCTGGCGCTGGCCGGCACGCTCACCAGCATCACGGGCATCAACCCCGGTATCGCCACGTCGATCGCGGTGCTGTTCCGCGTCGCCACCTACTGGCTGCGCATCCCGCTCGGGTGGGCGGCGATGCGCTACCTCCAGCGGTCCGGCGAGCTGTAGGTCCCCGGACATGCCTCCGGGCCGGCACCTGTGCGGTACCGGCCCGGAGGATCGAGCTCAGGTCAGGCGAGCGCCTTGGCCTTGAGCTGCGCGTACTCGGCCTCGTTGATCGTGCCGGCGTCCAGGAGGGCCTTCGCCTCGGCGATGTGCTCCGCCGGCGACTTCCCGGCGGCCACTTCCCGGATGTAGGTGTCGGTGTCCGACTTGGCCTGCTGGACCGCCTTCACCTGCCGCTCCGCCATGCCCCTGMCGCGAGCGATCACGTAGATCAGGGCGACCAGGAACGGCATGACGATCAGCCCGATGATCCACAGGGCCTTCCACCACCCGCTCAGCTCGTGGTCCCGGAAGAGGTCCCCGATGATCTGGAAGAGGATGACGAGGTAGGCGAAGAACAGGAACCACCAGATCAGCAGCCAGAACCACTGCGCAAAGCTGTTCATGCGACCTTCTCTCAACTGCGGCAGCCCCGAGTGGCCAGCCCGTTGGGGTGAGGCTAACGGACAATCGCCGCAATCGGCACCAAGATCCCACCGCTGACCTGCGGCATCGCAGAGCCCCCCGGACCGTGCGGTCCGGGGGGCTCTGCGATGTTCTCAGGCTGCGGCGTTCTCGCGCTGCGCCGGCACCAGCTCGATCATGCTGCGCCGAGCAGCGAGCCCCGCCCACGCCTGCAGGCGCGGAGCCGGGAAGGCCGGGGTGAGGTTGACGGAGGTGTCGGACGGGTCGACTGAGTACCCACGCTGGTCCATGACGCTGTCCTGTCTGTTCGGTAGCCCGGCTGACCCTGTAGGTCCCGTGGCTTTGCGTCCCCTCCTTGCAGAGGGTTTGCCGTTTTCGCTGACAAGTCCGACATTAGAGCAACATGAGAGGCCGTGGAAGCGTGTCACCCCCACCAAAATCGGACATACGTCCATTTCACCCACTCGGCCGTATCTGACGGCGCATTCGATGCTCACGTTTTGCTCACCCGAACGTGAACGAGAAGGCCTGGACGCCCTCGGAGACCGAGAGCTCGACCGTGCCCTTCTCCACCGCCGCCCCGCTCACCAGCGGATACGCCTTGGGCGAGCCGTCCACCGCGACGTCGATCCGGTCGACGACCGTGCCGGACTCGTCGCGGACGGTCGCCGTCACCGTGCCCGCGCCGCCCAGCACCGCCTGCACGACCTTGGCGTGGTACCGCAGCCGCAGGGCCGCTCCCGGGCCCGCCGTGGCGCCCTGGTAGTCGGTCGTCCACGTCCCGCCGAAGGCCACGGTGTCGGCCCCCTGGTCCTGCGGGAACGCGTAGGTGGACGTGCCTTCTCGATAGTCACCCGCGACGTTCGCGTGCTTGCTCACCGACAGGAACGTCTCGGGCGTGACGTCGCCCTCGGGCGTCGTGTCGTCGACCTGCGTCCGCGCGGGGAGGGTCACGCCCGGGTCCGCCGCCGTCAGCAGCTGGCGGATCAACGTCTCGGTCTGCGCGTAGCCGCCCTCGCCCTGGGACACCTGGCGGATCCGCCCGTCCGCGTCGATGAGGTAGTGCGCCGGCCAGAACCGGTTCCGGTACGCCGTCCACGTTGCATACGAGTTGTCCTGCGCGACCGGGTATGTGATCCCGAGCCGCTGGGCGCCGTCCTCGACGTTGCGGGTCTCGCGCTCGAACGCGTACTCCGGCGTGTGCACGCCGATGACCACGAGCCCGTCGTCCCGGTACGCGTCGTCCCAGGCAGTGACGTGCGGGACGGAGCGCTGGCAGTTGATGCAGGAGTAGGCCCAGAAGTCGAGCAGGACCACCTTGCCGCGCAGGTCCGCGAGGTCGACCGGCGACCCGTCCGGGGTGTTCAGCCACGTCTCGATGCCCCGGATCGCCGGCGCCGGCCCGCAGTCCTCGAGCGTCGCGGAGTTGTTGGTGCACTCGGCCAGCTGCTTGTTCTCGTCGGTCACCAGGCCGCCCAGGTCGAGCTGTTCGCGGACCGTCTCGTTGGCGGCGACCTTTGACTGCAGCGTGTCCGTGTAGCCGGGCAGCGCGCGCTGGATCGCGTCGGTGAGGTTGAACGCCAGCGCGAGAGCCAGCGCGATCATCAGGACGCCGCCCGCCGCGCGGATCCCGCGCTGGTGCGTGCGGAAGGCGGCGATCCGCTCGGCCACCTTGCGGCCCGCGAGCGCCAGCACCAGCAGGGGGATCGCCGCGCCGAGCGCGAAGCTCACGGTCAGGACGATCGTGCTCACGCCGACCGCCCCCGTCGCGCCCGCCACCGTGATGGCCGCGAGCACCGGGCCCGCGCACGGCACGTAGACGGCGCCGAGCCCGAGGCCCAGCACGAACCCGCCGCGCCCCGCGCCGGGCGCGCGCTTCGGCGTCAGCCGCTGGAACGGCCGCTCCAGCACCTCCTCGAACCTGGGCACCAGCAGCCCCACGCCGAGCAGCGCCAGCACCGCGATGCCCGCCCAGCGCAGCAGGTCCTGCGGCAGCCCGAGCACGTTGAGCAGCACCGTGCCGACGAGCGTGACCAGCGTGAAGCTGGTGACCAGGCCGAGGATCACGAGGTACGGGCGGCGGGCGGAGGCCCGATCCCGCGGACCGTCGGTGGTCGGCGCCGGGAGCGTTGCGACGCCGGACCTCCCGGTCGTCGCCCCGGACAGGAACGACGGCTGCGCCATCGCGCCCACAGAGCCGGCGACCCCTCTCGTCGCGAAGCCCGAGGCCACCTTGACGGTCGGTCGATCCCGCGCGCCCTGCACGCCGCCCGCGAAGAACACGACGGGCAGCACGGGCAGGATGCACGGCGAGATGCCGGTGATGAGGCCACCGACGAGCCCGATGAGCGCGAGCGTGAGCAGGTCCATGGCCGGGGTTCGCCACGGTGACCTCCACGGATGGGTGCGAACTGCCACCCATCCGCTGCGCCGACCGCCCCGAACCACCCCCGAGAGACGACCGGGCGGGTACCCCACCCGGACCACGTTCAAGGGAGAGTCACCATGCGCACCACGAACCGCACACGCATCGCCGCCGTCCTGCTGGCCGGCGTCACGGGCCTCGCCCTCACCGCCTGCAGCTCCGGCTCGAGCGACGACACGGCAGGCTCCGACTCGTCGGCCGCCATGGAGACGCCCATGGACACCCCGTCCGCGATGCCGAGCGATGACGCGATGACCGCCGACCCGGCCGCCGACCTCGTCGGCCCCGGCTGTGCCGACTACGCCGCCGCCGTCCCCGACGGCCCCGGCTCCGTGACCGGCATGTCGACCGACCCGGTCGCCGTGGCCGCATCGAACAACCCGCTGCTCACCACGCTCGTCGCGGCGGTCTCCGGCCAGCTCAACCCCGACGTCAACCTGGTCGACACCCTCAACGGCAGCGAGTTCACCGTGTTCGCGCCGGTCGACGACGCCTTCGCCAAGATCGACCCCGCCACCATCGAGTCGCTCAAGACCGACTCGGCGACGCTGTCGAAGATCCTCACGTACCACGTGGTGCCCGGGCAGCTGTCGCCCGACATGGTGGTCGGCACGCAGACCACGGTCGAGGGCGGGACCGTGGACGTCACCGGCTCCGGCGACGACCTCATGGTCAACGGCGCCAAGGTCATCTGCGGCGGCGTCCACACCGCCAACGCCACCGTCTACCTCATCGACTCGGTGCTCATGCCGACGATGTGACGACCCGGCGGACCGGTCGCTCCGGCGGCCGGTCCGTCTGCGCTCCCGGCCACCCCTGACCGGCCGACGGAGCAGCGGAGCCCCCTCGCAGGGTACGGCGAGGGGGCTTCGTCGTGCCCCGGGCCACCGGAGCAGCGGAATCCCCTCGCGAGGGGGTGGCGAGGGGGTTCCGTGGCGTCGCGCCCTAACCCGCCCGCTCTGAGAACGGCAGTTCTCGGTGCACCTGGGTGGAGGGGCCGCCGAGCTCGCGGGGGGTAGGCGAGCTCGCCGGTCCTGACCGGCGAGGTCGGCGCGGACTCACGAGCTCGCGGGGCCGCCGGGCGGCGCGGCCGGTGGTGGATCCCCGTCAGGCGGCGGAGAGGACGACCAGCGGGGTGGTGGTCGGCTGGGTGGAGCCGCCCGCCGGCTCGACGGTGATCGCCAGGGCGGATCCCGCGGTGAAGTCGTCGGCGAGCTGCCGGACCGAGCCGGCGTCGTCGGCCAGGACGCCGGCGGAGGCCGCCTGGTCGCCGGAGACGACCCAGAGCTGGTAGACGCGGTCGTCGCCCGGATCGGGGAGGCCTGCGGCGCTGAACAGCGCGGCGTCGTCGGTGAGGATCGCCGTCGCCGTGCCCCCACCCGTCACGGCACCGTGCACGACGACCGCCGACGGGTCGGTGAGCAGGTCCGCGAGCGCCTGCTGCTGCTGCTCGACGTCCTGCGCGCGCTGCGCCTGCTGGAGGGCGAGTGCGGTAGGCACCGCGGCGCCGACGACGAACGCCGCCGCGACGGCGAGCCAGCGCGTGCGCGACGGGCGTCGGCGGCGGTCCGCCAGGTCGGTGACGCCCGCCGGCGTCCGGACGTCCTCGGCCGGCAGGGCGTGGCGAGGGC
>NZ_JBFUKJ010000049.1:0-17187 GCF_056400905.1 Cellulomonas sp. P4_H12
CCAGGGCGCAGGCCGCGGCCGCCGCGCTCGAGGCGGCAGAGGCGGCCGCAGCGGGCACTCCCCCACAGCCCACCGCCGCGCCGCCGGCGGCCACCTTGTCCGACCACGCCGCCCAGATCGTCGCCGGCTACACGTTCAGCGGTCCGATGCTCCCGCTCGGCGCCCTGGTCGAGGACGACGTCCCCGTGCCCGGCGCGGTCGTCGGCGTCCCGCTCGCCATGATGAACCGGCACGGCCTGGTGGCCGGCGCGACCGGGACGGGCAAGACGAAGACGCTGCAGGTCCTGGCCGAGGGCCTGTCGGCCGCCGGTGTGCCGGTGTTCGTCGCCGACATCAAGGGCGACCTGTCCGGGCTCGCCGTGCCCGGGACGCCGAACGAGAAGCTGCTGGCCCGCACGGCGAGCGTCGGGCAGGAGTGGGTCGCGACGGCGTCGCCCGTCCAGTTCCTCAGCCTCGGCGGCATCGGCGAGGGCACGCCCGTGCGCACCACCGTCACCGACTTCGGCCCCCTGCTCCTGGGCAAGGTGCTCGGCCTCAACGGGACACAGGAGTCGAGCCTGGGGCTGCTCATGCACTGGGCCGACACCCAGGGGCTCGCCCTGCTCGACCTCAAGGACCTGCAGGCCACCATCGCGTACCTGGTCAGCGACGAGGGCAAGCCGCAGCTCAAGGGGATCGGCGGCCTGTCCGCGGCGACCGCGGGGGTGATCCTGCGCGAGATCGTCGGGCTGCAGGCGCAGGGCGCCGACGCGTTCTTCGGGGAGCCCGCGTTCGACGTGTCGGAGCTCCTGCGGACCACCAGCGACGGCCGCGGAGTCATCAGCGCGCTCGAGCTGCCGGCCGTGCAGGACCGACCCGCGCTGTTCTCGACGTTCCTCATGTGGCTGCTGGCCGAGCTGTTCCAAGAGCTGCCCGAGGTGGGCGACCCCGACAAGCCGCGCCTCGTCTTCTTCTTCGACGAGGCGCACCTGCTGTTCACCGGCGCGTCGGCGGACTTCCTCACGCAGGTGACCCAGACCGTGCGGCTGATCCGGTCGAAGGGCGTCGGCGTCTTCTTCGTCACGCAGAGCCCCAAGGACGTGCCCGCCGACGTGCTGGGCCAGCTGGGCAACCGCGTCCAGCACGCCCTGCGGGCATTCACTCCCGACGACGCCTCGGCGCTGCGGGCCGCCGCCCGCACGTTCCCAACCTCGCCGTACGACCTCGAGCAGCTGCTCCAGTCGCTGGGCACGGGCGAGGCTGTGGTCACCGTGCAGTCCGAGCGCGGCACGCCGACGCCGGTGGCATGGACGCGGCTGCGCGCCCCGCAGTCGTCGATGGAGCCGATGCCCGCGGCCGAGCTGACCGCCGCGGTGTCGGCGTCGCCGCTGGCCGCCCGGTACGCGGCCGCCGTGGACCGTGAGTCGGCCTACGAGCTGCTCGCCGTGCGGGCCGAGAAGGCGCAGGAGGCGGCACGCCGGGCCGAGGAGGCCGAGGAGGCCGCGGACGAGGCCGCGCGGAAGGCCAAGGAGGCTCGCCGGGCCGCTCCGCGCCGGTCGACCAGCCGGACGAGTCCGCTGGACAGCCTGCTGCGGTCAGCGGGCACTCAGCTGGGGCGTGAGATCACGCGCTCGATCTTCGGCACCCGCCGGCGCTGACGGCACGGGGGCCGGGCCGCGGCCGAAGACGAGGACGACCACGAGCCCGACCGCGGTGAGGATGGCGCCGACCCAGGCCGGCGCCAGGTAGCCGAGGCCGCCGGCGATGACGAGCCCGCCGACGAACGCGCCGGTCGCGTTGCCCAGGTTGAGCGCCGAGTGGCACAGGGCCGCACCGAGCGACGGCGCGGCGGGCGACACATCCATGAGCCGGGTCTGCAGCGAGAGCCCGAGCACCTGCGAGGTGACGCCGAGCAGCACCAGCGAGAGCACCGCCGGGACGGGGTTGGCACCCACGAGCGCGACGGCGACCAGCACGACGATCGTGGCGACCATGCTGCCGATGACCGTGCCCAGCACCGACCGGTCCGCCAGCCGGCCGCCCACGACGGTGCCGATCGTCATGCCGATCCCGTAGAGCGCGAGCACCAGCGGCACGAGACCGACGCTGAGCCCGGTCACCTCGGTCAGCAGCGGCTTGACGTACGAGTAGACGGCGAACATGCCGCCGAACCCGACCGCCCCGGCGCCGAACGCGATCCACAGCCGACGGTTGCGCAGCGCGGCGAGCTCGGTGCGCACGGTCGTGCCCGGTGCCGACGGCAGCGAGGGGGTCCACGCCGAGAGTGCCGCGAGCGTCACCAGCCCGAGCGCGCCGACGCCGACGAACGCCCACCGCCAGCCGACGGCGTGGCCGACGACCGCGGTCAGGGGGACACCGACGGCGCAGGCGATCGTCAGGCCCGCCATCATCGCGGCGACCGCGCGCCCGCGGCGCTCCGGTCCGACGACGGCGGTCCCCATCACCGCGCCGACACCGAAGAACGCGCCGTGCGGCAGCCCGGCGAGGAACCGGGCGAGCACGAGCCAGCCCATGGTCGGCGCGAACGCGGAGAGCACGTTCCCCACGGTGAAGGCCACCATGAGCAGCAGCAGGAGGCGGCGCCTGTCCAGGCGGGCACCCAGCGCGGCGAGCGTCGGGGCGCCGACGACCACGCCGAGCGCGTACGCGGTGATCGCGTGGCCGGCGGTCGGGATGGAGACGTCGAGGTCCGCGGCGATCTCGGGCAGCAGGCCCATCGTCGCGAACTCCGTCGTGCCGATGCCGAAGCCGCCCAGGGCGAGGGCGAACAGCGCGGCGCGCGAGCGCGCGGGCGTGAGCGTGACCAACGACGACCCTCCGGACGAATCGATTCGATCTGGGTGCGGAGTACGTCGTCGTCAGCTCCGGTGGATGCCGCAAGAGTACGTCAGGCGACGGGGACCAGCCAGATCGCCCGGGCGGCGACCTCGCCGAGGTCGACCGTGCGGCCGCCGACGCGGACCGAGATCACGCCCGCGACCGTGCGCCGCTCGACGACCGTGACCGCGGCGTCGAGCACCAGGTCGACCGACTCCAGGTAGCGCAGCAGGCCGGGGTCGGCGTCGGAGATCCGGGCCACCGCCCAGTCCCCCGGCTCCACGTCCCACAGCACGAGCGCGGCCGGCGCCTCGAACGTGCCGTCGGGGCCCGGGATGGGGTCGCCGTGCGGGTCCCGGCGCGGGTGGCCCAGCTGCGCGGCGATCCGCTCCACGAAGAGGTCCGACACGGCGTGCTCGAGCACCTCGGCCTCGTCGTGCACCTCGTCCCACCCGTACCCGAGCACCTCGACGAGGAACGTCTCGATGAGGCGGTGCCGCCGCACGACGGCGAGCGCGTGCCGCTCGCCGGCCGCGGTCAGCTCGATGGCGCCGTAGGGCTGGTGCGTGACCAGACCCGCGTCGGCGAGGCGGCGGACCGTCTCCGAGACGGTCGACGCGCCGACCCCCAGGCGGGTCGCCAGCATCTTCGTGGTGACGGGCTGCCCCGACCACTCGCCCGCCGACCACACGACCTTGAGGTAGTCCTGCGTGACGGCGCTCAGCTCGGGGGTCGTCGGCGTGCTCACGCCGTCCACCCTAGGTGGCGCTCAGACGGGCGACGGGGTTCCGCCCGGCCCGGTCGGTGTCAGGACCGCCGGCGTCGGGGGCCAGCGCAGGCGGCCGCTGACGCTCGCGGTGGTGTCGGGCCGGACCTGGACCAGCTGGTAGTCGACGAAGCGCCGGCTGGCGGGGTCCCAGCGCAGGACCGTCATCTCCGCGACGCCGTGCAGGGGCCCGACGGTGGGCTGACCCAGCGTCGCCCCCGCCGTGCTCGAGCTGACGTAGCGGACGCCGAGGTCCATCCGCTCGGGCCCGTACCGCTTGTGCAGGTGGCCCGAGATCTGGGCGGGCACGCAGCCGCTGGCCAGAGCGGGCTGGCCGACGGCCGGCGTGTGGATGAGCAGCAGGTCGACGCCGTCGGGGTCGTCGCACGCCACGTCGGAGAGGCGCTCGGCCTCGTCGCTCGCGGACTCCTTGCCGGCCTGGGCGGTGCCGCCCGCGCCGACCCGGGTCTCGTTCGGGTCCCGGTCGCCCAGGATGCGCATGCCGTCGACCTCGATCACCGACCCGTCCAGCACGGTGGCACCGGCCTTCGCGTAGTTGCCGGTGGTCTCCCGCGAGTCGTGGTTGCCGGGCGAGGTCACCAGCTCCACGCCGTCGGGGATCGCGCGCGCGAAGGTGGTCACGCAGTACTGCTCGACGGAGGTCCCGTTGAGCGTGGTGTCGCCCGCGTCGAGGACCAGGTCGGCCTTCGACCGCAGCACCAGCGTGCGGATGAGGGGCGCCATGCCGATGTTGCAGTGCAGGTCGGAGACCACGACCACGGTCACCAGGTCCTCGGCGTCCGGCGCGGTCGGTGTCGGTGACGACGTGGCGGGCGGCGCGACGACCGCGGCGTCGATCGTCTGCTGACGGTCGTCCCAGGCGGCCTCGAGGGACTCGTTCGCGGCGGCGTAGAACTTCTCGTTGTTGCGCAGCTCCGCCACGACCTGGCCGCCGTACGTGTCGATGACGCCGCCGAGCCGGCCGGTCACCCGGGCACCCTCGAGCGGGGTGCCGTCGAACACGGCCGAGGCGGTGTGCGACTCCGGCGGCTGGTCGCGCCGTCCCAGGCTGGACGTCAGCACGGTCGCGACCAGGGCCACGGCCACGGCCGCGACCACCACGGACCGCAGGTGCGGACGCAGGCGCTCGCGCAGCTCGGCGCGGCGGGCGGCGCCGAGCAGCCACCGCAGCAGCCACCACGCGCCGACCAGCAGGGCGAAGGCGAGCGCGGTCCGCTCGAGCGCCTGCACGGCCAACGCCCGGGCCACGTCCTGCACGGTCGCCTGGGGTCCCGAGAAGAACTGCAGGTAGCTCTGCAGGTCCCCACTGAGCGCCTGCAGGGTCTTGGCCTGGCTGAGCTCCGTGACGGACGCGGGGATCTCCTGCACCGTCACGCGCACGCCGAGCGTGAGCGGGAGCGGGGAGTCGATCTGGAGCGTGCCGAGCGGCCCGAGGTCGACGGTCACCGTGTCGTCCGTGGTGACGTCGTACCGCGCCTCGTGCGGGCCGAGGCTGCTCTCCACCGAGGCGGTCGTGATCCCGAAGACCAGCGCGAGGAGCAGGGCGCCGACGACGAGGAGCACACGCGGCCACCATCGTCGCTCGACGCCCTGGTCCGGGCCGCTCGGGTGGCTCATCGCCCCCAAGCCTAGGGGGCGGTCAGCTCCGGGCGTCCCGCCAGGCCACCCACTCGGCGGCGAGCGACAGGTCGTAGTCCGGGCCGCTGGCACCGATGGTGAACAGCGTGGCGCCGGCGGCGACCAGGGCGTCCGCCACGGCGGCCGGCGACGTGCCGACTCCCACCGAGCGCTCGACCAGCGAGGCGGTGTCCCGGCCCACGTCGGTGCCGTGCTCGTCGAGGATGGCGCTCTTGCGGCTGAGGGTCTCGACGTCCCCGAAGGAGTGCCAGACATCCGCGTGCTCCGCGACGACCCGCAGCGTCTTGCGCTCGCCGCCACCGCCGATCAGGACGGGGATGTCCCGGGTGGGAACGGGGTTCGACGCCGCCCAGCGCGCCTTGATCCGCGGCAGCGCCTGCGCCATGTCGGCGATGCGCCCGCCCGCGGTGCCGAACTCGTAGCCGAACTGGTCGTAGTCCTTCTCGAACCAGCCGGCCCCGATCCCGAGAATGAGCCGGCCACCGCTGATGTGGTCGACGGTCCGCGCCATGTCCGCCAGCAGCTCCGGGTTGCGGTACGAGTTGCACGTCACGAGCGCGCCGATCTGCACGCGGCTCGTCTGCTCCGCCCACGCGCCGAGCATGGTCCAGCACTCGAAGTGCTTGCCGTCCGGGTCGCCGCTGAGCGGGAAGAAGTGGTCCCAGTTGAACAGGACGTCGACGCCGAGGTCTTCCGCGCGACGGACCGCGTCGCGGATCTGGGCATAGTCGGCGTGCTGGGGCTGGAGCTGGACTCCGATGCGGATGGGGTGCGTCATGGTGTCGAGCCTACGGACGGGCGCCGGATCGAGCCTCCGGGAGAAGCGGACGAGATCTGACCTGTTCTGGCGCGATGCTGGTTCCACCCACCACGAAGAGGAGTCCACGATGGACATGAAGCTCGAGCTCGTCTCCGTCCCCGTCGCCGACATCGACCGCGCGAAGGCGTTCTACGTCGACCAGGTCGGCTTCGTCGCCGACCACGACGTCACCGTCGACGAGACCCTGCGGTTCGTGCAGCTCACCCCGCCGGGCTCCGCGTGCTCGATCGTGCTCGACGTGACCATGACCTCGATGCCGCCGGGCGCGCAGAAGGGGTTGCAGGTGGTCGTCGACGACGCCGACGCCGCCTACGAGCTCCTGGTGGGCCGCGGGGTCGCCGCCGAGCCCGTCGTCGAGTTCCCGTGGGGCCGGTTCACGTTCTTCGAGGACCCGGACGGCAACCGGTGGGCGGTGCAGCAGATCGTCCGCCGCTGAGCCCCTGGCATAGTGGGCGCACCGGCGCGAACCACCCATATCAGCCGCCGCGACACCGAGGATGCCGATGCCGCTCACTCTTCTGGGTGCCCTTCTGCTCGTCGTGGGCTTCGCCGCCGCGATGCTGCTGGAGCGCCGCCGACCCGACTCCCCCGCCGCCGACTGGTACCCGGACCCCACGACCACCGAACCTCGCCGACGTCTCTGGGACGGTCAGGCGTGGCACCCCGACGTGGCGGACGGGTCGGTCGCCGCCGCCCTCGGACGTCGGTTCCGGGGCCGGTTCTGGGGCGCGTGGGTGTGGTTCTTCGTGGCGGCGGTCGTGGTCCTCGGCGTCGGTTCCGCCCTCTACACGTCGTCCGAGGACGTCACCGTGATGGGCTGGACGAGCTTTCTCGCCATGTCCCTGGTGTGCGCGGGCTTCTACCGCTTCGTCGCCCGCCAGGTCGCGCTGGACGAGGCCGTCGGCCCCCTGTCCGTGCTGGCGGGGACGGTCGCGGGCGCCGGGGCGACGCTGCTGATCGCGCTCAACCTGAACGACCTCGTCATCGAGCACCTCGGCGGTGTCCAGACGGCGACCCGGACGGTGGGCTTCACCGAGGAGCTCGCCAAGCTCGTCGTGCCGCTCGCGCTGTTCCTCGTCGGCCGGTACCGCAACCCGCGCGCCGGCATCGCGATGGGCCTCGCCGCCGGGTTCGGGTTCGCGATCACGGAGACCACGATCTACGCCTACGAGACCGCGGCGGCCAGCGGACCGAACTTCTGCGGGGCCGAGACCCCGGAGGCGACGCCGATGTTCGTCATCCAGGCGCAGGTCGCGCGCATCTGGACCGTCTCCCCGCTGCACTGGCTCTGGACCGGCATCGCCGTCGCGGTCGCGTGGCGGCTCTGGCGCGTCTACGGCGGCCGCGGGACCCCGGCTGCCCTCGGCGTGATCCTCGCCGTCATGGTGGTGCACTCCGCCAACGACACGTCGTCGACGCTCGGCTGCGACAACCCGGGCGTGACGTTGCTCCTGCAGCTGTTCCGCTGGGGCCTGTTCGTCGCGACGTACCTCGTGTTCAAGGCGATGGTGCGCAAGTCGACCCCGCCGGAGCTGGTGGGCGTGGTCAGCAAGGGCTGGACGCCGAAGCACCTCGGCGCGACGCCCGCGGCGCCCGACGCGGCGCCCCCGGTCGCGGCCGCCGTGCCGGAGACCGGGTCGGCCGACTGAGCCTCGTCAGCCAGCGTCGACCGTGGACGGCCGCGCGGCCGAGATGAGCAGCTCGGCCGCGCTGCGGATCTGGTCGATCTGCGCGGGCGTCAGGCCCAGACCGTCCACCATGGCGGTCGGGATCCCGACGGCGGACGCCCGCATCGCGCGCCCGGCGTCGGTCACCACGATGTCGAGCGCGCGCTCGTCGCCGGTGGCCCGCTCCCGGCTCACCAGACCCATGGCCTCCAGCCGCTTGACCAGGGGCGACGCCGTCGCGGGCTCGAGGTGCAGCAGCGCGGCCAGCTCCTTCAGCGAGAGCCGGCCGTACTGCCAGAGGGCCAGCATCGCGAGGTACTGCGGGTGCGTGAGGCCTAGCGGCTCCAGCAGCGGCCGGTAGAACGCCACGAGGCTGCGCGCCGCCGCGGACACGGTCAGGCAGACCTGGGCCTCGACGGCGAGCGGATCCTCCATGCGGCGATGATAGATCGTGCGCATATACTTCGTGCACGAACTACTGAGGAGTGCCCGTGCCGAAGAAGCAGCGCCGCGACATGACCGAGTGGTGGCTCACGTACCTCGGACCCGCCCAGGTGGGCAACATCCGCGGGCCGCGCAAGGTCCTCACCGCCGACGAGCGCGCCCGCGACACCGAGCTCCAGCAGGGGTTCGAGCGCGTGGTGGACGCGAGCGGGCGGTCGTTCCTCGTCGAGCGACCTACTGATAGCTGACGAGGTCCGGCACCGGCTGGACCTGGTAGGTCTGCGTCGGGTCCAGCATCGGCGCGTCCTCGTCGTAGAAGTTCTTCCACCCCCAGTGCACGGGCGGCGCGTCGGTGCGCAGGGCGTTCCAGGTGCCGGCCTTGGCGGGCTGCGAACCCTGCCCGTCGACGTGGATGACCACCGACAACTCGTCGCGCGACGTGTCCAGGCGGCCGCGGTCCGTGATCATCCGGCCGGCGAACTGGTGCAGCACGAACATCTTCTGCGGCAACGCACGCTGCGCCGTGAAGTCCGCCAGCCACGCGACGACGGTGTTGACCTCGTCGATGCCGACCGAGCCGATCTGGCGCAGGTGCACCTGGTCCGGCGCCAGGCGCCACTCGGGGTCGAGCGCGAGGCCCACGTACGGGAGCGCGAGCAGGTCCGCGTACTGCTGGGCCTGCGTGAGGAAGTCGGTGCGACCGGGCTGCAGGTCGAGCACGACGGCCATGCCCGCGGCGCCCGCGGCCTCGACCAGGGGGCGCAGGTCCCCGACCGGGCGCTCGTCCGAGTAGTTGCCGTCAGGCCCCGGTCCCGCGGACGCGATGGTCGCGATGATCTCGACGGCGGGGACGACGGCGTCCACGGTGAGGGACCGGTAGGGCGCCGCGGTGGCGTCCGCCCGGGTGAGGGTGGCCGGGACGTCCTGCTCGCCCAGCACCCCGAGCGCCTTCGAGCCCGGCGTGCCGTACAGGGCCACGTACTTCTTGCCGGGCACGCCCGGGACCTGCGGGAAGATCAGCTGCCCGCCGCCGCCGAGGAGCGCGCCGGTGCGCGCCGCCGCCATGCGGCGGGCGAGCTGGTCYGGCGGCCCGAACGMGGCGCCGAGCGCGACCGCGTGGTCCGGTGCGGCCGCGGCGATCGCCTGCACGCCCGGCGTCGCTGCGCGGGGGTCGCCGCCGGGCACGTCGAGCACGGGGACGCCCGCGGCCCGGATGGTCGCCAGCGCGGCGAGCGGGTCGACACCCACGCCCGTGAGCGCCACCGTCGCCGGGGCGGGCTCGGGCGGGCGGGTGCGCGGGAGGGCGGACAGCGACGACGTCGCCGAGGGCGACGCCGTCGGTGCGACGGTCGGCGTGGGGCCCGGTGCCGGCGCAGCGACCCAGCCCGGGACGACCAGGACGGCCGTGGCCGTCGGCGTGAGCGCGCGCACCGCGGCCGCCTCCTGGCCGGCCGGAACTTCGGTCGGTGCACCGAACGTGACGCCCGTCGCGGCCCGCAGGGCGTTCGGGTCCGCGCCGGCAGCCACGGGCACGACGGCGACCTCGGCCGGCGGGACGAGCCCCACCGCCCCGACGGTGAGCAGGGCGTCGGCGTCGAGCCGCGCGACCTCCTCGAGCACGGCCGCGGGGTCGGCGCCGGCGGCAACGAGCAGGACGGGCGCCCCCACCGCGACCGCCACCGACGACGCCGTCAGCTGGGACGCGAGGTCCTCGGCGGGCGCGACGACGACCACGGGCGCGCGCGCGAACAGGGCACGGGACGCCTCGAGGGCCGCGTCCTGGACGGTGGCCGCCGGGAGCACGGTGGCCGGCTCGGCGGGGGCGGTGACCTGCGCGGACACCGGCGTCGGGGTCGGCGTGGGAGTCGGCGCGAGCGTGCTCGCCGTCGGGCTCGGGGCCAGCTGGGAGTCGTCGTCCGTGCACCCGGCGAGAGCGAGCGTCGCGAGCAGGCACACGACGATCGGGCCGCGTCGTCGACGCAACGGCACGGCGGACCTCCCTCTCGCAGCCGACCGCCAGTGTACGAGGGGACGATGGCTGAGCCTTAGCGCGCGCGGACCGCGGCAAGGTGCCAGCCTCGATGCATGGGTCAGCACCAGGAGACGGAGAGCGCGGTCGAGGTCCCCCTGGATGCCCGGCTGCCCGACCTCACGACCGTCGACGGCGTCGCGTCCGTCGACGAGCCGCAGGCCGTGGAGCTCGTCGCGGTGTACGTCGACACGCCTCGCCTCGACCTGGCGCGCGCCGGCGTCACGCTGCGCCGACGGACAGGCGGGGACGACGAGGGCTGGCACCTCAAGGTCCCGACCGGCCGGTCCGGCGACGCGGGTCCCCGACGGCGCACGGAGCACCGCACGCCGCTCGCCGACGAGGTGCCTGCCGAGCTGCTGCCGCTCGTCCGATCACGCACGCTCGACCGACCGCTCGCCCCGCGCGCGGAGCTGCGCACGCATCGGCTGGTGCACCGCCTGCGCGACGAGTCGGGCACGGTCCTGGCCGAGGTCGCCGACGACACGGTCCGGGCGCTGTCGGCGGACGGCGCGGAGCTCGCGACGTGGCGCGAATGGGAGGTGGAGCTGGTCGACGGCCCGGACGACGTCGTCGTCGCGGTCGCCCGGGCGCTGGCGTCGGTGGCCGGTGCCGCGCCGCGGCGGGCCGCCAAGCTGACGCGCGCGCTGGGCCCGGCGGCTCCCGAGCCGCGGGCGACGTCGCCTCGGGACGGCACCGCGGCCGAGGTGGTCCGCGCGTACGTGGCGGTGCACACCGAACGGCTCCTCGCCGCGGACCCCGCCCTCCGCGCGGGCGACGACGACGGCGTCCACGACGCGCGGGTGGCCACGCGCCGGCTCCGGACGGCGCTCGCCGTGTTCCGCCCGGTCGTGGACCGCTCCCTCACCGACCCGGTCCGCGACGAGCTGTCCGAGCTCGGCCACCTGCTCGGCGACGCCCGGGACGCCTACGTCGAGCGTCGGGAGCTGCGCCGCCTGGTGGCGCAGGAGGACATCGAGCTCGTGCTCGGGCCGGTCGCGCAGCGCCTCGACGACGACCGCTCGGTGGCGCGGCGCACCGCCCTCGACGCGCTCGAGGGATGGCTCGACTCCGACCGGCACCTCGCCCTCCTGGCGTCGCTCGACGCGCTGGCGGACGCCCTGCCGGCGGGTCCGCGCGCGGCCGAGGCCGCCGACCGGGTCATCCCGCGCCGGGCCCGCACGGCGTGGCGACGTCTGGTGGACGCGGTCGGGGCGGGCGCAGACGGCCCCGAGGACCACGACGAGGCGCTGCACGAGATCCGCAAGGACGCCCGGCGCGCCCGGTACGCGAGCGAGGTCGGTGCCCTGGTCGTGGGCGACCCGGCGCTCCGGAGCGCCCGGCGGGCCCGCGAGGTGCAGGACGTCCTGGGCCGCCAGCACGACTCGGTCGTCCGGCGCGAGACGCTGCGCCGGATCGGCATCCAGGCGCACCTGGACGGCGAGAACGCCTTCACCTACGGGCGGCTGCACGCCCTCGCGCAGGAGGCCGGCGCCGCCGCGGAGCGTGCCGCTCGGCGCCCGGTCCGCAGGGCGGTGCGCCGCGCGCACCGACGGTGGGCGCGCTGAGCGCTCAGGCCGGTCCGGGCTCGTCGGCGCGGTGGTTGTGGCCGAGGCTCTGCAGGAAGCGGGGTCCGTCGGCGGCGAGCTCGCGCTCGTAGGCCGACGCCCAGGTGCCGTACGGGGCACCGGCGAGTGCGTCGTTGGAGAACCGCGGATCGGACGTCACCTCGGTGACGCAGAACTCCGGGATGGTGAGGTTGGTGACGGGGCCGCCGCGCTCGACCTCGGCGACCACCAGCGGGGCGTTCCCGCCCGCGAACGTGTCGACCACCCACCCGTCGTCGCCCAGCCACACCGAGTGCCGCGTCTTGGCCACACGCGCACCGCCCCGGCGCACCAGCTCGAGGCCCACGGAGACGTCCAGCTCGCGCTCGGCCTCGTACCGGGTGCCCTCGTTCATGGGGCCCTTGACGGTGATCGCGCAGAAGTCCATCTGGTCGGCGTACCGGTCGAGGATGGCGAGCTCGTCCAGCCCGGGCTCGAGCACGAGGCCCTCGACGGTGGCCTGCACCCGGACGCGGACGGCGAAGCCGCCGTCAGCGAGCACGTAGCTCTGCACGATGAGGGCCGGCGAGGCGTCCAGCAGCTCGGCGGGCACGTCGCGCGCCCAGAAGCGACGCTCGAACTCGAAGTCGCCGTACCCGGTGTCGCTCACGCCTCCGAGGCTATCGGTCACTCCGTGGTCACCGCGTCGAGCACGGGCAGACGCGCCGCGCGGACCGCCGGCCAGAGCGCCGCGACCACGCCGACCAGGACGGCGAGCGCGAGCATGGCCACGAGGCTCGCCCACGGGATCGCGAGCGTGCGCAGCCCGACGTCGGCGAAGACCGTGGGCAACGTGGCCGCGAGCGCGACGCCCAGCACCAGCCCGACCGTGGTGCCGAACACCGCGGTCAGCACGGACTCCAGCGTGATCGTGGTGCCCAGCTGCAGCCGTCCGAGACCGACGGCCCGCAGCAGCCCGATCTCACGGGTCCGCTCGATGACCGACAGCGCGAGCGTGTTGATGATGCCGAGCACGGCGATGACGATGGACAGGCCGAGCAACGCGTAGAGGATGACGAGCACGCGGTCCACCTGGGCGGCCAGGTCCGAGACGAACTCCGCGCTGTCCATGACCGAGACCACGACGTAGGGGCGGACGGCGTCCGTGAGCTGGTCGCGCAGGGCAGCCACGTCGGCCCCCTCGGTCGCGGTGACGAAGACGGTGGTGACGCGCTGCTCGTCGGGCGGCAGCAGCTGGTCGAGCAGGGTCTGCGACACGACGAGCGGCACGCCGAACGCGGGCGAGTCGATGACGGCGCCGATGGCGACCGTCTGCGACGCGCTCGACCCGACGAGCTCGAGGCGCTGGCCGACCGTCCAGTGCTCGTCGTCCATCGTCGTCCGCTGGACCGCCACCTCGCCCGCCGCCAGCGCGTCCGGGAACGAGCCCTCGACCTGCTCGGTCCGGATGCTGCGGCCGACGGCCGTCGGGTCGATGCCGGTGACCGCGAGGCTCGCACCGTCCACCAGGACCACGCCGGTGGCGAACGTGTCCGCGGCGCGCACGTCGGGCAGGGCGCGCACGTCCTCGATGGCCTGCGCCGGCACGGTGCCCTGGGCGGCCCCGCGCAGGATGTAGTCGGTGGTGGCCTCCCGAGCGACGATCGCGCTGGTGGACGCCTGCGTGGTGGCGGCGATGACGGCGGCGGCGCCCACCAGCGCCATGCCGATCATCAAGGCCCCGGCCGTGTTGGCCGTGCGTCGCGGGTTGCGGGTGACGTTGCCGCGGGCGAGCGGCCCGACCGGGCGCCACCGCGCGACGGGCACGGCGAGCACCCGGAGCATGCCGCGCGCCAGCACGGGCGAGGCCGCGAGCACCCCGAGCACCACCGCGCCGGCGCCGATCCCCAGCAGCGCGCCCGCGTGCTCKGCCGCGGGGTCCAGGAGGGCGGCGGTCACCGCGCCGACGCCCAGCACCACGAGCACCGCGCCGGCGACGGCACGCCGGCTCAGCGAGCGCTCCGGCAGCGTCACCTCGTCGCGGAGCGCCTCGACCGGCGGCACGAGGGCTGCCCGGCGCGCGGGCAGCGCCGCCGCGAGGACGCTGACCAGGGTGCCGACGAGCACCGACACCACGAGGGTGAACCCGTCGAGCGGCACCCGTCCGGTGAGCTGCATGCCGACCCGGCCCAGCACCGAACGCAGGACGACCACCAGGCCGAGCCCGCCCGCGACGCCCAGCGCCGCGCCGACCACGCCGACGATGGCCGCCTGCAGCACGATCGAGGAGAACACCTGCAGCGGTGACGCCCCCACAGCGCGCAGCAGGGCGAGCTCGCGGGTGCGCTGACGCACCCACATGGAGAACGTGTTCGCGATGATGAACGCGCCGACGAACAACGAGATCCCCGCGAACACCAGCAGGAACGTCGTGATGAAGCCGAGGATCGCCAGGACGTTCGCGGTGGCCTGGTCGCGCACCTCGTCGCCGGTCACCGCCTCCGCGGGCACGGCCGACGCCGCGGCGACGGGCGCGATCCGGTCCACCAGCTGCTGCTCGCTGAGCCCGTCGGCGGCCAGGACCGAGATCGTGGCCACCGTGCCGTCCGGGGCGAACGCGGCGGTCGCGGTCGCCGTGTCGAGGAACACGACCGTCGCGCCGGCCAGCGCCGACCCGAGCCCGATCTCCCCCACCACGGTCACCGGTCGGATCTCGCCGCCCACCACCACGCTCGTCGCGTCGCCGAGCGCCAGGCCGGACGCGCGCAGCGTGGCCGACTCCACGGCGATCTCGTCGGCACCCTCGGGCGGTCGCCCGGCGACGACGTGCACGGCCCGGTCCCGCGGGTCGTAGGCGAACCCGAAGCTGGGCGCCTGCGTGCTCTGCACGGCGGTGCCGTCGGCGCCCACCAGCACCAGCGGCCCCTGCAGGTCGGGCAGAGCGGCGGCGACGCCGTCGACGGCCGCGAGCTGGTCGACGAGGGTGAGCGGGACCGGGTTGCGCGTGTCCGGGCTGATCCGGTCCGGCCCACCCGTGCCGCCGGCGGGCTCGGCGCCCCGGACGTAGGCGTCGCCGAGCGTCGTCGTGGCGATGATGTCGGTGAACGTCGAGCCGAGCATCGTGCGCAGAGCGAACGTGCCGGCGACGAACGCGACGCCGAGGGCGACCGCGAGGACCGACAGGCAGAACCGCACGAGGTGCGCCCGGACGCCGCGCAGGGCGACGCGGATCATCGCGCGGCGCGGATCTCGGTCAGCGCGGCCAGCACCGTGTCCGCTGTCGGGTCCCGCAGCTCCCCCACCAGCCGGCCGTCGGCGAGGAACAGGACGCGGTGCGCGTAGCCCGCGGACGTCGGGTCGTGCGTGACCATGACCACCGACTGCCCGAGGTCGTCGACGCTGCTCCGCAGGAACCCGAGCACCTCCGCCGCCGAGGTGCTGTCGAGGTTGCCCGTCGGCTCGTCGGCGAAGACGACGGCGGGGCGCGCGACGAGCGCCCGCGCGCACGCCACGCGCTGCTGCTGCCCGCCGGACAGCTCGCTCGGCTTGTGGTTCAGGCGGTCGGTGAGCCCGAGCGTCTCGACGACGAGGTCCACGTGCGCCCGGTCCACGCGCCGGCGCGCGATGTCCAGCGGCAGCGTGATGTTCTCCAGCGCCGTCAGGGTGGGCACGAGGTTGTAGGCCTGGAACACGAAGCCGACCCGGGTGCGCCGCAGCGCCGTCAGCTTCCGCTCCGACATGCTGCTCACCGTCTGGCCGTCCACCACCACGGTGCCCGACGTCGGCCGGTCCAGGCCGGCGAGGCAGTGCATGAGCGTCGACTTGCCGGAGCCGGACGGCCCCATGATCGCCGTGAGCTCCCCCCGGACCAGGTCCACGTCGACCCCGTCGAGCGCCCGCACGGCCGTCGTACCGGCGCCGTAGACCTTCACCAGGTCGCGCGCCGAGGCGATCGCAGGTGTGGTCATCGCGGTGCGTTCCTCCAGGTACCGGGGCCGGTTGCGTCCGATCGTCCCTTGTGACGCTCGACACCGCGAGCCGTCTCGCGGTACGTCGTGTGAGAGAGTGGGACCACCAAGGGCTGCGCGAACCTGCGCGCCCCGCGTCGTGGAGGTCCCCCGGAGCACCCGCTCTGGTTGCTCTGGCGGCGGACCCCGACCCAGCCCGAGAGGCTCAATCTGTGACTTCCTTCGCCGATCTTGGCGTGCCCTCTGCCCTGTCCACCGCGCTCGACGCCCAGGGCATCACCGCTCCCTTCCCCATCCAGACCGCGACCCTGCCCGACTCGCTGGCGGGCCGTGACGTGCTCGGCCGCGGCCGCACCGGCTCCGGCAAGACCCTCGCGTTCGCCCTCCCGCTCGTCGTGCGGCTCGCCGCCACCGCGGGCAAGGGCAAGGCCGCCCGCCGGCCGCGCGCTCTGGTCCTGGCCCCGACCCGCGAGCTCGCCTCGCAGATCGACGCCACCATCGCCCCGCTGGCCAAGGTGATGGGGCTCAACACGACCGTCATCTTCGGCGGTGTCTCGCAGGGCAAGCAGGTCTCCGCGCTCAACGGCGGCATCGACATCGTCGTGGCCTGCCCGGGCCGCCTCGAGGACCTGCTCAACCAGAAGGCCCTCACGCTCGACGACGTGCAGATCACCGTGCTCGACGAGGCCGACCACATGGCCGACCTCGGCTTCCTGCCGGGCGTCAAGCGCATCATGGACAAGACCCCCAAGGCCGGCCAGCGCCTGCTCTTCTCGGCCACGCTGGACAAGGGCGTCGACCAGCTGGTCAAGCGCTACCTGACCTCGCCGGTCGAGCACTCCGTGGACAGCGCCGAGTCGCCCGTCGCCGCCATGACGCACCACCTGTTCGAGGTCCGCGACGCCGAGGCCAAGAAGCAGGTCGTGCACCACCTCGCCTCCGGCACCGGTCGCCGCGTCCTGTTCATGCGCACCAAGCACCAGGCCAAGAAGCTGGCCAAGCAGCTCACCATGGACGGCATCCCGGCCGTGGACCTGCACGGCAACCTCGCCCAGGGCGCCCGCGAGCGCAATCTCGAGGCGTTCTCCTCCGGCGCCGTGCGCGTGCTCGTCGCCACCGACATCGCCGCACGCGGCATCCACGTGGACGACATCGAGCTCGTCGTGCACGTCGACCCGCCGGCCGAGCACAAGGCGTACCTGCACCGCTCGGGTCGCACCGCGCGCGCCGGGTCGGGCGGTGACGTGGTGACCATCGTCCTGCCCGAGCAGCGCGGCGACGTCCGGCAGCTCACGCGGGCCGCCAAGATCACGGCGACCCCGAAGCCCGTCTTCCCCGGCGACGCGACGCTCACGCGGCTCGTCGGCGAGGTCGCCGCGCCCGTGAAGTACGTCGCCCCGCCCGTCCAGGCGTCCAGCGGTGGCGGCGGCAACGGTGGCGGCGGCCGCGGCCGCGGTCGTGGCCGTGGTG
>NZ_JBFUKJ010000050.1:0-16294 GCF_056400905.1 Cellulomonas sp. P4_H12
GCCCTGCCATCCGTCCCGCCGTCCCCGCCGGCCCCAGCGCCGGCGCCCGCCCTAGCATCCGTCCCGCCGTTCCTGCCGGCCCCAGCGCCGGCGCCCGCCCGGCCGTCCGCGCCCGCCCCGCCGTTCCCGTCCGCCCCGCCGGTCCACACGGCCGAGACCCAGGCTCCGTCAGCTGCGGGCTGGACTCCCACGCCCGACATCTCTGCCACCTCGACCCCGGCCGTCCCCCTGCGGATCCCTCCGGCGGCGTCGGTTCGACCCTCGCCGTCCGCCTCGGCCCAGACGCCGCCGCACGCCGCACCCGCATGGAAGCCAACGCCCTCAGTCGCCGCGCCGGTACCGCTCCCGGCGCTGCCACGGACCGACGGCCCGGCGGACTCGGCGCCGCCGCGCGCCGCGCCACCCAGCGCCGGCACGCCGCGCACCACTAGCGCGTGGGACTCGGCCGCCGCGGCCTACGTCACGGCCCACGGCGATCCCGTCAGCCCCCAGCCGCGTAAACGCCGCCGGGCGCGCTGGACCGTGTCGTGGCGTCTGGCAGCGGCGGCCGCCTCGGTGCTGCTGCTGGTGGGCGGCGGGATCGCTCTGCGTGCCGTCTCGGTGACCCCCGGGCCTGCGGTGGCCCTGCCCGAGCCGGCGCCGAGCGGCACCCCTGCACCGTCGGCCCCGACGGGCGAGGTCGTCGTGGACGTGGCCGGCGCCGTGTCGGCGCCCGGTGTGGTGCGGCTCCCGACCGGGTCCCGCGTGGTCGACGCGCTGGCCGCCGCGGGAGGTGCCACCTCGGACGCCCAGCTCGGCGCGCTGAACCTCGCGCGGGTGCTCGTCGACGGCGAGCAGATCGTCGTGCCCACGCCGGCGGACCAGCCGCTCGCGGGACCTGCGGCGACGGCGGCCGGCGGCGACGACCGCGTCGATCTCAACACCGCGGACGCCGCCGCGCTCGACGCCTTGCCGGGGATCGGCCCGGTGCTGGCGGGCCGGATCGTGGCGCACCGGGACGAGGGCCCGTTCTCGAGCGTCGACGAGCTGGCGGACGTCGCCGGCATCGGCCCGACGTTGCTCGACCGCCTCCGCGATCTGGTCCGCGTATGACCGGGCAGCGCCCCGCCCAGGTCGACCCCGAGCCGGGCGGACCAGCCGACCCCGGCCCGCAGGCGCTCTCACCGGTCGACGCCGAGCGGGTAGCACCGCCCACCCCCGGCCCGGACGACGACGACAGCGACCCGCCGCTCACCGTCGACGTCCGGCTGCTCCCGGCGGCGGTGCTCGCGTGGCTGGCGGCGCTCGCGGTCGTGCGCCTGTCGCCGGCGGCGGCACTCACCGGCGGCCTCGCGACGCTGKTGCTGGTCGTCGCGGGGCTGGCATTCGCCGCCCGGCCGGGTGCTGGCCGCGGCTCGGGCGGGCGGCGCAGGACGGCCGTCGCCCTGCCCGCGCTCTGCCTGGCGCTCGCCGCGGGAGCGGTGGTGCTGTGCGCCGGCGCGAGCCAGACCTCCGCGCGCGCCCACGGCATGCTGCCCGAGCTCGCGCGGCACGAGCAGGTGGGTCAGGTCGAGGGGACCGTGGTCGAGGAGCCGACCGTCGTGCCGCCGGCCTGGCCGGGCGCCCCGGAGCGGGTCCGGTGCGTGGTGTCGGCAGACGCCGTCTCTGCCGGCGGACGGTCGTCGGGTGCGACCGGTCGTGTGCTGGTGCTCGGACCGGCGAGCTGGGCCGGTGTGCCGTACGGGGCCCGGGTCTCGGCGACGGGCAGCCTGCGGCCGGGCCGGCCCGGCGGTCGGGTCGTGGCGGTGCTGCTGACCGGCGGCGCGCCCGGAGTCGCCGCGCCACCGCCGCCGTGGCAGGCGTCCGCCTCGAGCCTTCGCGACGGCGTCCGCTCGCTCGCCGGGACGCTCCCGGGTGACGCGGGCGCGCTGCTGCCGGGAGTCAGCGTGGGGGACACGCGGGCGGTCCCCGAGGACCTCGCGGCCGCGATGCGGGCGGCGGGCCTCACGCACGTGACCGCCGTGTCCGGTGCCCACTTCTCCCTGGTCGCCGCGCTGGTGCTCGCCCTCGCGTCGGCGGTCGGTCTGCCTCGCACCGGTCGCGCCGCCGTCACGGTCGCCGCGATGGCGGGCATGGTCCTGCTCGTGCACCCCTCGCCGAGCGTGCTGCGGGCAGCGGTCATGGGCCTCGTCGCCGTGCTGGGAGTGCTGGTCGGGCGCCCGCACCGCGCGCCGGCGGCGTTGTCCGCGACCGTCGTGCTGCTCCTCGTCGCCGATCCGTGGCTGGCCGCGGAGCTCGGGTTCGTGCTCTCCGTGCTCGCCACCGCGGGCCTCGTGCTGGTCGGCGGACCTCTGGTGGACCGCTGGTCGCCCACGTGCGGGCGCCCGCTGGCGACCGCTCTCGCCCTGCCCGTGGCCGCGCAGCTGGTGTGCGCACCGGCCATCCTGGCGGCGACGCCCACGGTGGCGCTCTATGCCGTCCCGGCGAACGTGCTGGTGGCCCCTGCCCTGGCGCCGGCCACGGTGCTCGGGCTTGCGGCGGCCGGCACGGCGGGCTGGTGGGGTGCCGGTGCGCACGTCCTCGCGCTGGGCTCAGGAGCGGCCTGTTGGTGGATCGGTGCCGTCGCGCGCACGGCCGCCGGGGCGCCGGGCGCGCAGGTGGCGTGGCTGCCGGGGTGGGCCGGCGTCGTGGTCCTCACGGTTGCCGGCGCGTGTGTGCTGCGCCTGGTCGTGGTCCACGGCGCCGCGTCGCGACGTCGGTGACGTCTGGCAGGCTGAGCCCGTGCCTCCCGCCTCCCGCCGTCCCGCCGCCCGCACCGCGGGCATCTCGTGGGAAGCCGTCGAGCTCGCCCCCGTCCTGCTCGTCAGCGGGTCGGAGGGGCTGCTCGCGGACCGCGCCGTCGACCGGGTCGTGGCGCTCGCGCGAGCGGCGGACGCCGGGGTCGAGGTGACGCGCCTGGACGCCGGCGACTACGCGGTCGGCACCCTCGGCGTGGTCACCAGCCCGAGCCTGTTCGCCGAGGACAAGGTGGTCGTGGTCGACGGCCTGGAGCGTGCGGCGGACGACCTGCTCAGCGACGTGACCGACTACGTCGCCGCCCCACCCGCGGACGTCGTGCTCGTGCTCCGGCACGGCGGGGGCCAGCGCGGCAAGAAGCTGCTCGACACGCTGCGCTCGCTGGGCGTCCCCACCGTGGCGTGCGACGCCATCAAGTCGGACGGCGACAAGAGCGCCTTCGTCACCGCGGAGCTGCGCCGGGCGGGCCGCCGGGCCGACGCGCAGGCCGTGCGGGCCCTCGTCGACGCGGTCGGCAGCGACCTGCGCGAGCTCGCGGCGTCATGCGCGCAGCTCGTCGCCGACACGACCGGGCTCATCGGCCCCGAGGCAGTCGAGCGGTACTACGGCGGTCGGATCGAGGCGACCGGTTTCCGCGTCGCGGACGCCGCCGTGGCAGGTCAGGCGGGTCAGGCCGTGGCGCTGCTGCGGCACGCGCTGGCGACGGGCGTGGACCCGGTCCCGGTCGTCGCCGCCCTGGCTGCCAAGTTGAGGGTGCTCGCGAAGGTTGCCGCGGTGCGCGGTCGGGGGGCCGGTGCCGTGCGCGACCTCGGCCTCGCCCCGTGGCAGACGGACCGTGCGATGTCCGACCTGCGGCGCTGGACGCCCGAGGGGCTCGCGAGCGCGATCGCGGCGGTGGCGCAGGCCGACGCCGAGGTCAAGGGCGAGGGGCGCGACGCGCAGTTCGCGGTGGAACGGGCCGTCCTGCGCGTGGCGGGCGCGGTCGGGTCCTGACGGTCACGCGCTGAGCGTGACGGCCGGACCGAGCTCGTCGCCCTGCAGGAGGTCGAAACCCAGGGTGCGGCACTCCGCGACGAGCGCCGCGTCCGAGACCCGCTCCGCGATGAGCGTCGCACCGTGCTGGCGCGCGAGGTGCACGAGGCCCTCGCCGAGCCGCTGCACGTCGCGGCAGTCGACCTTCACGTAGTCGGCCCAGGGCATCATCGCGACCTGGTCGGGCTCGGCGGCGAAGTCGTCGATCGCGATCCGGTAACCGCGGGAGCGAAGTCGCTCGAGCCCGGCGAGCACCGCGTCGTCGGCCTGGACCGACTCGACGATCTCCAGCACGAGGCGACCGGCATGGGCGGGCAACGGGCGGTCGTCGACGAGGAACGACCGGGTGATGTTGACGAAGGCGAAGGTGCTGCTGGCCGGGGGGCCGTCGCCGAAGAGGACCTCGAGCACCGACGCCGTGGCGACGTCCTGGCGGTCCGAGCCCCAGCGGTCGACCTGCGCCGGGAGCCCGTCCCGCGACCGGTAGAGGAACTCGTTGCCGTAGAGCCGGCCGCCGACGGTCCAGATGGGCTGGCGCGCGATGGGGAGCCGGGCGGGTACGGCGGGGGAGACGGCGGGCACGGTCACACCGGATGAGAGTCAGGTGGATCGCTTCTATGACGCCGTTCACCCGATCGGGCCAACCGGGTGTGACCGGCCGACCCGCGAGGCGAGCTACAGGCTGACGCGGCGCGCGCCGGCACGGTCGAGCACGCCGGCCCGCTCGAGGAGGTTGCCCTGGAACAGGGTGAAGCCGAGGTCCCGCGCGTGCCGCAGGGTGTCCGCGCTCTCGACGTACTCCGCGACGAGGAGCGCGCCGTACGACCGGGCGAGGTGCACGACGGGGGATCCCTCGACGTCCAGGTCCCGGACGTCGATCTTGACGAAGTCGGCGTGCGGCAGGAGGCGCCGCTGGTTCGGGCTGCTCACGAACGCCGGGACGGCGATCCGGAAGCCCTCCTCGCGCAGGCGTCGGATGCCCGAGATCACCGCCGCGTCGACGGTCACGGCGTCGTTGATCTCGATGACGAGGCGGTCCGGGCGGCGGGGGATGGGCAGGTCGCCGACCAGATAGGCGCGCGGGCAGCGGACGAACAGCAGCCGGCCGTGGGCGACGTGCTCGAGGTCCGCGCGGCCGAACGTCGCGCCGAGGACGTGGGCGGTGGCCCGCTCGTGCTGGTAGGAGTTCCATGACACGGCTGTTGCGGTGTGCTGGTCCGGCGAGCGGAACGACAGCTGGTAGGCGAACGGGCGGCCGTGCTCGGAGAAGATTCCCTGCCGGGCAACCAGGACGGGCTCGTGCGAGATCCGCTGCGCCCACTCCTGCCGGAGGGCAGGTGGGATGGCGTCCTCCACCGCGGCTGCGAGATATGCGAGCCGCCCGTCGGCGTCGTCCGGTGTCATGGCATCTATGACATCACAACTTCGGCGCTGTGAACCGCCGCGGTGCGGGTGGAATTATGGACCCGTCATCCCGACCCCTGTTCACGGGCCCGTCGAGAGCAGAACATTCACCCGTTCAGGGGCGGACCGACCGGTTACAGGAGACGTCACGCCCGTCACACGTCATCATGGGCACCACCCCGGATCGCCCGAACACCCACCAAGGAGCACGAACCATGTCCCGACCGTTCAAGTCCACGCTCGTCGTCCTTGCCGTTCTCGGCTCCCTGGCGCTGTCGCCCGGTGCCGCCATCGCGGACGGCGCGGGGCAGAGCCCGACCACTGGTGGCGCCAGCGGCTGCTGCCGGACCATCGACTGAGATGTCTCGCGATGCACAGCAGGGGCACAGACATGCCGCCTCTGCGGGGGGTGGTGCATCCGGGGGACGTCACACATACAATGACTGCCCATGACCACGATTGCTGACCGGGTACGCGAGGCCCGGCTTGCTGCTGGGTTGTCTCAGACCGCGCTCGCGGGGTCTGCCTTCTCACCCAGCTACATCTCTCTGATCGAGGCGGGTCATCGGGAACCGACCGACTCCGCGCTCGCCGTGCTGGCCACCCGCCTGGGCACGACCCTCGAATATCTGAAGCACGGCGAGGACGGTCCGAACGAGGCCCGGACCCGTCTCGAGATCGACTACGCCAAGCTCGACATGACCCAGGGCGACGCTGCCGGGGCTCGTCGACGGCTGGAGGCGCTCGATCTTGAGATCGTCTCGCCGTCGGTCCGCGTGGACGCCCTGACCACGTTGGCGCACGCGTTCGAGGTCATGGGCGACCTCGAGGGATCGGTCGCCATCCTCGAGCCGCTGCTGGCGGACTCCCGGGCGCGGACGCACCACGTCGAGTCCGCCAAGCTGGCCAACGCCCTCGTCGCCTCGTACCTCGAGGCCGGCGACCTGCACCGCAGCGTGGAGGTCGGCGAACGGACGCTGGCGGAGCTCGAGTCGGCGGACCTCACCGGCACCGACGAGCACCTGCGCCTCGCGTCGACCGTGCTGTGGGCCTACGTCGAGCGCGGCGACCTGCTCTACGCCACCCACCGGGCGGCGGAGCTGGTCCGGCTCGCCGAGTCGCTCGGCACCCCGCGTGGTCGAGGCAGCGTCTACTGGAACGCCGCACTGGTTGCGGAGCAGCGCCGCGACTACGAGCTCGCGCAGCGGTACACGGAGCGCGCGCTCGCGCTGCTGTCCGAGGGGGAGGCGGACCGCGACCTGCCGCGACTGCGCCTGAACTACGCGTGGCTGCTGCTGCGGTCCGACCCCGTCGACCCCCGGGCGGCGCTCGACCAGATCGAGCGTGCGGCACCGGACCTGGCGGTCATCGGCTCCGAGCTCGACCTGTCGCGCGTCGACGTCGAGAGCTCGCGCGCGTACCTGCTGCTCGGCGACATCGATGCGGCCGAGCGGTTCGCCAACGCGGCCCTCGAGCGCCTGGGCGACCCGCCCCGGCTGGAGACGGCATTCGCGCAGGTGTCGCGCGGCGACGCGCTCCACGCGCGCGGCGACACCACGGGCTCGGCCCAGGCGTACGAGTCGGCCGCCGACCTGCTCGGCATGATGTCCGCGTCCCGGCAGTCCGCGTCCGCGTGGCGTGACCTGGGCGACCGGTACGCGATGCACGGCGACAGCGCGGCGGCGGCGCAGGCCTACGACCGGGCGCTGCGTGAGGCGGGCTTCCGACCGACGATCCCGCTGAGCGCTTGGGAGACGTGGTCGCTCACCTGATCGGGCCGGACAGCAGTGAAGGCGTCACCCCGCAGGGGGGGTGACGCCTTCTCTGTGTGCGCGACCGGCTCGGCGTCGCCGCAGCCGCACGCGCCGAAGGCGTCACCCCGAGCGGGGCGACGCCTTCGATGTCGAACCACCTGGCGGTCGCGACGAACCGCGACCAGCTCAGGGACGGCTCAGAGCGCGGAGACCGACTTCGCCAGCGCCGACTTCTTGTTGGCGGCCTGGTTCTCGTGGATGACGCCCTTGGAGACGGCCTTGTCGAGCTTGCGCGACGCCTCGATGAGGGCGACCGACGCGGCGTCCTTGTCGCCACCGGCGACGGCCTCACGGACGCGACGGATGTGCGTCTTGAGCTCGGACTTCACCGACTTGTTGCGCAGGCGCGCCTTCTCGTTGGTGGTGATGCGCTTGATCTGGGACTTGATGTTGGCCACGTGTGGACTCTCTTGTGCGTTCGCCGAAGCGATCTGACAGGTCTAGAGGGCGCGCACAGCTCCGGGACATGGGCGTGGGGATACCCGCGGAGAGGAACTGGGCTTGTGCCCGCCGACCCGGGCGGACACGCGAATCACCATGTTAGCAGGCAGGAGGCCTGACGCCGAACCCCGTGACCGGGCTCACCAGCCGTGCGCCTCGCGGAGCGCAGACGCCACCCGGTCGAACAGGGCGCGGTCCACGACGGCTCCCTCGCGGCGGAACGCCGCCGGGGGCAGGCGCAGGACCCGGTCCAGGCGGACCTCGCTCGGTCGTCGCTGCGCGTCCCACGGCCCGGAGCCGATGTCCATCCAGACGCGCCCGCGCCGCGCCTCGAGAGCCGCGTCCCGGGAGTGGTCCTTGCTCGTGAGCATGAGGCCGAGCACGTTCGGGCCGTCGCGGCCGATGACCAGCACCGGGCGATCCTTGCCCCGGCTGGGATCGTCCTCGAACGGCACCCACCCCCAGACGATCTCTCCGGGGTCGGCGTCACCGTCGCGGCGCGGGGCGTACTCGAGCCGCACGGTCCCGCGGTGGTCGGGGAGGGTGGCGTGCGTCGGCGGCGGTGCGCCCGGCGACCCGGTGAGCCGCGCGACGGCACCGCGGATCGATCGACGGAGGCGGGCCCAGCCCGAGGTCGTGCTCACGGGGCTGACCGTACCGGTGCACGTCGGCCCAGGTGAGGAACCTCTCGGGGCGGCGGCCGGGCACGGACCCGCCGACGACCCCTCCGTAACGCGGCGTTATCACCGGGCAGATACTGTCCCGATCATGGCGGACCTGTTCGACGACTACCCGACCGGCCCGGCGTGGGACGAGATGATCGATCCCGACGGCGGCGGGTCGCTGGCGGCCTACAAGGGGCTGCACCGCGCGCTCGCTCAGCTGAGCGCCGGTGAGCTCAAGGCTCGCGCCGAGACGCTCGCCCGGTCCTACCTCGCGCAGGGCGTCACCTTCGACTTCGCGGGCGAGGAGCGGCCGTTCCCGCTGGACGTCGTGCCCCGGGTGCTCGCCGGGGACGAGTGGGAGCACGTGGCGCCCGGCGTCGCCCAACGGGTCCGTGCCCTCGAGGCGTTCCTGGCCGACGTGTACGGCCCGCAGCGCGCCATCGCCGACGGGGTCATCCCGCGCAGCGTCGTCGTCTCGTCGACGAACTTCCTGCGTGCGGCGCGGGGCATCAACCCGCCGAACGGCGTCCGGGTGCACGTGTCCGGCATCGACCTCGTCCGGGACAGCCTGGCCGGGTGGCGGGTGCTCGAGGACAACGTGCGCGTGCCCAGCGGCGTGAGCTACGTGCTCTCCAACCGCCGGGCGATGGCGCAGACGTTCCCCGAGCTGTTCGCGGCGCTGCGCATCCGCCCGGTGGCCGACTACCCGCGCCGGCTGCTCGCCGCGCTGACGGCCGCCGCGCCGTCGGGTGTCGACGAGCCGACGGTCGTGGTGCTCACCCCGGGCGTCTTCAACAGCGCCTACTACGAGCACACGCTGCTCGCGCGGATGATGGGCGTCGAGCTGGTCGAGGGTCGCGACCTGTTCTGCGCGGGCGGGCGCGTGTGGATGCGCACCACCCAGGGGCGGCGCCGGGTCGACGTCATCTACCGCCGGGTGGACGACGACTACCTCGACCCGGTCGTCTTCCGGAACGACTCGTTCCTCGGCAGCCCCGGGCTCATGACCTGCGCGCGCAACGGCACGGTGACGATCGCGAACGCGGTCGGCAACGGCGTCGCCGACGACAAGCTCGTCTACACCTACGTGCCCGACCTCATCCGGTACTACCTGAGCGAGCAGCCCATCCTCAGCAACGTCGACACCTGGCGGCTCGAGGAGCCGGACGCCCTCGAGGAGGTGCTCGACCGCCTCGACGAGCTGGTGGTCAAGCCGGTCGACGGCTCGGGCGGCAAGGGCCTCGTCGTCGGACCGAAGGCCACGAAGGCCGAGCTGGCCGCCCTCGAGGTCCGGCTGCGCGAGGACCCGCGCGGCTGGATCGCCCAGCCGGTCGTCCAGCTGTCGACCCTGCCCACGCTCATCGACGACGAGCTGCGCCCCCGGCACACCGACCTGCGCCCGTTCGCCGTCAACGACGGCGACTCGGTCTTCGTGCTGCCCGGCGGCCTGACCCGCGTGGCGCTCCCCGAGGGCGAGCTCGTGGTCAACTCGTCGCAGGGCGGCGGGTCCAAGGACACGTGGGTGCTCGGCGGGGCCGTGCCGCGCCGAGCGGTCCGGCACGAGTCCGACAGTCCGCAGGCCGTCCCGCAGGACGCCGCCGTGCCCATCGACTCCAACCCCAACGACGTCCGCGCCCAGGTGATGCAGCAGCAGCAGGGTCGCTCGTTCCCCGCCGGAGGTGCCTCGTGCTGAGCCGCATCGCGGAGTCGCTGTTCTGGATCGGCCGCTACGTCGAGCGCGCCGACGACACCGCTCGCCTGCTCGACGTGCACGTGCAGATCCTGCTCGAGGACCCGTGGGCGGAGGAGGACCTCGCCTGCCGGTCGCTGCTCTCGGTCATGGACCGGGCGGCGCCGCCCGCGCACGTGGAGGTGGGCCGCGAGTACGTGCTCGACATGCTCGCCTACGACCGCTTCGCGCCGTCCTCGATCGCGGGCTCTCTGGTGTCGGCGCGGGAGAACGCCCGCCGGGCCCGCGAGACCATCTCGACCGAGCTCTGGGAGAGCCTCAACGCGACCTGGAACCAGCTGCCGTCGCACATGCGGCCCGCGCGCCCGCACGACTACTTCACCTGGGTCCGGGAGCGCGCCGCGAACGTCGCGGGCATCACCGACTCGGCGACGTCGCGCGACGACACGTGGAACTTCATGGTGCTGGGCCGGTCGATCGAGCGGGCCGACATGACCGCGCGACTGCTGACCACGCGGGCGCTCGCCGGGTCGGCCGGTCCCAGCTGGACCACGCTGCTGCGGTCGTGCGGCGCGCACGAGGCGTTCCTGCGCATGTACCGCGGCGCCGCGTCCGACGAGCGCGCCGCCGGGTTCCTGCTGACGGACCAGCTGTTCCCCCGCTCGATCGTGTTCGCGCTGAACCAGGCGGAGACCTGCCTGGCGGCGCTGGAGGGCACGTCGGACCGGGCGGCCGTCGACGACGCCCGCCGGCACATCGGGTACGTGCGCACGAACCTCGAGTACCGCCCGCTGATCGAGGTGCTCGACAAGCTGCCGAAGGAGATGGAGCGGGTGCAGCGCGCGTGCTCGGCCGCCTCCGACGCGATCCGCGGCCGGTACTTCCCGAGCGGGTCCGCGACGAACTGGGTGGGGGAGGCACTGTGAGCGCGCCGGAAGGCGGGGTCGCCCGCAGGCGGGCGAACGAGGAGGCACTGTGAGCAGGCTGCGGGTCGTGCACACGTCGACGTTCCGGTACGGCAGCGCCGTGCTGGCGTCGTACAACGAGGCGCGCATGACACCGATCTCCCAGCACGGGCAGACGGTGCTGGAGACGCGGCTCGACGTGCAGCCGCACACCGGCTGGCACGAGTACCGCGACTACTGGGGGACGGCGGTCACGGCGTTCGAGGTGCTCACGCCGCACGAGTCGATGGTGGTGACCGCGGAGCACCTGGTCGAGGTGGCGGACCGGGGGCCGCTACGGTCGCCAGCCGGCTGGGACACCCTGCGCGGCGCGGAGCTGCGCGACCGGCTGGCGGAGTTCCTCACCGACACGCCGACGACCGCGCCGCCGGAGGACGTGGTGGAGCTGGCCCGTCGGGTCGCTGCCGGCCTCGAGCCTGCGGCGGCGGCGCTCGCGGTGGCCGCGGCCCTGCGCGACGAGATGGAGTACATCCCGGGCGTCACGACGGTGCACACGCCGGCGTCGGAGGCGTGGATCGCGCGGGCGGGCGTCTGCCAGGACATCGCGCACCTGGTCACGGGCGCGCTGCGCTCGATCGGCATCCCCGCCCGGTACGTCTCGGGCTACCTGCACCCCGACTCGGAGGCAGAGCTGGGCAGCACGGTGCTGGGCGACTCGCACGCGTGGGTCGAGTGGTGGGTGGGCGAGTGGTTCGCGTACGACGCGACCAACCGCGTGATCGCGGGCGACCACCACGTCGTGCTCGCGCGCGGGCGCTCGTACGACGACGTGCCCCCGCTGCGCGGGATCTACGCGGGCGCCGGGACGCAGGACGCCGAGGTGCAGGTGCGGATCACGCGCGAGGCGTGAGCGTCAGGGGGTCAGGCGCCGGCCGAGCGCGTCGGCCAGCGCCGCAGCATCCCCGGACACGCGCAGGCGCGCGTCGTCGGGCGTGGTCCGACCCCAGAGCAGCAGGCCCAGCGCGTCCGCCGGTCCAGTGACGGTCACCGACGGCTCCCGGACGGTGGGAGCGCCGAGGAGCCAGCTGCGCCCGGCGTCGTCCGCGACCAGCTCGAGAGGAGCGTCGAGCGGCTCCATCCGGCCCATCCGCTCCTGCCGCGGCTGCATCACCGTGACGACCTCGTCGACCGTGTCCGCCCAGAGCGCCGGGTCGACCGCGAGCTCCAGGCCGCCGGCGGTGCGCAGGTCCCACAGGTGCACGAGCGTCTCGTGGGTCTGTCGGCGGTGCCAGAACGACGCGGGGCCGTCGCCGACGAGCGTCCACGCCCGGGCGTCGGGCCCGAGTGCCGCGAGGGTCTCGCGCAGCTCGGCCGCGCACGAGGCGTAGAGGTCCTCGAGCACGAACGGTCCGCGGCCGAGCGGTGTCTCCGGTGTCCGGCTCGCCTGGCCGGCCGCCCAGTGGTGGATGCGGGCCAGGTGGACGACGAGGTCGCGCACGCGCCAGCGCCCGCACCAGGGGACGCGGGTGGTCGGGTCCACCCGGGGGATCGTCGTGAGGAACTGGTCCTGGAGCTCGCCCAACGTGTCGAGCGGGGTGAGAACTCGGCCTGCCGTCATGGGACCATGGTGGGACCGACCACTGACAGCCGACAGGCTGGCCACGGTCACCGTTCGTCGGGAAGGCGCCATCGCGCACCCGACTCCAGCGCCAGGAGCAGTCCGCTTGTCCCCGATCCCGAGTGCAGCCGCGGCGTCGCGCATCCATCCCGCGGCGACCACGCCCGACCTGCTGCGCAACTTCTGCATCATCGCGCACATCGACCACGGCAAGTCGACGCTGGCCGACCGCATGCTGCAGCTCACCGGCGTCGTCGACTCGCGGGCGATGCGTGCGCAGTACCTGGACCGGATGGACATCGAGCGCGAGCGCGGGATCACCATCAAGTCGCAGGCCGTGCGGATGCCGTGGGGCGTCGGCGACGAGGCCTATGCCCTCAACATGATCGACACGCCCGGCCACGTCGACTTCACGTACGAGGTCTCGCGCTCGCTGGCCGCGTGCGAGGGCGCCGTGCTGCTCGTCGACGCCGCGCAGGGCATCGAGGCGCAGACGCTGGCCAACCTGTACCTGGCGCTCGAGAACGACCTGACGATCATCCCGGTGCTCAACAAGATCGACCTGCCGGCCGCGCAGCCCGAGAAGTACGCGGAGGAGCTGGCCAAGCTCATCGGTGGCGAGCCCGAGGACTGCCTGCGGGTGTCGGGCAAGACCGGCGAGGGCGTCGTGGAGCTGCTCGACCGCATCGTCGAGCTCGTGCCGTCGCCCACCGGGGACGCCGACGCACCCGCCCGAGCGATGATCTTCGACTCCGTCTACGACACCTACCGCGGCGTCGTCACCTACGTCCGCGTGATCGACGGCAACCTCAACCCGCGCGAGAAGATCGTCATGATGTCGACGCGCGCGACGCACGAGCTGCTCGAGATCGGCGTCATCTCCCCGGAGCCCGTCCCCACCAAGGGACTCGGCGTCGGCGAGGTCGGGTACCTGATCACCGGCGTGAAGGACGTGCGCCAGTCGAAGGTCGGCGACACCGTCACCAACGCGAGCAAGCCCGCAGCCGAGGCGCTGGGCGGGTACTCCGACCCCAAGCCGATGGTGTTCTCGGGCCTGTACCCGATCGACGGGACCGACTACCCGATCCTGCGCGACGCCCTCGACAAGCTGAAGCTCAACGACGCCGCGCTGAACTACGAGCCGGAGACGTCCGTCGCGCTCGGCTTCGGGTTCCGCGTCGGCTTCCTCGGCCTGCTGCACCTCGAGATCATCCGCGAGCGGCTCGAGCGCGAGTTCGACCTCGACCTGATCTCGACCGCGCCGAACGTCGTCTACGAGGTCACCCTCGAGGACAAGACCGTGGTGACGGTGACGAACCCGAGCGAGTTCCCCAGCGGGAAGATCGGCGACGTCCACGAGCCGATGGTCAAGGGCACGATCCTGGCGCCCAGCGAGTTCATCGGCGCGATCATGGAGCTCTGCCAGACCAAGCGCGGCGAGCTGCAGGGCATGGACTACCTGTCCGAGGACCGCGTCGAGCTGCGCTACGTCCTGCCGATGGCGGAGATCGTCTTCGACTTCTTCGACCAGCTGAAGTCCCGGACCCGCGGGTACGCGAGCCTCGACTACGAGCGCATCGGCGACCAGGTGGCCGACCTGGTCAAGGTCGACATCCTGCTCCAGGGCGAGACGGTCGACGCGTTCAGCGCGATCGTGCACAAGGACAAGGCCTACGCGTACGGCGTGATGATGACGGCCAAGCTCAAGGACCTCATCCCGCGCCAGCAGTTCGAGGTGCCCATCCAGGCCGCGATCGGCGCCCGGATCATCGCCCGCGAGACCATCCGGGCCATCCGCAAGGACGTCCTGGCCAAGTGCTACGGCGGCGACATCACCCGTAAGCGCAAGCTCCTCGAGAAGCAGAAGGAGGGCAAGAAGCGCATGAAGACGATCGGTCGGGTCGACGTGCCGCAGGAGGCCTTCATCGCCGCTCTCTCGAGCGAGCCCGCCGGGTCGGCCGGCGGCAAGGACGCGAAGAAGAAGTGAGTCCGGCCCTCCCCGAGGGAGATGTCGCCCCCGACGACGGCGCCCTGCCGTCGTCGGCCCGCGAGGGTGCCGACGAGCGTGCCTTCGGGGTCTACCTGCACGTGCCCTTCTGCACCGTGCGCTGCGGGTACTGCGACTTCAACACGTACACGGCGACCGAGCTCGGTGGAGGCGCCAGCCAGAGCGCCTACGCGGACACCGCCCTGCGGGAGATCGAGCTGGCCGCCGGGGTCCTCGCCGAACTCCCGCGGCGGTCGGTGAGCACCGTGTTCGTCGGGGGCGGGACGCCGACCGTGCTGGCCGTCCCGGATCTCGCCCGCATGCTCGGTGGGGTCCGTGACGCGTGGGGTCTTGCCGACGACGTCGAGGTGACCACGGAGGCGAACCCCGACTCGGTGACGCCCGAGTCGCTGGCGGCGCTGGCCGAGGCCGGGTTCACGCGTGTCTCGTTCGGCATGCAGTCCGCGGTGCCGCACGTGCTGGCGACGCTGGACCGCACACACGACCCGCGGCGGATCCCCGACGTGGTGCGCTGGGCGCGCGAGGCCGGGCTCGCCGTGTCGCTCGACCTCATCTACGGCACGCCGGGGGAGTCGCTCGACGACTGGCGGACCAGCGTGGAGGCGGCGCTGGCGACCGGCGTCGACCACGTCTCGGCCTACGCGCTGGTGGTCGAGGCCGGGACCCGCATGGCCGTGCAGGTGCGCCGCGGCGAGCTCGAGCTGCCCGACGGAGACGACCAGGCCGCCAAGTACGAGCTGGCGGACGACCTGTTCGAGGCCGCCGGGCTGGGCTGGTACGAGGTCAGCAACTGGGCCCGCACGCCGCAGGACGCGTGCCGGCACAACCTCAGCTACTGGCGCGGTGACGACTGGTGGGGGATCGGGCCCGGGGCGCACAGCCACGTGGGCGGGGTCCGGTGGTGGAACGTCAAGCACCCCCGGGCGTACGCCGACCGGCTCGAGCGCGGGCTCAGCCCAGCGGCGGGCCGCGAGACGGTCACCGGCGAGGGTGCCGTGCTCGAGCGCCTGATGCTCGGCGTGCGGCTGGCGTCGGGACTGCCCCTCGACCAGCTCCCCGCGGAGGCGCGCCCCTCGGTGGCCGGGCTCGTCGCCGACGGCCTGGTCGACGGGCGCGCCGCGACCGGTGGACGGCGGATCGTGCTGACGCGCCGCGGTCGGCTGCTCGCGGACGCCGTGGTGCGGACGCTCGTCGGTTGACGGTCAGCGCACCAGCTCGAGGCTGAACGGGTACCGGTAGGAGTCGCCACGCTGGACGGCGAGCGCCGCGAGGATGCTCAGGACCAGGCTGATGATGCCGAGGGCGATGAAGCCGAGCCAGCCGACGACCCCGATCACGGGGATCGCGCGCACGATCGCGCAGATGACCAGCCCGATCAGCACGGTGAGCTGGAAGTTGAGCGCGACGCGGGCCTCGGCTGCGGCGCCCGCGCCCTTCTCCCGGTTGACGAGCCAGATCACCAGCGCCGCCAGCCAGCCGACCCAGAAGTACGCGAGGATCCCGCCGAGGTGCGCCAGCGTGCCCAGCGAGCGCGTCTGGTCCGCGCCGTGCGGTGACGGGCTCTGGGGGTGCTCGTAGGACATCGTGGCTCGCTCCTCGTCCGGGCCGTCGTCGTGACGGCACCGCGCAGCCTACCGACGGGGTCGTCGCCCCGCCCGGCGTCGGGAGGGCCCGGTCGAGCGCGCTTCCTTGACACGCCACCGCCGCCTTCGGTTCGCTGGCGAGTGGGCGACGTTCGCCCTGTGACCAGGGAGGCCACGCATGAGCGAGAACCCCGGCGGTACCCCGCCGCGCGACGACGACCCCGCACAGCCGACCGAACCGGTCGTGCCTGCGGCACCGGCCGAGCCGCCGGCCGCGCCGGAGCCCGTGGAGGAACCCGCCGCCGTGCCGCCGGCTCCCGAGCCGACCCAGCCCGCCGTCCCGCCGGCCCCGCCGGTCC
>NZ_JBFUKJ010000051.1:0-15923 GCF_056400905.1 Cellulomonas sp. P4_H12
CGACGGGCGCGGCGGCGACGGGCGCGGGTGCCGGCTCGGGCGTGGGCTCCGGCTTGGGGGCCGGTGCGGCCTGCTGGGCGCCCGCCCTGCTCAGCTCGGCGATGCGGCGCTCGGCCGCGGCGAGCTTGGTCTTCAGCTCCTCGTTCTCACCCTGCACCTCGCGCAGCGTGTTGACGACCTCGTCCAGGAAGTCGTCGACCTCGTCCTGGTCGTAGCCCTCGCGGAACTTCGTGGCCTGGAACTTCTTGTTCAAGACCTCGTCTGCGGTCAGCAGAGCCATCGTCATCACCTCAGTCGGTAGTGCTCGGTCGGGCCGGCGGCAGTCCACCGACCGCCTCGGGCCACGGTAGCGGAGAATGCGGTGCGCGCACGTCCCTGCGACACGCCCACGGACGGGTGGTTCGTCGACTCAGAACTGGCTGAGCAGGGACATCAGGACAGAACACCCGAGAACAAGGACCAAGAATGCGAGGTCGAGCCGCACGGATCCGATGCCCACGGGCGGCAGGATCCGGCGCAACGCCTTGAGCGGTGGGTCCGTCACCGAGTACGTCACCTCGGCGATCACCAGGGCGATCCCGGACGGCTTCCAGTCGCGCGCGAAGAACTGCACCCAGTCCAGCACGAGGCGGACCAGGAGCAGCAGGAAGAAGACGAGGACGACGTAGAACAGCAGCGCCGCGACGAGGTGCACGCGTCAGCTCTGGTTGTAGAAGCCCGCGCGCGCCGGCGGCTCTGCCGCGGGACCGGCGGCCTCCCCGGCCACCTCGACGTGCGCCGGCGAGAGCAGGAAGACCTTGCTGGTCACCCGCTCGATCGCGCCGTGCAGGCCGAAGATGAGCCCCGCGGAGAAGTCGACGAGACGCTTGGCGTCGGCGTCGTCCATGTCCGTGAGGTTCATGATCACGGGGGTGCCCTCGCGGAACGCCTCGCCGATCTTGCGGGCGTCGTTGTACGAGCGCGGGTGGATCGTCGTGATGCGGCGCAGCTCACCGGCGACGGGCGTCTGCGGCGCGGCCTGCGTGGGCAGCGTCGTCCGCGTCGGCCGGTGCAGCGGCGTGACCTGGGCCTCGTACTCCTGCGGCACCGCGACCTCCTGGTCGTCGTACTCCTCGAGGTACTCCTCGTGCTCGGACCGGTCGTCGGCCAGGCCGAGGTACAGCATCGTCTTGCGCAGCGCTCCGGCCATCGCCTTGGCTCCCTCCCCGGATCTCTCCGGACCACCCCGGAGCCCTGGGTGCTGCCGAGTGGTCACTCGGCGACGGTGGGGCTCCCTCTGCCGGTCACGCTAGCAACGGCCGCGAACCGCACGCGCTGCGACACGCCCGACAGCCTCGGCATTCACCATTCGTCCGGCCCCTGGGGTGCCGGCCGGACGACGCCGGCGAACCGGCCGGTGCGCGGCGACCGCCGGAACGAGAAGAGCGCGGGATCCGTCCACGTGTCCCGCGCGTGCACGACGACACGAGTGACACCCGTGGACCCCAGCACCGCGACCACGCCGGCCGGCAGGTCGAGCGCCGGCGTGCCCCACGAGGTCGCGGCTCGCGTCTGCGGCACGACGGCGACGACCTCGTCCTGCAGCTCGGCCGGGACCTCGTACGACTCGCCGGCGATCGCGGGTCCGACGGCGGCCCGGATGCGACCGACCTCAGCGCCCTCACCCACCATCGCCGCCACCGCGGCCTGGACGACTCCGCCCACCAGCCCGCGACGCCCGGCGTGCACGGCGGCCACCACCCCGGCGTCCGGGTCGGCCAGCAGGACCGGTACGCAGTCGGCGACGAGCACGGCGACGGCCACGGTCGGCGACACCGACACCAGCGCGTCGGCCTCACCGACGGACAGCTCCCCGGCCTCGGGGGGCGCCGACAGCACCCGCACCGCCGCCCCGTGCACCTGCGTCGCGTACGCCACCGGCGCGCCCGCCCAGCGGGCGAGACGCACCCGGTTCTCCTGCACGGCCCAGGGTTCGTCGCCGACCGCGCTGCCGAGGTTGAGCGCGTCGTAGGGCGGGCGGCTCACGCCGCCGCCCCGCGTGCTGAACCCGGCCCGGACGGCGGCGCCGAGGTCGACCTCGACGACGGGCGGGAGGTCGCTCTCGGGTCGGACGCCGGACACGAGCGCGGCTACTTGAGGAAGTCCGGCACGTCCAGCTCGTCGCGGTCGCGGTCGCGGCGCGCGGCGTCCTCAGTGAAGATCCGCGGCACCTCGAGGGCACCCGTGATCGGCGTGGGCTCCGCCTCGGTGGACAGGAAGGCCGGGACGTCGGGCTGCGCGGGGGCCGCGGCGCGGTTCTGGGCGTAGGACCCGACCGGCACCAGCTGCTCCTCGGGGTCGAGCACCGGGCGCGGCGTGGGCACCTGCGGCGCGACGGCGGGCACCTGGCGCGCCGAGTTGCCGCTGACCTGACCGAGCGCGCGCGCGTCGCGACGGACCGTGGGCGAGCCGGAGTCGAAGCCGGCGGCGATGACCGTCACGCGGACCTCGTCACCGAGGGCGTCGTCGATCACGGCGCCGAAGATGATGTTCGCCTCGGGGTGCGCGGCCTCCTGGACGAGGCGCGCGGCCTCGTTGATCTCGAACAGCCCGAGGTCGGAGCCGCCCTGGATCGAGAGCAGCACGCCGTGCGCGCCGTCGATGCTGGCCTCGAGGAGCGGCGAGGAGATCGCCATCTCGGCGGCCTGCACGGCGCGGTCGTCGCCGCGGGCGAAGCCGATGCCCATGAGGGCCGAGCCGGCACCCTGCATGACGGACTTCACGTCGGCGAAGTCGAGGTTGATCAGGCCCGGGGTGGTGATGAGGTCCGTGATGCCCTGGACGCCGGACAGCAGCACCTGGTCCGCCGAGTGGAACGCGTCGAGCACCGAGACCGACCGGTCCGAGATCTGCAGCAGGCGGTCGTTCGGGATGACGATGAGGGTGTCGACCTCGGCCCGCAGCGCCTCGATCCCCGAGTCCGCCTGCACCGAGCGGCGGCGGCCCTCGAAGGTGAACGGCCGGGTGACGACGCCGATGGTCAGCGCGCCGAGCGACCGCGCGATGCGGGCCACGACGGGCGCGCCACCGGTCCCGGTGCCGCCGCCCTCGCCCGCGGTGACGAACACCATGTCCGCGCCGCGCAGGACGTCCTCGATCTCGTCCTTGTGGTCCTCGGCGGCCTTCTTGCCCACCTCGGGGTCCGCGCCGGCGCCGAGGCCGCGCGTCAGCTCGCGGCCGACGTCGAGCTTGACGTCGGCGTCCGACATCAGCAGGGCCTGGGCGTCCGTGTTGACGGCGATGAACTCGACACCCTTGAGGCCGACCTCGATCATGCGGTTCACGGCGTTGACGCCGCCGCCGCCGATGCCGACGACCTTGATGACCGCCAGGTAGTTCTGCGGAGCTGCCACGGTGGGTGCCTCTCGTTCTGTGCCGGTCGCAGCCCTGGGCCGCGGGGTCCGACCCCCGCCCCTGCGGGCGGGACGGTGTCGGGGTGAAACCTTCACCCTCTACTTGAGGGTTATAGTTATGTCAGGTGTGCTGTCAGTGCGTGACGCTAGGTGGCACCACGACCGCGATCAACGACCGCGCCGCGCGTGTCGGGAGTTGGTGCGGAAAGTCACCTCGTGATCGGCAGCCGCGGCGCCGACACGTCGATGACGGTCGCGCCGGCCGCCTGCGGCGAGGCGCGCAGCGCCGTCAGCACGGCGATCTTCAGCGGGGTCTGGTGGGCGCTCCCCCAGTCCACCTCGACGCCGTCGCGCAGCTTCATCGTCACGGTGTCCTGCGTGTGCGCCGAGACGTCGGCCACCTGCGCGAGCAGGTCGGCCGGCAGCAGCTGGAGGACGCTCAGCACGGCCGTGAGGGTCCGCTTGTCCCCCACAGGCACGTCGACGACGGGCAGCCCTTCGGGCGCCGCGTCGACCCGGCCCACCTGGACGCCGTCCATGTCGAGCAGCGCGTAGCCCGGCGCCGGGTGCGTCGAGTCCCCCGTCTGCTCCGGCACCGCGGCGACCGGCTCCCGCGCGACCAGCACGACGGCCAGGCCCCGGGGCCAGTCGCGCGTCACGCGTGCCTCGCGGACGCCCGGCACGTCGAGCACCTCGTCGCGCAGCCGCACGGTGTCCAGCCGCGGCAGCGGCGTGCCCGCGTGCGCGTCCACGACGTCCACCACCTGGTCCACCGCCACGACCGTCCCCGCGCCCTCGACCTGCACGAGCGCCGGGTCGAGCGCGAGCACCGGGGAGAAGAACAGCAGCCAGACCAGCGCGCCGAGCGCCAGCACCGACGCGGCGACGACGACCACCTGGCGCCGGGCGAGGTTGCGCCGGGCTCGCGCGCGCTCGGCGAACCGGGCGACGGAGCTGGGCGACACGACCGGCGGCGCGACGGGACCGGCGTAGCGGCGGGCTCCCCCGGCGCTGTACGTGGTCACGGCGCGACCGAAGGAGTCCGGGTCCGACCGGTCCTGCTGGGCCGGGACGGTCCCCGTCGGGGCGCTCGCCGGCGCGGCCGGCTTGGTGCGCGCCACGGGCTTCGTCGACGCGGCGGGCTGCTTCGTCGACGCGGTCGGCTTCGACGGCTCCGCTCGCGTCGACGGCGCAGCCTTCGACGACTGCGACGCGCTCGGCGGCGGCGACGCAGCGCGCGACGGCGGTGCGGTCCGCCGTGGGGCCGTCGGGCGGCCGGGTGCCGGGTCGCGCGGGGCGGTGGGTCGCGACGGGCTCATGCGCCGGGTCCGTCCGCGGCGGCGAGCTCCTCGAGGACGACCGTCGCCAGCAGCGTCACGTCCCCGGCCCCGACCGTGAGCAGCAGGTCGCCCGGACGCGCCGCGGCGGCCGCGACACGGGCGGCTTCCGCCTTGTCGGCGACGAACACCGCCTTGCCCGGCGTCGGGACGCGGTCGACGATCAGCGCGCCGGTGACGGCCGGGTCGGGGTCCTCTCGGGCGGCGTACACGTCCGTCACGACGACCGCGTCCGCGAGGTCGAACGCGGCGCCGAACTCGGCCGCGAACGCCCGGGTGCGCGAGTACAGGTGCGGCTGGAACAGCACGACCACGCGGCCGTCGCCGACCACGGAGCGCGCGGCCCGGAGCACGGCCGCGACCTCGGTCGGGTGGTGCGCGTAGTCGTCGACCACCCGCACGCCCCCGGCGGTGCCGCGGTCCTCGAACCGTCGACCCGTGCCGCGGAACGCCGCGAGGCCGTCGGCCGGGCTCGCCACGCCGAGCCGGCGCACGGCTGCCCACGCGGCCGCCGCGTTGAGCGCGTTGTGCGCGCCGGCGGCCGCGAGCCGGACCGTCTCCGTGCCCTGCGGCGTCGTCAGGTCGAACGCCCAGCGATCGCCGTCGGCCGAGAGAGCGCCCACCCGCACGTCGGCGTCGGGCGACGTCCCGTACGTCACCACCGTGACGTCACGCCGTGCGAGCGTGTCGCGCACCCGCTCGACCAGGCGGACCGCGCCCGCGTCGTCGGCACAGGCCACGAGCGTTCCGCCCGGCCGGATCCGGCCCGCGAACGCGACGAAGGCGTCCTCGAACGCCTCGGCCGAGCCGTAGTGGTCCAGGTGGTCGGGCTCGACGTTGGTGACCACCGCCACGAGCGGGGCGTACGCGAGGAAGGAGCCGTCCGACTCGTCGGCCTCCGCGACGAAGGCCGGACCGGCACCGTCGCGCCCGCCGCCGAGCGGTCCCTCGGCGGAGAAGACCGTGCCGCCGATGGCGAACGACGGGTCGGCGCCCGCGTGCAGGAGGGCGGTCGCGATCATCGCCGACGTCGTCGTCTTGCCGTGCGCGCCCGCCACGGCGACCGCGTCCCGGTCGACCATGAGCGCCGCGAGTGCCTCCGAGCGGTGCAGCACCCGCAGCCCGAGGGCCCGGGCGCGAGCGAGCTCGGGGTTGGTCTCCCGGACCGCCGACGAGACCACGAGCGTGTCGACGCCGTCGACCAGGGCGGCGTCGTGGCCCACGTGCACGTCGACGCCGGCGGCCCGCAGCGCCGGGAGGGCCGGGCCGTCCGAGGCGTCGGAACCGCTGACCACCAGCCCGCGGGCGGCGAGCAGGGCAGCCACGGCGGACATGCCGGCGCCCCCGACGCCGACCAGGTGCACGCGGCCGAGATCGGCGGGGCGCAGCTCGGTCGCCGCGGTCACGGCAGCTCCGCCTCGACGAGCCGGGCGACGCGGGCGGCGGCGTCGCGAACGCCGACGCTGGCCGCGGCGGCGCTCATGCGCTGCCGGGTCTCCGTGGCCGCGTCGCCGACGAGCAGGACGGGCAGGTGCGCGCGGATCCAGGCCGGGTCGAGATCGGCGTCGTCGACCAGCAGACCCCCACCCGCCGCGACGACGGCCGCGGCGTTGAGGCGCTGCTCACCGTTCCCGACGGGCAGCGGGACGTAGACCGCGGGGATGCCCAGCGCGGCCTGCTCGCACACCGTGCCGGCGCCAGAGCGCCCGACCACGACGTCCGCGACGGCCAGCGCGAGGTGCATCTCGGTGAGGTACTCGCGGACGTGGTAACCCTCCGAGCCCGGGACACCCTCAAGTGCAGCGCGGACGGCGTCGGCCTTGCCGGCTCCGGTGAGGTGCAGGACCTGGACGCCCGCGGCGAGCAGGTCGGCCGCGGCCCCGGCGACGGCGGTGTTGACGCTCACGGCGCCGAGCGAGCCCCCGCTCACCAGCAGCGTGGGTCGGTCGGCGTCGAGGCCRAGCTGCGCGGCGGCGGCGGCGCGGGTGCCGGCGCGGTCGCGGGCGAGCTCGTCCGCCAGCCGGGCGATCGGCGCGCGCAGCGGCAGCCCGGTGAGCTGCGCGCCCCGCAGCGCGGTGCCGGGGAAGGTGATGGCGACGGACCTCGCCCAGCGGGCGCCGAGCCGGTTGGCCAGGCCCGGGCGCGCGTTCTGCTCGTGGATGACGACGGGGATTCCCCGGCTCCGGGCGGCGAGGTAGGCGGGCGTCGCGACGTACCCGCCGAAGCCGACCACCACCTGGGCGCCGGACTCGTCGATCGCGGTGCCCGCAGCACGCACGGCGTCACGCAGCCGCACGGGCAGCCGGAACCAGTCGAGGGTCGGGCGGCGCGGGAGCGGCACACGCGGCACCACCGCGAGCGGCAGCCCGTGCTCGGGCACCAGTCGCGCCTCGAGGCCCTCTGTCGTGCCCAGCACTGTCAGGCGTGCGTTCGGGTGGCGCCGCCGCAGCTCGTCGGCGACCGCGAGCAGGGGGTTGACGTGGCCCGCGGTGCCGCCGCCCGCGAGGAGAACGCTCGGCACCGGGCGTCCCTCAGCCACGGGACCGCCCGATCACGGCCAGCGACCGACGCACGACGCTCGGGCGCGCGGCGAGGGCCTCCGCGGCGCCCGGTTCCGAGCGCGCGAAGGCGATGAGCACGCCCAGCGCGGCCATCGTCATGATCAGCGCGGACCCTCCGGCGGACACGAGCGGGAGCGGGATCCCGATCACGGGGGCGAGGCCGATGACGACGGCGATGTTCACCAGCGCCTGGCCGATCACCCAGAAGAGGATGGCGCCCGTGGTGATCTGCACGAAGGGGTCGGGGTGGCGGCGGATGACGCGGATCATGGCGAACGCCAGCAGGCCGAACAGGCCCAGCACCAGCAGCGTGCCGATGAGCCCGAGCTCCTCGCCGAGGATCGCGAAGATGAAGTCGTTGTGCGCGGCCGGCAGGTACGCCCACTTCTCCCGGCTCTCGCCGAGCCCGAGACCGCCCCAGCCGCCGCTCGCCAGCCCCCAGCCGCCGTGCAGCGTCTGGTAGCAGGCGCCCGCGGAGTCGCACTCGTCCGACAGCCAGCTGAGGATGCGGTCCTTGCGGTTGTCGCTGGTCACGGTGAGCAGCGTGGTGACGCCCCCGGCGAGCACGGCGGCGAGCCCGAACATCCGCATGGGCACCCCGGCGACGAACAACGCGCCGGCCACCAGCAGGATGAGGACGAGCGCGGTGCCCAGGTCGTGGCCCGCCAGGACGACGAGGATCGCGATGCCCGCCACCGGGACCGCGGGGATCAGGGCGTGCTTCCACTCCCGCAGCAGCGGGAGCTTGCGCGCCAGCACCGCGCCGAGCCAGATGGCGAGGGCCAGCTTGATGGTCTCGGACGGCTGCGCCGAGAGGCCGCCGAGGCAGACCCAGTTCTGGTTGCCGCCCGCGCCGCAGCCCAGCGGCGTGAACACGGTGAGCTGGAACGCGATCGCGACGGCCAGGGCGGGCCAGGCGATCGCCTGGAAGAACTTCACCGGCGCGCGCGAGAGCCCGAGCAGGAGCGGCAGGCCGATCAGCGCGTACTTGGCCTGGTCGAGGAACACGGCGTACGGCGAGTGCCCGTCGTCGAGCGACTCGACGCTCGAGCTCGACAGCACCATGACCAGGCCGATCACCAGCAGCAGGGCCGTCGCGCCGAGCAGCACGTAGTAGCTGGTCACCGCGCTGTTCCACTGGCCGAGCAGGGAGCCGGCGGCGGGCTCGTCGGCGCGGGGCGCGCGGGTGCGCGGTGCGGTCGCGGTCATCCCGGTGTCCCTTCTGCGCGCCTCACGCGTCCCCGCCGAGCGCCCGCACGGCAGCGGCGAACTCCTCACCACGCGCGGCGTACGACGCGAACTGGTCCATCGACGCGCAGGCGGGGGCGAGCAGCACGGTGACGGCCTCGCCCGACGGGGCCGTCGCGGCGAGCCGTCCAGCCTCGAGCACGGCGCGGGTCATCACCGAGCCAGTCTCACCGGCGTCGACCTCGACCACGGGGACCTCGGGTGCGTGTCGGGCGAGTGCCTCACGCAACGGTGCGCGGTCGACGCCAATGAGGACCACCCCGCGCAGCCGGTCGCGCCGTGCGGCGACGAGCTCGTCGAACTGGGCTCCCTTGGCCAGGCCGCCCGCGACCCAGACGACGCTGCCCGGCGCGAACGCGCCGAGCGCCGCGGCGGCCGCGTGCGCGTTGGTCGCCTTCGAGTCGTCGACGTAGGCGACGCCGTCGACCACCGCGACCGTGGCCAGCCGGTGCTCGCCGGGGCCGTAGGCGCGCAGCCCGGCGCGGATCGCCGCGGGCGGCACGTCGTGCGCCAGGGCCAGCGCGGCGGCGGCCAGCGCGTTCGCGACGACGTGCGGCGGGACGGTGCCGTCGGGACCGGCCAGCTGCACCAGGTCGTCGAGGGTGCCGAGCTCCGCGGCGTGCGTGTGCCGCAGGCGGGCGAACCCGCGGTCCACCAGCACGTCCTCGACGAGGCCGACCTGCCCGACCAGCGGGGTGCCCAGGGTGAAGCCCACGGCGACCGCGCCGTCGACCACGTCAGCCTCGCGCACGAGCGACTCGGTGGTGGGATCGGCCAGGTTGTACACGCACGCCACCTGCGCGTGCTCGAAGATGCGGCCCTTGTCGGCGGCGTACGCGTCGAGCGACCCGTGCCAGTCGAGGTGGTCGGGCGCGACGTTGAGCACAGCAGCTGCCTGCGCCGACATCGAGTGCGTGAAGTGCAGCTGGAAGCTGGACAGCTCCACGGCGAGGACGTCGAGGGTCGGGTCCGTGGCCGCGAGGACCACGGGGGTGCCGACGTTGCCGACGGCGACCGCGTTCTGGCCCGCCGCCCGCAGGATCGACTCCAGCATGCCGACCGTCGTGGTCTTGCCGTTGGTGCCCGTCACCGCGAGCCACGGCGCGGGACCGCCGCCGGCCACGCGGTCGACGCGCACGTGCCACGCCAGCTCGACCTCGCTCCAGACGGGCACGCCGCGCTCGAGGGCCGCCGCGAGCAACGGGTGGTGCGGCGGCAGCCCGGGCGAGGCGACGACGAGGTCGGCGCGGTCCAGCACCGTCCCCTCGAGCAGCTCTGCCGAGCCGATCACGTCGTCGGCGAGGTCGTCGACCGGGACCACGCGGGCACCACGGGACGCGAGCACCTCGACCGCCGCACGCCCCGAGACCCCGAGCCCGGCGACGACCACGAGGGCGCCCTCCAGCACGAGCTCGGACACCTAGCCGGCCACCCACTCCGCGTAGAAGATGCCCACGCCGAGGGCGACGAACAGCCCGGCGATGATCCAGAACCGGATGACGATCGTCACCTCACCCCAGCCCGAGAGCTCGAAGTGGTGGTGCAGCGGTGCCATCTTGAACACGCGTCTTCGGGTCAGCTTGAAGAACCCGATCTGGATGACGTCGGAGAGCACCTCGAGGACGAACAGGCCGCCGATGATCGCGGCCAGGATCTCGGTGCGGGACAGGATCGACAGGCCGGCGAGCGCGCCGCCCAGCGCGAGCGAGCCCGTGTCGCCCATGAAGATCTTGGCGGGGCTCGCGTTCCACCACAGGAACCCGAAGCAGGCGCCCGTGATGGCCGCCGCCACGACCGCGAGGTCCCGCGGGTCGCGCGCCTCGTAGCAGCGCGGACCCGCGGTCGCCAGGACCTGACAGCTCTGGTTGGACTGCCACACCCCGACGATCACGTACGCGCCGAACACGATGAGCGAGACGCCCGTGGCCAGGCCGTCGAGCCCGTCGGTGAGGTTGACCGCATTGGACCAGGCCGTGATGAGGAAGTTGGCCCAGACGACGAACAGGATGATCCCGAGCGTCACGCCCCAGAAGGCCAAGTCCAGGTTGGTGTCGCGGATGAACGAGATCCGCGTGGAGGCGGGCGTGCGGAACTGGTCGTTGGGGAACTGCAGCGCGGCGATCGCGAACGTGACGCCGACGATGCCCTGCCCGAGGATCTTCCACCGGGCCTTGAGCCCGAGGCTGCGCTGCCGGGAGATCTTGATGAAGTCGTCGAGGAACCCGACGATCCCCAGCCCGGTCATGAGGAACAGCACGAGGACGGCCGACGCGCTGGGTACCTTCCCCGTGACGATGAGGCCGCCTACCCACCCCAGCAGGGTCGCGGCGATGATGACGACGCCGCCCATGGTCGGCGTACCACGCTTGGTGAAGTGCGCGGTGGGCCCGTCCTGCCGGATGAACTGCCCGTACTGCTTGTGCACCAGGTACCGGATGAACAAGGGGGTGCCCAGCAGGGCGATGAGCATCGCCAGGCCGCCCGAGATCAGGACCGCTCTCATCGGGCGCCCCCGGCCACGAGCGCGTCGCCCAGCTGCCAGAGGCCGGCGCCGTACGACGACTTCACCAGGACCACGTCACCGGGTCGCAGCTCGCTCTCCAGGAATGCGGTGGCCACGGCCAGGTCGTCGGCGAGCACGACCTCGTCGCCCCACGAGCCCTCGTGGTTGGCGCCGTCGCGGATCCCCCGCGCGCCCTCGCCGACCACGATCGTCAGGCCGATGTTGAGGCGCACGCAGAGACGGCCGATCGCGTCGTGCGCCTCGCGCGCACCGGGGCCCAGCTCGAGCATCTCGCCCAGGACCGCGATCGACCGTCGGTCGCGGCCGGCCAGGACGGCGAGCGCCTTGAGGGCCGCGCGCATCGAGTCCGGGTTCGCGTTGTAGGAGTCGTCGACGATCGTCACACCGTCCGGGCGGTCGACCACGTGCATGCGGTGCGGGCTCAGCGCGTCGGCCGCACTGAGCCCCGCGGCCACCTGGTCGAGGTCCAGGCCGACGGCCAGCGCGGCGGCGGCCGCGGCGAGTGCGTTGTGCACGTGGTGCTCGCCGACGAGCCGCAGCTCCACGTCGGCGGTGCGGTCGCCCACCCGGTCCACCAGGGTGAACCGCGCGCGGCCGGCCCGGTCGAGGTGCACGTCGCGGACCCCGACCGTCGCCTGCGGAGCGGCGCCGAACGTGACGACGTCCCCGGGCGCGAGCGACGCCATGGCGGACACGCGCGGGTCGTCGGCGTTGAGCACGGCGACGCCGTCGGAGACGAGGCCCTGCACGATCTCGGACTTGGCCACGGCGACCGCGTCGATGCCGCCGAAGCCGCCCAGGTGCGCGTGCCCGACGATGAGGACCACGGCCACGTCGGGCGGCGCGATGTCCGTGAGGTAGGTGAGGTGGCCAGGACCGCTGGCACCCATCTCGAGCACGAGGAACCGAGTCGACTCGTCGGCGCGCAGCACCGTCAGCGGCAGCCCGATCTCGTTGTTGAAGGACCGCACGGGGGCGATGGTCGGACCGACGGTGCCGCAGAGCTGCGCGAGCAGGTCCTTGGTGGTCGTCTTGCCCACCGAACCCGTGATGCCGACGACGCGCAGCTCGCTGCCGCCGGGCTCGTGGGACGCCTCGCGGAGGCGCTCGAGCACCACGCGCGCGAGGTCGCCCAGCGCGCGCTCGACGTCGCCGACGACGACGCTCGGCAGCACCGCGCCGCCGGCGCCGACGACGTCGCGGGCCGCGAGCACGAGCGCGGCGCCCCCGGCGACAGCCACGGCGGCGTAGTCGTGGCCGTCCACGTGCTCACCGGGGAGCGCGACGAACAGGCCGCCGGTGACGTCGTCCCGCGAGTCGACGACGACCGGGCCGCTCACGACGAGCGCCGGGTCCGTGGCCGCCGCTCCGCGCAGCACGCCACCGGTCGCGGCCGCGATCTCGGCCGCGGTGAGGGCGATCACGCGTGCTGCTCCTGACGGGTGAGGCGTGCGGCGATCAGCACGTCACGGTCGTTGTACCGGTGGAACACCCCGGCGATCTCCTGTGTCGGTTCGTGGCCCTTGCCCGTGATGATCACGGTGTCCTGCTCGGCGGCGAGGTCGAGGGCGTCGCGGATGGCCTGCGCGCGGCTGGTGGCCTCGTGCACGTCGACCATGTCCGGTCGCTGCGACCGGACCCCGTCGAGGATGGCGGATCGGATGGCCGACGGCTCCTCGGAACGCGGGTTCTCGTCGGTGACGACGATCACGTCGGCCAGCCGGGCGGCGATCTCGCCCATGATCGGGCGCTTGCCCTGGTCGCGGTCGCCGTCCGAGCCGAACACGATCACGAGCCGTCCGGGCGTGATCGGGCGGACCGCCTCGAGCGCCAGGACCAGGGCGTCGGGCGTGTGCGCGTAGTCGACGATGGCGAGCGGGAACCCGTCGCCGCGCTCGATCACGCGCTCCATGCGACCCGGGATCTCGTGCGCGACGGCCACGGCGGCGATCGCCGCGTCGAGGTCCACGCCCGCCGCGTGCGCGAGCACGACGGCCAGCGCGGCGTTGGAGACGTTGACCCTGCCGGGCAGGGGGCTGACGGCGGCGTGCTCGACGCCGTCCGGGCCGCGCAGCGTGAAGCTCGACCCCACGCCGTCCAGCCCGATGTCCGCGGCGACCACGGCCCAGTCGGCGTCCTGCCCGACCTGCGTGGCGAGCGTCTCGACCGGGATCGGCGACTCGGCGGCGAGCCGGCGGCCCCACTCGTCGTCCACCACGACGACCCCGCGCCGGGCCTGACCGACGGCGAACAGCCGGGACTTGTCGCGGAAGTAGCCCTCCATGTCGCCGTGGAAGTCGAGGTGGTCGCGCTGCAGGTTGGTGAAGCCCACGACGTCGAACTCCAGGCCGCGGACGCGACCGAGTGCCAGCGCGTGCGACGACACCTCGGTGGCCATCGCGGTCGCGCCCCGCTCCAGGGCCAGCGCCAGGATCGCCTGCAGCGCGGGCGCCTCGACCGTCGTGCGCGGGCTCTCCACGGCGTCCTGGCCGATCCGGAGCTCGACCGTGCCGAGCACGGCCGTGGTCGCGTGCGCGGCGCGCAGCGCGGCGTCCAGGAAGTAGGTCGTCGTGGTCTTGCCGTTGGTCCCGGTCACGCCGACCGTCACGAGCCGCTCGCCGGGCAGGTCGTGCGCCCAGGCGGCCACCGGGCCTGCGATCGCCCGGGGGTCGTCGGCGACTAGCACGGCGACGCGCTCGGTGAGACCGGCGTCCGCCAGGTGCGCGAGGCCGGCCTCGTCCGTGAGCACGGCCACAGCGCCCGCATCCACCGCCTGCGCGGCATAGGCGGCACCGTGCACCTTGAAGCCGGCCACGGCGACGAAGACGTCACCGGGCTCGACGTCGCCGCTGGCGAGCGTCACCCCGGTCAGGACGGCATCGGCCGGCAGCGGCAGCCCCCGCGAGACCAGCCCGAACGTCGAGACGAGGTCGGCGACCCGGTGGGCCGCGGGATGCAGGGGGCGCATCCGGGCGGGGGTCGTCATGGGGAGAATCTACCCCGGACGGCGGAACCGGACGTCCGGTCGGGGGCGGTCACGACCCGCTCACCACGTCGTCGGGAACAGCGTGCCGGTGGTGCCCGAGGGGGCCACGCCGAGCTCGCTCAGCGTGTAGCCGGCCACGTCCGAGAAGACCGGAGCGGCGACGGTGCCGCCGTAGATGGACGTCCTCGGGTTGTGCAGGATCACGGCGACGGCGATGCGCGGGTCGTCCGCGGGCGCGACGCCGATGAACGACGCGGTGATGCCCTTCGACCAGTTCTCGGCGGTGCCCGTCTTGCCGGCCACCTGGTAGCCGGGGATCGCGGCGCTGGAGCCCGTGCCGTCGTCGACGACGCTCTGCATCATGGTGAGCACCGTCTTGGCCGTCTCGGGCGAGACCACCTGCGTCTTGGCCGCCGGGGCGACCGGCGTGTAGGTGCCGTCGGGCGACGTCCAGCCCTTGATGATGTGCGGCTGCACCCGCACGCCGCCGTTGGCGATCGTCGCGAACACCTGGGTGGCCTGGATCGCGGTGACCGACACGCCTTGCCCGAAGAGGACGGCGTACTTGGTGCGCCCGTCCCAGGCGTCGACCGGGTGGAGGATGCCGTTGGACTCCCCCGGCATCTCGATCCCGGTCTTGGCGCCGAACCCGAACTTCGCCATGTAGTCGTACCGCGTCTGGGCCGGCAGGTTCTGGCCGATCATCACGGTGCCGGTGTTCGACGACTCCGCCAGCACGCCCGTCGTGGTCAGGTGGAGCAGACCGTGCTCGTGCGAGTCCTTGAACGTCTGGTTGTTCTCGGTCGTGTACTGGTACGGCACCTCCCACTGCGACAGCGGGTCCGCGACGTGGTTCTCGAGGATGGCCGACATCGTGATGACCTTGCCCGTGGAGCCCGGCTCGAACACGTCCGAGACGGCGCTGGACAGCGAGCCCGAGGCCTCGCCCGGGTGGTTGGGGTCGACGGAGCCCGAGTCCGCGAGCGCGTAGATCTCGCCGGTCTTGACGTCGACGGCGATGAGCGAGCCCGAGTCCGACCCGGTGGCCGCCACCTGCGCGTCGAGCGCCGACTGCGCCTTCCACTGGATGTCCGACTTGATCGTCAGCTGCACCGAGTCGCCCTGCCGGGCCGGCGTGTCCTTGGTGTACCCGCCGGGGATGGCCTGACCCTTGCGACCGCGCTCGTAGGTCTCGCTGCCGGCCGTGCCGGTGAGGCGCTGGTCGAGGGACGCCTCGAGGCCGGCGAGGCCGACCCCGTTGGAGTTGACGAAGCCGATGACGTTCCCGGCGAGCGTGTTGTTCGGGTACACCCGCTCCGCCACGCGGTCGACGTTCACGCCGTTGATCCCGAGCTTGCGGATCTCCCGGGCGACGTCCGGCAGGACGCCCTTGCGGATGTAGACGAACGACCGGTCCCCGACCAGCGACCCGCCCAGCTCGGCGGCGTTCATGCCGAGCAGCGGTGCCAGCGTCGCGGCCACGCCCGCGGCCCCGTCGGGCACATCGGGGCTCGTCGTGCCCGTGAACCCCGCGATGAGCTTCTGGTTCACCGAGATGTCGTAGCGCTCGACCGACGTGGCCAGCGGGTTGCCGTCGGCGTCCGTGATCTGGCCGCGGCCGCCGAGCAGCGTGATCGACGTGAGCCGGGCGTTGCGCGCCTGCTCCGCGATGCTCGACCCCTTCAGCCCCTGGACGTAGACCAGGCGCCCGCCGAAGAGGGCGAGCGCCAGGACGACGAGCGCGGTGAGGAAGGCCATGCGGCGACGCGAGCCGGGCTGCACCGGTCCGGCCGGCGGTCCGCCGCGCGTCCCCGGCGGGACCACGACCGTGCGCTGGCGGGGCACGCCCGCGCCCGGCGCGCGGTTGCTCGGCGC
>NZ_JBFUKJ010000052.1:0-10875 GCF_056400905.1 Cellulomonas sp. P4_H12
GTCCATGCCGTCGCAGACGCCCGCGCCACCGGCCCGCACGGTCGTGCTCGGCCWGCCGGGCGCGCAGCGGCTCGGKGTCGGCGAACAGCGTCGGGCCGGTGTCGACGGGCCCGCGCGCCGCCTGCAGCTCGTCCACGCGGTCGGCCAGCTGCGAGGCGACGTCCGCCGCGCGCGAGAGCTCGCGGCCGAGCGCCAGCGCGGATCGCCAGAGCCGCCGCCCGAGCAGGAACGCGCCGGCGAGGGTGGCGAGGACCAGGAGCGTCCAGACCGAGAACCAGAGCACGTCAGCCCACCTCTCCATAGGCCCGCAGCGCCGCACGCGCGGCCGCCGCGACCTCCTGCGCGACCCGGGCGGGCCGGACCTCGATCACGTCGTCGGCCACCTGCAGGACCAGGTGCCGCAGCCACGCGTGCTGCACCACCCGGACGTCGACCTCGAACGAGCCGTCCTCGAGGTTGCGGACGGCGTCGACGGGAGTCGTCTCGGCCACCCACCGCGCCTGGCTGGTGAGGTGCAGCGTCACCAGCTCCCCCTCCGCGCTCGGCGAGAAGACGTCCGCACCGGCACGGACCTGGTGATCGACGCTCGGCGTGTCGAGGACCCTCGCGCTGAGCACCCGGTCCACCCGGAACAACCGCTCGCCGTCGACCAGCAGGCACCAGGCGAGCAGGTAGGAGCGCTCGTCGTCGGTGACCAGGCGGATGGGGTCGACGTCGCGCTCGGTCGTCACGTCGGACGCGTTCACGTACCGCAGGTGCAGCCGGCGCCCGTGCCGCAGCGCGGTCGCGACCGCCGCGGCGACCTCGGGAGCCGCGTCGACGGCGAGCTGCACGTCGACCGCCGCGGCCGCGTCGCCGGTGGCCGCGCTCAGCTTGGCCAGGGCCGACCGCAGCACGGCGGCGCGCTCGGGCTCCAGCGCGTCCCCGAGCGCCGCGTCGATCGCGCGCAGTGCGGCGACGAGCACGACCGCCTCGCGCGCGCCGAGCCGCAGCGGTCGGGTCATCCCCCGGGACTCCGTGAGCCGGACCACGCCCTGCTCGTAGGAGGCGGCGTCGAAGTCGATGAGGTCGTGCGGGTAGTACCCCGGCGTTCCCGTGACCCAGAGCGTGTCGATGTCGTCCATCACCTGCCGGGTGCTCACGCCGAACTGCGACGCGATCGCCTCGACCGAGACGTCGTCGTGGCGGTCCAGGTACGTGATCATCCCCAGCAGGCGCAGGAGCCTGTCGCTGGCGCGCTCAGCCATCGGTGGGCACCTCCTGGTCGAGCGTGGCCGCGGTGCGCAGCAGGTGCAGCACCGAGGCGCGTAGCCCCGCGGGGGCGAGCACGACGACGGCGTCGCCGTAGCCGACCAGCTCCTCCGCGAGCTCCCACTCGGCACGGAACGGCACGTGCACGACGTCGCGACCGGGAACCTCCGGCACGTCGGCCGGCGCCGGGACCGCGCGCGCCCGGGCCGCGCTCGCTCGCTCGGGGAGGATGGCCAGGGTCGCAATGCGCTCCGGCCCGCTCCCCCAGCTCTGCAGCGCGTCGGCCAGCTCCTGCGCCGTCGGCGCCGTGAACGACCCCGGCTCGCCCACCGTGCGGACCGCACCCTCGAGCCGGCTCAGCCGGAAGGAGCGGCTGGCTCCGCGGTCGCGGTCGCGGCCCACGAGGACCCAGCCGCCACGGCGGGCCAGCAGCTTCCACGGCTCGACGGTGCGCTCGCGCACCTCGCCCGTGGTCGCGGCCCGGTACGTGAACCGGACGGCCTGGCGCGCCTGCACGGCGTCGACCAGCGGCCCGAACGCCCCGCCGCCCGCCCGGACGCGCGGCGCGAGCCCAGCCACCAGGTCCGTGGACTCGGGCGCGTCGCCGACGGCCCGGAGCTTGGTCAGGGCGCGCGTGGTGTCCGCGCGGACGGACTGGTCCTGCCACACCTGCGCCGCCATGGCGAGCACCCCGAGCTCCGCCGCCGTGAGGTCCAGGGGCGGGAGCGCGTAGGCGTCGAGGTCGACCCGGTAGCCGATGTCGTCGCCGTGGCCGGCGTCGGTGACCGTGAGGATCGGGACGCCGAGGTCACGCAGCGTGTCCTTGTCGCGCTCGAACATCCGCTCGAAGGCCTCGTCGGACGGCGCCTCCTGATACCCGGCGACGCTCGTGCGCACCTGCTCCTTGGTCATCCGCCCGGCGGTGTTGACCAGGGCGATGACGAGGTTGAGCAGGCGTTCGGCGGGGGCGATCTGGGCAGCCATCGGTGACCACCGTAGTGGCCGGTAGCGTGGGCGCGTGATCACGTGGCGTGCGGGTGTCGTGGTGTCGCTCGGGTCCACGTGGCCCGGCGCGGCCGAGGTCACGGTCGAGCTCGAGGCTCCCGTGGGCACCGCGACCGCCGGGGACACGATCCGTGCCCTGGCGTTCCCCGCGCTCGTCGGCAGCCCGGAGATCGGCGACCGCGTGCTGCTCAACGTCTCGGCGCTGGCCCGCGGGCTGGGCACCGGCGGCTATGCGCTGGTCATCGCGCTGCCGGACCGCCCGCCCGTCGACCCGCCCGACGGGCCCGGGCACCTGGTCAAGGCCCGCTACACCCCGCTGCAGGCGATGGTGCTCGGCGTCGACGACCAGGAGTCGCCCCACCACGACCTCCTGCGGGACGCCGACGACCTCGACGCACTGCCCGTCGTGGTCGCCGATCTGCACTCGGCGCTCCCCGCGATCGTGGCGGGAGCGCGCTCCGCCGCGTCGCTCGCCGGCCGCAGGCCGCCGACCGTCGCCTACGTGATGACCGACGGCGGGGCGCTCCCCGCGTGGTTCTCGCGAACGATCGCGGGACTGCGCTCCGCGGGCTGGATCGCCGCCTGCATCACCACCGGGCAGGCGTTCGGCGGGGACCTCGAGGCCGTCACCGTGCACACGGGGCTGCTCGCCGCGCGGCACGTGGTCGGCGCCGACCTCGTGGTGGTCGCGCAGGGTCCGGGCAACCTCGGCACGGGGACGCGCTGGGGCTTCTCCGGCGTCGCGGCCGGCGAGGCCATCAACGCGGCCGGCGTGCTCGGCGGTCGCCCGGTCGCCTCGCTGCGGGTGTCCGGGGCCGACGCGCGCGAGCGGCACCTGGGCGTGTCCCATCACTCGCTCACCGCCTACGGGCGCGTCGCGCTCGCCGCCGCGGACGTCGTGGTCCCGGTGCTCGAGGGCGACCTCGGGCGGCGCGTCCGCGACCAGGCGGCCCCGCTCGGTGCCCGGCATCGGCTGGTCGAGGTGGACGCGGGCGGCCCGCTGCTCGCCGCGCTCGCGGACACGCCCGTGCGGCTCTCGACCATGGGCCGCGGCCTGCACGAGGACCCCGCGGCGTTCCTCGCCGCCGCAGCGGCCGGGGTGCACGCCGCTGCTCTCTGGTCGTCCGGGCTCTAGTCGTCCCGCGGCGTCGTCGTGTGCAGGGCGACGAGAGTGGCCAGGCGGCGCGCCTCGGCGTCGGCGAACGGACCGTCCGCGCGCTGGATCGCCATGACCGCGAGGGTGTCGCCGTCGGCGAGGTCGAGCTGGACCCACGGCCGGCCGGACCCGAACCGCACCGACACCACCTCGGCCCACTCGAGCCGGCGCGTGAAGACGAGGTTCCGGACCGTCAGCCCGTCGTCGTCGGCGCGTGCGACGACCGAGGCCTGCCGCACGAGGAACAGGGCGATGAGGCCGCCGACGATCGCGAAGCCGAGCCGGTCGCCCGCCGTGAGGACGGACAGGGCCAGCATGATCGCGATGGTGAGCGCGACCACGACGACCGCCATGACGAGCGTGACGACCCGGGCGAGGCGGGGTCGGAACGGTGCCGTGAGGTCGGCCAACGCGGTGCCGCTCAGAGTCGGCACGCGTGGATCGACGTCACGAGGATCGCACGCGCACCGATGTCGTACAGGGAGTCCATCACCCGGTTGGTCTGGTCGCGACGGACCATGGCCCGCACTGCCGCCCAGTCGCGGTTGTGCAGCGGCGACACCGTCGGCGACTCGAGCCCCGGTGTGATCGCCACGGCCCGGTCGACCAGGTCGAGCGGCACGTCGTAGTCCATGAGCACGTACTCGCGGGCGGTGAGCACGCCCTGCAGCCGTCGCGTCAGCACGTCGAGCCCGGCGGGCTCCTCGCCGTCCGCACGTCGCACGAGCACGGCCTCCGACCGCAGGATCGGCTCCGCGAAGATCTCCAGCCCGGCCGCGCGCAGCGTGGTGCCCGTCTCGACCACGTCCGCGATCACGTCGGCGACGCCGAGCTTGATCGCCGACTCGACCGCGCCGTCCAGGCGCACGACGCCCGCCGGCTCGATGCCGAGCGAGCGCAGGTACGACCGGACGAGCACGGGGTAGGACGTGGCGACGCGGCGGTCGCCGACCTGCTTGACGTCGGTCCACTCCCCCGCGGTCCCGGCGAACCGGAAGGTGGAGCGGGCGAAACCCAGGGGCAGGTGCTCGACCGCAGAGGACTCCGAGTCGAGCATCAGGTCGCGGCCGGTGATGCCGACGTCGACCGTGCCTGCACCGACGTACACCGCGATGTCGCGCGGGCGCAGGAAGAAGAACTCGACGTCGTTGTCCGGGTCGGGCAGCACGAGCTCGCGGGAGTCGCGCCGCTGGCGGTACCCGGCCTCCTTGAGCATCTCGACGGCGGGCTCGGACAGGGACCCCTTGTTCGGGACGGCGATCCTCAGCACGGTCGTTCTCCTCAGAGGTGGGTGTAGACGTCGGCGAGCGTGAGCCCGCGGGCGATCATCAGCACCTGCAGGTGGTAGAGGAGCTGCGAGATCTCCTCGGCCGTCCGCTCGTCGGACTCGTGCTCGGCGGCCATCCAGACCTCGGCGGCCTCCTCGACGACCTTCTTGCCGATGCCGTGCACGCCGGTGTCCAGCTCCGCGACGGTGCCGGAGCCCGCCGGGCGGGTCTCCGCCTTCTCCGAGAGCTCGGCAAACAGGGTGTCGAAGGTCTTCACGCGGGCACTCTAGACGGGACCGGGCGCAGGGCGCGCAGGGCGACCACGGTCGCGACGGCAGCCTCGGCGGCCTCGGCACCCTTGTCCTCGTGCGACCCCTCGAGGCCGGCGCGGTCGAGCGCCTGCTCCTCGTTGTCGCAGGTGAGCACGCCGAACCCGACGGGCACGCCCGTGCGGATGCCGACGTCCGTGAGGCCGAGGGTCGCGCCCTGGCACACGTACTCGAAGTGCGGCGTGCCGCCCCGGATGACGACCCCGAGGGCCACGACGGCGTCGGCACCGCCCGCGGCAGCGACCTGCGCCGCGACCGGGAGCTCGAACGTGCCCGGGACGCGGACGACGGTGACGTCCTCGACGTGGGCCGCCGCCAGCGCACGCTGCGCGCCGGCGAGCAGGCCGTCCATCACGACGGTGTGCCAGCTCGCCGCGACGACGACGACCTTCAGGCCCGTGCCGTCGACGGAAAGGGTGGGTGCTCCAGCACCGCTCATGCCAGGTCCTCCAGGTTCTCGAACGCGTGGTCGTCGTGGTCGGCGCCCGGCGTGGCCGGCGTCGCGTGCACGGGCGAGACCGGGATCGGGTCGCGCTCCGTTCCGGGCGGCAGGTGGAGCAGGTGCCCCATGGACGTCGCCTTGGTGCGCAGGTAGGCCTCGTTCTGCGGCGTGCGGCCGACCTCGAGGCTGCGGATCTCGGCGACGTCGATCCCGTGCGCCCGCAGCCCCGCCACCTTGGCCGGGTTGTTGGTGAGCAGGGTGATGCGCTGCACGCCGAGGTCCGTGAGGATCGCCGCCGCGGCGCCGTACTCGCGCCGGTCGGCCGGCCAGCCGAGGTCCAGGTTGGCCTCGACGGTGTCCCGGCCCTCATCCTGCAGCGCGTAGGCCGCCACCTTGGCGAGCAGGCCGATCCCCCGACCCTCGTGCCCGCGCAGGTAGACCACGGCGCCGCCCTGCTCAGACGCGAGCTCCAGGGCCGCGTCCAGCTGGGGGCCGCAGTCGCAGCGCGCGGAGCCGAACGCGTCCCCGGTCAGGCACTCGGAGTGCACGCGGACCACCGGGTGCTCGGCCAGCCCACCCGTGGGCACCAGCGCGACGTGCTCGGCGCCGGTGCGCAGGTCGCGGTAGCCGTGGATGCGGAAGTCGCCGTGCTTGGTGGGCAGGTACGCCGTGTGCGTGGCGTGCACCCGCTCGCGCGGCGGGGCCGCCACGGCGACCTCCGCGGTGACGTCGTCGCCGTGCTCGGTGCGCCAGGCCACGATGTCCTCGATGGTCAGCAGGACCAGGCCCTCGGCCTCCGCCAGCGCGGACGCGACCGGCAGCCGCGTCATCGTGCCGTCGTCGTTGACCAGCTCGCCGATCGCGCCGACGGGCTCGAGACCGGCGAGCCGGCACAGGTCGACCGCGGCCTCGGTGTGGCCGGCGCGGTGCAGGACCCCGCCGGGCACGGCCCGCAGGGGCAGCACGTGCCCCGGCCGGATGAGGTCCTCGCGGCCCGACGCCGGGTCCGCCAGGACCCGCAGCGTGCGCGCGCGGTCCGCCGCCGAGATGCCGGTGGTGACGCCCGTCGCCGCGTCGACCGTCACGGTGTAGGCGGTCCGCCGCGGGTCCTGGCTGTGCGGGACCATGAGCGGCAGGTCGAGCGCGTCGGCGCGCGACGCCGGCATGGGCGCGCACAGGTAGCCGGACGAGTGCCGGATCATCCACGCCACCCACTCGGGCGTCGCGGACTGCGCGGCGATGATCACGTCCGCCTCGTTCTCGCGGTCGGGCGAGTCGGCCACCAGAACCGGCCGGCCCGCCCGCAGCGCCTCGAGCGCGTCCTCGACCGTGCCCAGGCGGACACCCGCGGGGGCGGTCATCGCAGCACCCCCGCCGCCGAGAGCAGCCGTTCGGTGTACTTGGCCAGCACGTCGACCTCCAGGTTGACCCGAGCGCCGGGCGCGAGCGTGCCGAGGGTCGTCGCCTCGAGCGTGGTGGGGATGAGCGAGACGCCGAACGACTCGTCGGTGACGTGGGTGACCGTGAGCGAGATGCCCGAGACCGCGATCGACCCCTTCTCGGCGACGTAGCGCGCGAGCTCGGGGGCCAGCCCGATCTCGACGTCGTCCCAGCGGGGTCCGGGGTTCCGGCTCAGGATCGTGCCGACGCCGTCGACGTGCCCCTGCACCACGTGCCCGCCGTACCGGCCGCCCACGCCCAGCGCCCGCTCGAGGTTGACCGGGCTCGACACCCCGACGTCCTCCAGGGCGCTGCGCCGCAGGGTCTCGGGCATCACGTCGGCGAAGAACGTGCCGTCGCCGGGCAGCTCGGTCACCGTGAGGCAGACCCCGGACACGCTGATCGAGTCGCCCAGGTGGGCGTCGGACACGACGAGCGGGCCGCGGACGCGCAGGCGGGCGTCGGAACCGTCCGGTCCGTGCTCGATGGCCTCGACGGTGCCGATCTCCTCGACGATTCCGGTGAACATCAGTGCTCCTCCGTGCTGGTGTGCGGGTCGACGGTCGCGACGACAAGGACGTCGGGGCCGAGCGGGATGACGGAACGGGTGGTGAGGCGGACGGCGTCGCCGATGCTGGCGACGCCGAGCTCGGCCATCGCGGACGGACCGGAGCCGAGCAGGACGGGGGCGACGTAGGCGTGCACCTCGTCGACGAGCCCGGCCCGCACGAACGCGGCGGCGAGCGTGGGGCCGCCCTCGACGAGCAGGTGCCGGACCTCTCGCTCGGCGAGCGCCGCGACGACGTCGGCGGGATCGTGCGTACGGACCTGCAGGAGCTCGCCGCCCGGTCCGCGCAGGCGGGCACCGGCCGGGACGTCGCGGTGGCCCACGACCACGCGCAGGGGCTGGTGCCCGTGCAGCTCGCCGGCGGCGTTCCGTGCGGTCAGCGACGGGTCGTCGACGAGCGCGGTGCCCGTGCCCACGGCGATGGCGTCGACCTCGGCACGCAGGTCGTGCGCGTGGTGCCGCGACAGCTCGGACGTGATCCACCGGCTGGAGCCGTCCGCGGCGGCGATGCGCCCGTCGAGCGACGTGGCGAGCTTCAGGGTGACGAACGGGCGGCCTCGCTCGACGGACGGCAGCCACGCACCCAGGAGCGCCCGCCCCTCGTCGGCCAGCAGCCCGGTCTCGACCTCGACGCCCGCCGAGCGCAGCCGCTCGGCGCCGCCCGCCGCCACCGGGTTGGGGTCCGCGACCGACACGACCACGCGCGCCACGCCAGCGGCGAGGAGCGCCTCGGAGCAGGGACCGGTGCGGCCGGTGTGGTTGCAGGGCTCGAGCGTCACGACGGCCGTGGCGCCCCGCGTGGAGGCTCCGCGCGCGGCGGCGTCCGCCAGCGCGGCGACCTCGGCGTGGGGCGTGCCTGCCCCGCGGTGCCAGCCCTCGCCGACGAGCTCGCCGGACGGGCTCAGCAGCACGGCGCCCACGCGCGGGTTGGGGCCGTTGGCCGGTCCGCGCCGAGCGAGCTCGAGGGCACGCCGCATGGCGTCGGTCTCGGAGGGTGCGCGCACGCCGGCCTCGGTGCTGGTCATGCGTCACCTCCGGGCGCGGACGCTCCGGGGTGAGGGCGGCAGGAGGTGTCCCGCAGCCACGGCGCGCAGGGCGCCGCCACGTGATCCTCCCATCCGGACTTTCACCGTCGGTCCTGGAGTTCCACCAGGTCAACCACCCGATCCTTGCGGACCGAGCGGGTCGCGGACTGTCACCGCCGGCTCGGAATTACACCGACCCCGGAGCACGTGTATGTGTGTTCGTAGTGCGCCAACGATCATGCCACACGGGACATTCCCGCCGGTCAGGCGTCCGCGTCCGCCAGCGCTCGCAGGGCCGCGATCTCGGCCGCGACGTCGGGCGCGCCGTAGACCGCGGAGCCCGCGACGAACACGTTCGCGCCGGCCGCGGCGATCCTGCCGATGGTGTCGCGCGCGACCCCGCCGTCGACCTGGATCCAGGTGGCCGCGCCGGATGCGTCCAGCGCGGCACGCGCGCGCCGGATCTTGGGGAGCATGCCCTCGATGAACGACTGGCCGCCGAAGCCCGGCTCGACCGTCATCACGAGCAGCATGTCGAACTCGGGCAGGAGGTCGAGCAGCGGCTCGACGGGCGAGGCCGGCCGCAGGGCGATCCCGGCGCGCACGCCGCGGGACCGCAGCTCGCGGGCCAGCCGGACCGGCGCCTGCGTCGCCTCGGCATGGAAAGTCACGGACGCCGCGCCGGCCGCGGCGTACTCCGGGGCCCAGCGGTCGGCGTCCTCGATCATCAGGTGCACGTCCAGCGGCACCGGCGAGACCTCGGCGATCCGCTTCACCACGGGCAGGCYGAGCGTCAGGTTCGGCACGAAGTGGTTGTCCATGACGTCGACGTGCACGAAGTCGGCGGAGGCGATCGCCTGGAGGTCACGCTCGAGGTTGGCGAAGTCGGCGGACAGGATGCTCGGGTTGATCAGCGCAGGCACCCGGCCAGCGTAGAGGCCTCAGCTGGTCCGACGCAGGAGCGTCAGGTGCATCGCGTCGGTGCCGTGCACGTGCGGCCACAGCTGGACGTCGGTCCGGTCGTCGTCCAGGTCGACGTACCCGCCCGGCGCGATGTGGCGCACGACGTCGCGGGCGTCCACCGACTCCGCGACGATGCCCGCGCGGCCCGCGGCCTTCACGGCGTCCTTGACCACCAGCTGCGTCTCGACGAGGTGCGGCGAGCACGTCACGTAGGCGACGACGCCGCCCGGGCGCACCGCCCGCAGCGCGGAGACCAGCAGGTCACGCTGCAGGGCGCTGAGTCCGGCCAGGTCCGCGGGCGTCCGCCGCCAGCGCGCCTCCGGCCGACGACGCAACGCGCCGAGGCCGGTGCACGGCGCGTCCACCATCACCCGGTCGTACGCGCCCGGCTCGTCGGCGCCGACCGTCCGCCCGTCGCCCGTCCGCACTTCCTCGACGGCGTCGGCGGGCACCGCGCGCAGCGCCTGCTCCACGAGCCGCGTGCGGTGCGGCTGGACCTCGTTGGCGACGATCCGCGCGCCGCGCYCCCCCGCGACGGCGGCGAGCAGCGCCGCCTTGCCGCCGGGGCCCGCGCACAGGTCGAGCCAGCGCTCGTCGGGGCCGTCGAGCGGTGCCTCGGTCAGGGCCAGCGCGACCAGCTGGCTGCCCTCGTCCTGCACGCCAACGCGACCGTCGCGGACGCTGTCCAGCGCCGCCGGGTCGCCGCCGGTGAGGATGACCGCGGTCGGGGTCAGGGCACCGGACAGACCCGCGCCCTCGGTCTCTTCGAGCACGTCCTCCTGGTCGGCCAGGCCGGGTCGCGCGACGAGGGTCACCCGGGGCGCCAGGTTGTCCGCCGCGAGCAGCGCGCCGATCTCGTCGGCGGACCGCCCGTTGCCGACGAGGGCCTCACGCAGAGCGCGGACCACCCACAGCGGGTGGCTCTGCGCGACGGCGAGCCGCGCCAGCTCGTCGTCGCCGGTGGCGTCGGCGATCCGCTGCTCCCAGGCCTCCGGCGACTCGCGCCCGACCGCCCGCAGGACGGCGTTGACGAACTGCGACGGCCCGGTGCCCAGCTGCTCGCGGGCGAGGCCGACCGTCTCGGAGACCGCGGCGTGGGCAGGGACGCGCATGCCGAGCAGCTGGTGCACGCCGAGCCGCAGGACGTCGAGGGCCGGGGCGTCGATGGTGTCGACCGCGCGGGAGGACGCCTGGGCGATGATCGCGTCGTACCGGCCCTGCAGCCGGAGCGTGCCGTAGGCCAGCTCGGTCGCGAACGCGGCGTCGCGGCCGGTGATCCGGCGCTCCCGCAGCAGCGGCGGGAGGACGAGGTTCGCGTACGAGTCGGTGCCCGCGACGGCGCGCAGCACGTCGTACGCGGCCGTGCGGGCCGGGTCGCTGCCCCGGCGGCGCTGCGACGGCGCCGCGGCCGAGCGCTGCGTCCGGCCC
>NZ_JBFUKJ010000053.1:0-10610 GCF_056400905.1 Cellulomonas sp. P4_H12
GGGTCGCCGAGGAGCGCGCGGCAGCAGCCGGCGCCGCGGCCGACGGGGTGCTGCGCGCGGCCACCGCGCTGGCCGACGCCGTGCGGTCCGCGGGGCCGGTGTCCCGCCTCGCCGACCTCACCGGCGGTGGTGGCGGGGACAACGCCCAGAACCTGTCCCTGGCCACGTTCGTGCTGATGCGGCGGTTCGAGGACGTCGTCGCGGCCGCCAACGACCGGCTGCTGGTGATGTCGGACGGTCGGTACGAGCTGGTGCGCAGCGACGAGAAGGAAGACGTCCGGGCCCGGAACACCGGGCTGGCCATGCGCGTGGTGGACCACCAGACCGGGCACCCGCGCGACCCGCGGACCCTGTCGGGCGGGGAGACGTTCTACGTGTCGTTGTGCCTGGCGCTCGGCATGGCCGACGTGGTCACCGCCGAGGCCGGCGGCATCGACCTGGGAACCCTGTTCGTCGACGAGGGCTTCGGCTCGCTCGACCCGCACACCCTCGACCAGGTCCTGGCCGAGCTGGGCCGGCTGCGGGCGGGTGGCCGCGTGGTCGGCGTGGTCTCGCACGTCGAGGCGCTCAAGCAGGCCATCGCCGACCGGATCGAGATCCGCCCGACCCCGGAGGGCCCGAGCACGCTGCTGGTCCGCGCGGGCTGAGGCCCGTCACCAGGCCCAGCCGCGTGACGCGAGCTCGACCTCCTCGCGGAACCGCTCCGCGGGATCACCCTTCGCGACGACCTGCACCTCGACGCCGGCGAGGTGGCACGCCTCGGCCAGCAGCTGGTCGTACGCCAGCTGGGAGGCGATGATCCGCTCCGCGCGGGCGAACGTGTGCAGGTCCAGCTCGAGCGAGCGGACGTGATCGGCGACCACGCCCAGGCGTTCCTGCACGCGGAGCGCCAGGAACGGGTCGTACTCGGGGGCCTTCGGGCGGCGCAGCCGGGCCGCCAGGCGCTCCAGGTGCGTGGCTGACCACGTGCGCCATCGCGGCGGCTCGTCGGGCGACGGGAGCAGCTGCCAGATCGCGCCGAAGACGAGCGCCGGAATGAAGAAGACGGCAACCAGCAGGAGCCAGCTCATCGAGCGTCCTTCATCGAGCGTGTTCTGACCAGGCTAAGTCGCTCGTGTGACGTACGCCACAACAATCTGGTGACGACTGGTCAGGCGCGGAAGGGCGCCGCGTCGGTCTCCTACCGGGCCTCCGCGCCAGCGACGACCGACGGCACGGCCTCGACCACGAGCTCGGCCTCGGGCTCGGCGACGGGTCGGCGTGCCCACGACCGGCGGACGGCGACCAGCAGGATCGCGGCGATGACGATGACCCCGGCCATGACGCCCGCCATGGTCACCGCGGTCGGGGTGCCGCCGAGGCTGGTCAGCGGCGCGATGACCGCGCCGAGCCCGAACTGCAGCGCGCCGAGCAGCGCGGCGGCGGATCCGGCGCGGTGCGGGTTCGACGCGAGGGCGATGGCCGGCGCGGACGGCAGCACGAACCCGGCGGTGCCGAGGGTCAGCACGAGCAGGACGGTCACGGGCCAGAAGGGCGCGCCCAGCAGGGTCGTCGCGAACAGCGACAGGCTCAGCACCAACCCCACGGCCACGGCGCCGGAGAGCACCTGCTCGGGCGTGAACCGGCCGACCAGCGCGCCGTTGACCTGCGAGCCCGCGGTGATGGCGACCGCGCCGGCGGCGAACACCCAGCCGAACTGCTGCGGCGACAGCCCGTAGCCGTCCTGGAACACGAACGTCGAGGACGCCACGTAGGTGAACATGGCCGACAGGTAGAACGCCGACATCAGCGCGAGGCCGAGGAACGGCAGGTCGGTGAGGAGGTCGCGGTAGGTGCGCAGCGCCGCCGTGGTGCCGCCGGTCCGGCGGAGCTCCACGGGGAGGGACTCGCGCAGGGTGAACGCGGCGACCACCAGCAGGATCGCTCCCGTCGAGGCGAGGAACAGGAAGATCAGCCGCCACGAGCCGACGAGCAGCAGCTGGGCGCCGATGGTCGGCGCGAGGATCGGCGCCACCCCGACGACGAGCATCAGGCGGGCCATGACCTTGGAGACGGCGATGCCCTCGAACTTGTCGCGCACGATCGCGAGCGACAGCACCATCCCGGCGGCCGCGGTGAAGCCCTGCACGAACCGGAGGGCGGTGAAGGCCGTGATGTTGTGCACGAGCGTGAGGCCGACGGACACGAGCACGTAGACCGTGAGCGCGCCGAGCAGGGGACGGCGGCGGCCGAAGGCGTCGGAGATCGAGCCGAAGAGCAGCTGGCCCAGGGCGAGCCCGGCGAGCGACGCCGCGATGGTGAGCTGGACGGCGGCCGCGGGCGCGTCCAGGTCGTCGGCGATCTGCGGGAACGCCGCCAGGTAGGTGTCGAAGGTCAGGGGGCCGATGGCGGTCAGTGCCGACAGCAGGAGGACGAAGCCGACGCTCGCGCGCGTCGCGGGGATCCGGGCCATGACAGCCCCAAGGTTGCGGGCCGCAAGCATCTTCCCGCGGTGTCCAACCCGTGGGACAGATCACGTCGGTGTCGTGACCTTGGTCCGTCACGGGAGGCCCGCGGCGTGCCGATACTCAAGGGATGACAGGACCGACGGGTGACGCGTGGTGGGACGACGCCCCCGTCGGCGACCCCCCGGCCGAGCCGCGGGCGCGCGCGCTCTGGCGGCCCGCGCGGATCGCCGGCGTGGTCGGCCTGGTGGTCGTGTCGCTGCTGGGGCTGACGTCGGGCTGGTCCGGCGCCCTCCTGATGGCGAGCCTGTACGTGGGCGCGACGGCGCTCTACGCGCTCGTGCGCCGCAGGTCCTGGCTCGGCGGACCGATGCGCCGCGGCAGCGCGGCGGCGGTGCTGGCGGGATCGGTCGTGGCGCTGGTGGTCAGCGCTTCGGTCGCTGCGCCGCCCGCGGAACCCACGGCGGCTCCGACGACGCCCGCGACGCAGTCCCCGAGCGCCACCGCGACGCCGGACGCGACCGCCACGCCCAGCCTCGAGGAACAGGCGGCGGCACTGCCCGCGCCGGAGCCCGCGCCGACGGCCGACGCGGCGGTCGTGCCCGCCGCGCAGCCGCAGACCGCCCTGGCCACCGCGGCGCTGCTGCCGGTGAAGGGTCGGGCTCCGAAGACCGGCTACGACCGGGACCTGTACGGCCAGGCGTGGAAGGACATGGACCGCAACGGCTGCGACACGCGCAACGACATCCTGCGCCGGGACCTCACCTCGCAGGCGCTGAAGGACGGGACGAACGGCTGCGTGGTGGCGTCGGGCACGCTCCAGGACCCGTACTCCGGGACGGCGATCGCCTTCGTCCGCGGGCAGGACACGTCGTCGGCCGTGCAGATCGACCACGTCGTCGCGCTGTCCGACTCCTGGCAGAAGGGCGCGCAGCAGTGGGACACCGGCAAGCGTGAGTCGTTCGCCAACGACCCGCTGAACCTGCTGGCGGTGGACGGTCCGCTGAACATGCAGAAGGGCGACGGGGACACGGCGACGTGGCTCCCGCCGAACAAGGCGTACCGCTGTGCGTACGTGGCGCGGCAGGTGGGCGTGAAGTACACGTACGGGCTCTGGGTGACGCAGGCCGAGCAGGCCGCGATGGTCGGCGTGCTGTCGACCTGCCCGGCCGAGCCGTTGCCCGCGGGCTCAGCCGTGCCGCCACCGGCTGTCGTCGAGGAACCGGCGCCTGTGGTCGACGCGCCGGTCGCCCCCGCGGCTCCGGCGCCGGTCGTGCCGGCTGCACCGGTCGCGCCGGTCGCGCCCGCCCAGCCCGCGGCCCCGGCCGTCTCCGGACCCTTCAAGAACTGCACCGAGGCCTGGGCCGCCGGAGCAGCGCCCGTGCACGTGGGCGACCCGGGCTACGCGCCCAAGCTGGACCGGGACAACGACGGGATCGGCTGCGAGCGGCGCCCCTGACCAGCGCGGGCGATCGTCGGCCCACTAGCGTGAGGGCCGTGAGCGGACGCGGTGTGGTGGTCGGGGTCGTCGCGGTCGTCGTCCTGGCGGGCGGCGCCTTCGTCGCCGACCGGGTGACGGAGTCGATGGCCGAGCAGCGGGTGGTCGACGCCATCGAGCAGAACCTCGACGGGGTGGTGGGCGCGCCGACCGTCGAGCTGGGCGGCTTCCCGTTCCTGACGCAGCTGGTCGCGGGCTCGATCGACGACGTCACCGGGCAGGTCGACGGCGTCACGCTGGAAGGCATCAAGGCCACGGACGTCACCATCGACGCGCACGACGTCAGCACGTCGGAGCCGTACACGGTGGGTTCGGCGACGATCGCGGCGACCCTGCCGACCGCGTCGATCGAGCAGATCGTCAAGGACAGGTCGCAGCTGGACGTGGCCGTCGCGGTCGACGGCAACGCGCTCACGGCGTCCGGCAAGGTGCTGGGGCTGACGCTGGCCGCGAACCTGGTGCCGCGGGTCGAGGACGGCAAGCTCCTGGTGAACGTCGAGAACGTGCAGATCGCAGGCCTCAAGGTGGACGTCGACAACCTGCCCAGCGCGATCGGCAACCGGCTGACCGACGTGGAGATCCCCGTGAGCGGGCTGCCGGAGGGCCTCGTCCTGTCCGGGGCCTCCGTGGTGAGCTCGGGCGTGCGGATCACCGCGACGGGGACCGACGTCGTCCTGCCCACCGAGGCGCCGGCGGCTGGGTAAGGTCCGTCCTGCCCGACCGCCCGGTCGGACGACGACGGACGAAGGATCCCTGCCCGTGGACTGGCTCGGCGACGCCTGGCACGACATCACGACGGCGCAGCCGGTGCCCTCCAGCACGGTGGTGCTGCTCACCGCGGTCGGCGTGCTCCTCGTCCTCGTGGTGCCGGGCGCGTGGCACGTGGCCCGGCACGGCCTGACCATCGTGCACGAGGCGGCCCACGCCGGGGTCGCGGTGCTCGTCGGCCGGCGGCTGTCCGGGATCCGGGTGCACTCCGACACCTCGGGCCTCACGGTCTCGGTGGGCAAGCCGCGGGGACCGGGCATGGTCGCGACGGCGGCGGCGGGGTACGTCGGGCCGGCCGTGCTGGGCGTGGGGGCGGCGTGGTTGCTGTCCCGCGGGTACGCGGTGGCGCTGCTCTGGATCCTGCTGGTCGTGCTGGTGCTGGTGCTGGTCCAGATCCGCAACTGGTACGGCCTGTGGTCGGTGCTGGTGACCGGGGCGCTGCTGGTCGGCGTCACCGTGTGGGGCTCCGCGACGGTGCAGGGCGTCGCCGCCTACGCGGTGACCTGGTTCCTGCTCCTCGGTGCGCCGCGCGCCGTGCTCGAGATGCAGTCGGAGCGTCGCCGAGCGCGTCGGCGGGGCGTGCCCGACACGTCCGACGCGGGGCTGCTGGGCCGCCTGACCCACGTGCCGGGTGGCCTCTGGGTCGCGATCCTGCTGCTCGTCTGCCTGGCCGCGCTCGCGCTCGGCGCGTCCTGGCTCGTCGGGCTGCAGGTCTAGCCGAACGAGTACCGCATGATCGGACGCTCCGGCGACCGCCGCGCCACCTCGACGAACCCCGCCGCGGCGAACGTGGTCGCATAGCCGGTGCTCGTCGCGCTGGGGGACACCGAGCCGTCCAGCGGATAGGCCTCCACCGCCGGCGCGCCCGCCTCCCGGGCCAGGTCGACCGCCCCGCGGACCAGCGCGCCCATCACGCCGTCGCGGCGGTGCCCCTTGCGGACGTAGAAGCAGCTGATCGCCCAGACGGGCACGTCGTCGACTCGGCGCAGCCGCCAGGCGGCGTCGAGCGCGGGGACGTCGTCGCGCGGAGTGACCTGGCACCAGCCGACGGCGAGGTCGTCGCGGAACGCGAGAAGCCCCGGCGGCGGACCCTGCTCGGCGACGTCGCGCAGCGCGGCGCGGTTCTCGTCCGCCGGGCGGCGTCGGTACCCCGGCCCGATCCGGTACGCCATGCACCAGCACCGGGCCGCCGGGCCGCCGTGGTCGAGCAGCTCCTCGAGCGCCGGCCAGCGGTCGGGCGTCAGAGGCACGACGACGGTCACCGCGACCACGCTGCTCTCCGGTCACCACGCCGTCAACACAGGCATGATCGTCCCGTGATCCTGGTGCGGGGCGGCCGGCTGGCCGAGGGCGAGCTGGTCCGCGCGGACCTGCGCGTGGTCGGCGACCGGATCACCGAGATCGGCCCTGACCTGCCCGTCGACGGCGCGGACGTCCTCGACGCGGACGGCCTCGTGGTCCTGCCCGGGTTCGTCGACGCGCACGCGCACGCCGACGCCGCCGTGCTCGACCCCGAGGTGCAGGCGGCGCTGACCCACCAGGGCGTGACCACCGTGGTGCTCGGCCAGGACGGCGTCTCGTTCGMCCCCTCACCGCCCGGATCCGGCGCCACCCGCTACGCGGAGCGGTACTTCGCCGCGATCAACGGCACGCACCCCACCTTCCGCGACGGGTCCGTCGACGACCTGCTGCGGACCTACGACCGCGCCACGACGGTGCATACCGCGTACCTGGTCCCGCACGGCACGCTGCGGTACGCGGTCATGGGCCCTGACAACCGTCCCGCGCGGTCCGACGAGATCACCGCGATGGTGCGGCTGCTCGAGCAGGGTCTCGACGACGGCGCGCGCGGGATGTCGACCGGGCTCGAGTACGCGCCGGCGTCGTCGGCGGACCGGGACGAGCTCCTCGCCCTGTGCGCGGCGCTCGCGGCCCGGGGCCGCCCGCACGTCTCCCACATGCGCGGGTACGAGGACAAGGCTCCGGCGGCGCTCGCGGAGCTGCTCGACCTGGCGCGCGCCACAGGCGTCGGCACGCACGTCTCGCACTACCACGGGCCGGCCGAGCGGCTCGGTCCGCTGGTCGACGATGCCCTCGCCGAGGGGCTGGACCTGACGTTCGACGCGTATCCGTACCTCAAGGGCGCCTCGATCCTCGCGCTCGTGGCGTTGCCCGACTGGCTCCCGCTGGCGGACGCCGACCGGACCCTCGAGCTGCTGCGGGACCCCGCGGTGGTGGACCGTCTACCGACCCGCGACGAGGTCTGGCCTCGTGTCACCCTGGCCTTTGTCCCGGGAGCGACCTGGGCGGAGGGGCTGCCTCTGCTCGAGGTCGCCGCGCGACTGGGCAGGACGCCGGCCGAGGCCGCCCTGCACCTGTTGCGGACGACGAACCTGCAGGTCGGCTGCGTGTTCGCGCAGCCGCCGACGAACTCCGACGAGTCCCTGCGCGCCCTCCTGCGGCACCGCGCACACTGCGCCGGGTCCGACGGCATCTACCGCGGCGGCCACCCACACCCGCGCGGGTGGGGCACGTTCGCCCGGCTGCTGGGCCGGCATGTGCGCGAGCTGGGCGACTGGGACTGGCCGGCGGCCGCGACGCACCTGTCGACCACCGCGGCCCGACGGTTCGGGCTGGCGGACCGCGGGCGGCTGCGCGTCGGGTACCGGGCCGACCTCGCGATCGTCGACCCGACGACGGTGACCGACCTCGCCACGTACGAGGAGCCCCGGCGGCTGGCGACGGGCGTGCAGGCGGTGCTCGTCGACGGCGTCCCGGCCCTGCGCGACGGCCGCCTCACCGGCGCGCTGCCCGGCCGGCCGATCCGCTGAGGGAGACTGTCCCCCGTAGCGCCCACCACCCCTCGAGAGGCAGCGCGATGACCCGCGAGAAGATCAGCACCCCGGACGCGCCGCAGCCGGCGGGCAACTACTCCCAGGGCATCCGGCTGGGCAACCTCGTGTGGACGGCCGGCTTCGGGCCCCAGGACCCGGTGACCGGCGCGATCCCCGAGTCGGTGGCCGACCAGACCCGGCAGGTGCTGCGCAATGTCGAGGCGACGCTGGCCGCCGCGGGGCTGGACCTGGGCGACGTGGTGAAGACGACGGTCCACCTGGCCGACCTGGCCGACTTCGCGGAGTTCAACGACGCGTACGGCGAGTTCTTCCCGTACCCGAAGCCGGCGCGGACCACGGTCGGCTCGCAGCTGGCGGGCATCAAGGTCGAGATCGACGTGGTCGCGGGGCGGCTCACCAACGACGACTAGATGTCAGGGCCCGGGGCTAGCGTCGCGCGTATGGCGGAGTGGGTGGAGCAGGGCATCCTGACCGGCGCGGGCGCGCATGCTGACCTCCTCGAGGAGCTCCCGGAGGACCCGGCCGGGATCGCGCGCGTGGTCCAGGGCCTGCTCGTGCACGAAGCCTGGGCCGGCGCGTACGGGGTCACGCTCGCGGAGGAGGACCGGGACCGCGTCAACCTGCGGCGGGTGGACCAGGTGCTCGACGCCCTCACCGGCCGCGACGACCGGCCGCTCGACGTGCCGCGGCCGCCGGGGGAGAGGATCGCCACCACGTGCCGCGGCTTCTCGGTGCTGTCCGTGGCGCTGTTCCGCAACCGAGGCGTGCCGGCCCGGGCGCGGTGCGGCTTCGGGGCGTACTTCACGCCCGGCTGGTACGAGGACCACTGGGTGGTCGAGTACCTCGACGGCGACCGGTGGAAGCTGCTCGACGCCCAGATCGACGACGTGCAGCGCGCGCACCTCGGCATCGGCTTCGACCTCACGGACGTGCCGCGCGACCAGTTCGTCGTCGCGGGCGACGCGTGGACGGCGACGCGCGCCGGGCGTGCGGACCCGGACAGGTTCGGTCTCACCTCGATCCACGAGGCGGGTGCGTGGTGGATCGCCGCCAACCTGATGCGGGACGCCGCCGCCCTGGACGGCGTGGAGCTGCTGCCATGGGACCTGTGGGGCGCGATGCCGGAGCCGGAGGACGTCGTCGACGTGGCGCTCTTCGACGAGCTGGCGGCCGCGACCGCCGGCCCGTCGATGCCCGACGTCCGGCGGCTGCTGGCCGACGAGCGGTTGCGGGTGCCCGACGAGGTGTTCAACGTCCAGCACCGCCGCACGGAGGCCGTCGGCTAGCTAGAACCACGTGGTGACGACGTCGACCACCCGGTGGTCGGCGTCGAGGACCGGGATCGCGCGCCACTTGTCGAACGCGGTGCAGGGGTGCGAGATGCCCAGCTCGAGCAGGTCGCCCACGCGCAGGTCGGTGCCGGAGCCCTCCAGGTAGGCGTGCTGGTCGTTGGTGCGCGCGACGGTCCAGCCCTCCACGGCGACGGGCTGCTCTCCCGACCGGTGGCGGCGCAGCGGAACCGGGAGGCCGGCGTCGTAGGGGACGTCCCGCTTGCCGGCGCCGACGATCGCGAGCCCGTCCTCGGGGGTCGACGAGACCTGCGCCCAGACCCGGAGCGCCGGGTGGAGGTCGCCGACGATCCGCGTGAACGGCGTCTCCTCGACGTAGGTGCCGTGGTCGTGGGTCACGTACGAGCCGGACCGCAGGATGGTGGTGCTCGGGACGCCCGCGACCGCGGGGACGCCGAGCACGTCGGCGACGGCGTCGAAGAACGCGGACCCGCCGGCGGACAGGACGACGTGGTCGGCGAGCAGCCCGGCGCCCACGAGCATCTCGGCGATCGCCAGGACCTCGGTCAGGAAGTCGCGCGCGGTCGCGACGTCGGGCAGGCCGCCCTCGTACGCGCTCACGCCCGCGAGCTCGACGCCCTCCACCTGCGCCACGCGCTGCGCCACCGCGAGCGCCTGGTCACCGGTGCGGACGCCGGTGCGTCCCGCGGCGTGGCCGACCTCCAGCAGCACCCGCAGCCGGCCGCCGTCGACCGCGACCGCGGCGATGTCGACCGCCTCGACCGAGTCGACGCAGAACAGGATCTCGGCATCGTCGACCGAGGCGATCCAGCGCAGCACCGTGGGGTCGAGGACCTCGTTGGCGACCAGCAGCCGACGCACCCCGAACGCGTGCGCGGCGAGCAGCTGGTTGCCGGTCGCGACGGTGATGCCCCAGGCGCCGGCGTCCAGCTGGGCGGCGAACAGCTCGGGCGACATCGTCGTCTTCCCGTGCGGCGCGAACGCGAGACCGTGCCGCTGCGTGAACGCGGCCAGCTCCCCGATGTTGTGCGCGAGCGCGTCGGCGTCCAGGGTCATCGCGGGCCACGTCAGGGACCCGTCGTCCAGGGTGTGACCTGCGGCGACGAACTCGCTGCGCGTCACGGGCGTCGGCGCCCAGACGCCCTTCGTGGTGGGGCCGAGCAGGAGGGGCGGGAGGCGCAGCGTCATGGTGCCCTCACCGTACCGACGACGCACCGGTCGAGCTGTCGCTCCAGCGCGGCGTGCTCGACGGCCGTGACCCACAGGCCGTAGGCGGCCTTCACGCGCACCTGCCGGAGCGCGTAGACGCACCGGTAGCCGCGGTTCGGTGGCAGCCACGTGGCCGCGTCGCCGGCGCCCTTCTCCTGGTTGGCGGGACCGTCGACGGCCAGCAGGTTGGCCGGGTCGTTGGCGAACGCCTCGCGCCGGTCCGGCGTCCAGGTCTGCGCGCCGGTCTGCCAGGCGTCGGCGAGGGCGACGACGTGGTCGATCTGGACGTCCGCCGACGACGGCCCGCGCGCGAACGCGATCGGCACGCCCGTGTACGGGTCGTCGAGGGTGCCGCTCAGCACCACGCAGTCCTCGACGACCGTCGCGGCGAGGTCCCGGCGCAGCACGTCGTTGCGGGTGTCGCAGCCGTTGTGGTCGACGTCGGCCCACGCCTGCCCGAACCGCTCCCGGGCGTAGCCGGTGGTCGGCGCGCGGCCGCGGACCTCGAGCGCGGCCAGCGCCGACC
>NZ_JBFUKJ010000054.1:0-10122 GCF_056400905.1 Cellulomonas sp. P4_H12
GCGCGGCCCAGGCGCCGATCGGCGCGGCGCAGCCCGCCTCGAGGCGGCCGAGCAGCGCGCGCTCGGCGATCACCGCGAGTCGGGTGGGCCGGTGGTCCAGGCGCGCCAGGGCGCGGGCCAGCGGCTCGTCAGGAGCGAGGTCGGCGCGCACCTCGACCGCGAGCGCCCMCTGGCCGGCGGCGGGCGCCATGACGTCGGGAGCGAACACCTCGGTGACCGCGTCGAGCCGCCCGAGCCGGGCCAGGCCGGCCCGCGCGAGCACGACGGCGTCCAGGTCTCCGGTGCCGCTGCGCGCGCCGGCCACGCGGCCGAGCCGGGTGTCGACGTTGCCCCGGATGTCGACCACGACGAGGTCGGGACGGGCCGCGAGCAGCTGCGCCGCGCGTCGCGGGGACCCGGTGCCGACGACGGCGCCGGGGGGCAGCGCGTCGAGGGACAGACCGTCCCGGGCGCAGAGGGCGTCGGCGGGGTCCTCGCGCGGCGGGACCGCGCCGAGCCGCAGCCCGTCCGGGTCGCCCGTCGGCAGGTCCTTGAGCGAGTGGACCGCCACGTCGCAGCGGCCGTCGAGCAGCGCGTCGCGCAGGGCGGTCACGAAGACGCCCGTCCCGCCCAGACTCTGCAGCGACCCCGTCAGGCGGTCGCCGTCGGTCCGGACGTGGACGGTCTCGAGGGTGAGGTCGCCGCCCCCGAGGCGGGCGAGGGCGTCGACGACGTGGCCGGTCTGCGTGAGCGCGAGCGCGCTCGCGCGCGTCCCGACCCGCACGTGCTGAGGCATGCCGTCAGTGTCCCTCTCAACTCGGGGGATGTCGAAGCGCGGGGAAAGCGACGCGGAAAGAGCAATAGCGTGTGACGCGGTGCTGACAGGCTGTCAGCAAATAACGCAGATAATGTGACGCGCGACATTCTTGCACCGTTTGCCGACGCGTTGTCAGAAAGTGCGCGACCTATTCCCTAGAGGACGGAGCGCGCGGCCGCGCGGGCGTCGGGGACCACCGACGCGAGCCCGTTGCCGGCCACCCACGCCCCGCAGACCGCGAGCCCCTCGCGCTCGGCCACCGCGTCCCGGACCGCGCGCACGACGCCCTGGTGCKCCGCGCTCGGCCGCGGGAGCGCCTGCGACCACCGGGCGACGGCGTGGCCGAGCAGCTGGTCGCGGCGCAGCGGCGTGCCCAGCAGCACCGTCGCGTCCGCCAGGGCGGCGCCGACGAGCTCGTCGTCCGCGCGAGCGTCGTCGGGATCGCCCGCGCGCCCGTACGACAGCCGCACGACGTGCCGCCCCGGACCGGCGGCCTCCGCCAGCCAGCCCCACTTCGCCGTCGCGTGCGTGAGCGCCTTCGCCGCGACGTCGGTGGCCTCCGCGGCGACGAGGACGCCGGTGCCGCGGGGGGCGTCGTCGAGGCCCGGGGCGTCCAGGACGAGGGTCACCAGCGTGACCGCCGCGCCGGGATCGGGCGCACCGACCCCCGACAGGCCCAGCAGGTCGACGGCCGACGGGGTCGCGAGGACGAGCCGCGGGGCGGTGTCGTCGCCGGTCGTCCAGCCGTCAGGCCCGTCGGCCACGCCCCGGACCGGGACACCCGTGCGCACCTCGCCGCCGTGCGCCTCGAGGTCCGCGACCAGCGCCTCCACCAGCACGTGCATGCCGCCGTCGATGCCCTGCACGGCCGAGCCGGCGGGCGCCGACGCGCGCAGCGACCGGACCGCGCGGGCGAGGGAACCGCGCTCGCGGTGGAGCGCGTCGACCAGCCCCGGCGCGACGGCGCCGACCGCGAGATCGTCGGGATCCGCCGCGTGCACGCCGCCGACGACCGGCCGCACCAGCCGGTCCAGCACCCGCGCGCCCATCCGCCGGCGGACCAGCGCCCCCAGCGTCGGCTCGTCGCCGGCCGGCAGCAGGAGATCGAGGCTCGCCCGCGCGGCGCCGGCCAGGCCGAGCGTGCGGCGGACGTCCGCCGCCCAGGGGTGCGCGGGGATGCCCAGCAGGCCGGTCCGGGGCAGCGGCCCGTCGCCGTGCGGGAGGTGGACCCACGAGCCGCGGGGCTCGGGCGTCCGCACGCGGTCCGTGAGGCCCAGCTCGTCGAGCAGCGCGGCGACCGTGCCGCCGCGCGTGGCGAACGACTCGGCGCCGGCGTCGAGCCGCAGGCCCGCCACCGTGTGCCCCGCGACCGCGCCGCCCGGGACGTCTCGGGCCTCGAGCACCAGCGTCCGGAGCTCCTCGTGGGCGAGCTCGCGGGCCGCGACCAGGCCCGCGACACCGCCGCCGACGACGATCGCGTCCCAGGCGGTCATCAGAGCTGGTGCACCAGCTCGGCCACGCGGGTCAGGACGGCGGGGTCGGTCTCCGGCGGCACGCCGTGGCCCAGGTTCACCACGTGGCCGGGCGCGGCCGAGCCTCGCGCGACGACGTCGCGGACGTGCGCCTCCAGCACGGGCCAGGGCGCGGCCAGCAGCGCCGGGTCGATGTTGCCCTGCAGCGGCGTGGTGCCGCCGAGCCGGCGGTTGGCCTCGTCGAGCGGGAGCCGGTAGTCGACGCCGATGACGTCCGCGCCGACGTCGCGCATGGCGCCCAGCAGCTCGCTGGTCCCGGTGCCGAAGTGGACCTTGCGCACGTCCAGGTCGGCGACGTGGCTCAGCGCGCGGGCGGACGCGGGGGCGACGTGCGCGGTGTAGTCGGCGAGCCCGAGCGAGCCGGCCCACGAGTCGAACAGCTGCGTCGCGCTCGCGCCGGCCAGCACCTGCGCCCGCAGGAACGCGCCGGTGACGTCCGCCGCCCACTCGGTGAGGGCGGTCCACGTGGCCGGGTCGGCGTGCATGAGCGTGCGCGCGGCCAGGTGGTCGCGCGACGGGCCGCCCTCGACCAGGTAGGCGGCGAGCGTGAACGGGGCGCCGGCGAAGCCGATGAGGGGCGTCTCGCCCAGCGCGTCGACGGTCAGCGCGACGCCGTCGGCGACGGGCCGCAGCGCCTCCGGGGTCAGCGGGCCGAGGTCGCGCAGCCGGGCGACGTCGTCCGCGGTCCGGACGGCCGACCCCATGACCGGTCCGACGCCGGGCTTGATCTCCACGTCGACGCCCGCGAGCTTGAGGGGCACGACGATGTCCGAGAAGAAGATCGCCGCGTCGACGTCGTGCCGGCGCACCGGCTGCAGGGTGATCTCGCTGGCCAGCGCCGGGTCCAGGCACGCGTCGAGCATGGCGGTGCCGGCGCGCGCCGCGCGGTACTCCGGCAGCGACCGGCCTGCCTGTCGCATGAACCACACCGGGCGGCGTTCGGGCTGCTCCCCGGAATACGCACGGACCAGCGAAGAATTCTTCGTGCGGCCGACGGCGAGGGGGTGCGCGGAAGGAAGGTTCACGTGCCCGATTGTGCCGGACAATTGTCGAGATGATTAACTCGGGACGTGGTGCTGCTGTCCCTCGCTGCCAGCCACCACGACCTCGACCTCGATGTGCTCGAACGTCTCTCCTCGGACGTGCAGGCTGTCGCGTCCGAGCTCGTGGGCTCGCCGGCGCACAGGTTCGTCTCCGGTGCCGTCGTCCTGGCGACGTGCAACCGGTTCGAGCTGTACCTCGAGGTCGACGACGCCGAGCACGCCCCGTCCGCCCGCGCCGCGGCCGCGCAGGCCGTCGCCGGCCGCTCGGGCTACACGGAGGACCAGGTCGACGCCCACCTGCGCGTCCGCACCGGCACCGACGCGGCCGAGCACCTCTTCGCCGTGGCCAGCGGCCTGGACTCGATGGTGGTCGGCGAGCGCGAGATCGCCGGGCAGGTGCGCCGGGCGCTGACCACCGCGCGCCGCGACCGCACCACGACGTCGGGCCTGGAGTCGCTGTTCCAGGCGGCCTCGCGCGTCTCGCGGCTGGTCGAGAGCCGGACGGGCCTGGGCGCGACCGGCCGCTCGGTCGTGGGCGTCGCGCTCGACATCGCCGAGCGCGACCTGCCCGACTGGCCGTCCGTCCGGTGCGTGCTCATCGGCACCGGCTCCTACGCGGGCGCCTCGCTGGCCGCGCTCAAGGCCCGCGGGGCCGGCGACATCCGCGTCTACTCCGCGTCCGGCCGCGCCGGTGCGTTCGCCGCGGCCCGCGGGGTGCGGGCCCTTCCGTCGTCGGCCGACCTCGCCGCGGAGGTGTCCGACGTCGACCTCGTGGTCGCGTGCAGCGGCGCCGCCGGCGCGGTCCTCGGTGTCGACGCCCTGGCCGCGGCCCGCGCCTCGTCGTCGCGCTCGCTGACCGTGGTGGACCTGGCCCTGCGGCACGACGTGGACCCCGGCGTGCGCTCGCTGCCGGGCGTCCGCCTGGTCAGCCTGCACACCGTGGCCGAGCATGCCCCCGCCGAGCACGCCGCCGTCCAGGCCGCCCACGACGTCGTCACGACCGCCGCCGAGGCCTACGAGGCGGACCGCCGCGTGCGCGACTGGAACCCCGCGGTCGTCGCGGAGCGCACGCGCGTGCTCGGTGGCCTGGAGGCGGGCCTGAGCGCGCTGACGGAGCGGGACGAGCGCGCCGAGCGGGCCCTGCGCCGCCGCACCCGCGCCGCGCTGCACGCCCCGACGGTCCGCGCCCGCGAGGCCGCCCGCGCGGGGGACGCGACGACGTACGCGGCCGCCCTGGCGGAGCTGGCGGCGATCCCGGTGCCGGCGCTGGTGGCCGACGCGCGCTGAGCGCGCGAGCTGTCGAACGGACGAGCGTGCCGGGCCTGGACGGGGGGGAGGGCCAGGCCCGGCACGCGTCCCGTGAGGATCACGACGCCGTTGGCGTGATCCTGGTTCGGGAACCCTCGGACGGTGCGCTCAGGAGCGCACCACCTGCTGCTGCGCGGACGCGGCAGGTCCGGGGGCCCAGGTGTGGGGAACCACCTGGTTGGTCTGGATGTCGGTGAGCTCGGCGGCGTAGACGATGCCCTCGTAGACGCCGGCCTCGACCCGGGTCAGGTGCAGGCGCTCGGCGCGCTCGATGTCGTCGCCCAGGTGCGAGATTCGGGCGACCACGTAGCGCTGCGCGTCCTGCCACTGGTCCACCACGCGGACGTGGAGGCCGTTCCAGCGGGCCGTGAGGTCGAGCTCGAACAGCTCGGTGACGTCCTCGCGGGCGACCCGCCGGTACCAGCGGCCCGAGGGCGACTGGTGGAAGCCCGTCTCGGCGAGCGGCGGGTTCGCCAGGGCGAGCACGACCGTGTGGCCGCCGTCGACCACGTCGGCCTCGAGGTAGGCACCGTGCCACTTGGCGACGGGACCCACGCAGCGCGACAGGGACGCGAGCGACGGGCGGGGTGCGCCCAGCTGCGTCACCGTCCAGCCGGCGCCGACGTCCCCGTAGCGGGCCAGCAGCGTCGAGGTGCCGTTGTCGTAGATGCGGACGAGCTCGGCGCCCGGGGGGATCCGCGAGTGGCGGAGCCACCACAGCGGGAGGATGTACCCGGGGACGTCGCGGTACTGCAGCTGCGGCGACGACTCGAAGCGGAGCACGTCGATCGAGCGGTCGTACGGGCTGAACGGCGAGCTCTCGTACCCCAGTCCATGCACCTCGAACAGCTGTGCCGGGGTGGTCGCGAAAGCGACGTCCTCGGCACGTACCACGTATCCCGCCAGGCGGTCATGGCCCGCGGTGAGGTGAGCGCGGGTGAGCGCTGGCGTGATCGCCTTCTGCATGAGCGTCACGATGGGCATCCTTGCCAGGAAGAATCGGGTGAACCGGATCTTTCAGACCGGTCGGTGCACGATTGTGCAGGCCCTATAGGGCACCTGTCCAGGAGCGACCACTCGAAAGTATGAAATTGCAGGTCAGAACCCATGAGAGCGGTACCGTCGAAGCGGTTCCGCTTCTGCCTGGCGGCCGGCAGAAGATGGCGTCCGCGCGACGTCCGTTCACCCGTTCGGAGCAGCGCGAGTGGACGCTCGTCGGCGGTCGGGTGTAACCGGCCTGGTCAGGGCTCCAGGTACGCGACGAGCGAGTCCGCGAGCCCGGTGTACGACGCCGGAGTCAGTGCCGCGAGGCGCGCGGCGACGTCGTCCGGGAGCCCGAGGCCCCCGATGAACTCGCGCATGTCGGCGGCGGTCAGCCGGCGACCCCGCGTGAGCTCCTTGAGCCGCTCGTACGGGTTCTCCATGCCGGTGACGCCGGCGACGGACGCGGCGCGCATCGCGGACTGGACGGGCTCGCCCAGCACCTCCCAGTTCTCGTCGAGCTCGCGGGCCAGCAGGGCCGTGTCGACGGACAGCGCGCGCAGGCCGCGGGCCACGTTGTCGATGGCGAGCAGCGAGTGCCCGAAGGCCGGGCCGATGTTGCGCTGCGTCGTGGAGTCGGTGAGGTCGCGCTGCAGGCGGCTGGTGACCAGCGTGCTGGCCAGGGTGTCCAGCAGGGCGCTCGAGAGCTCGAGGTTGGCCTCGGCGTTCTCGAACCGGATCGGGTTGACCTTGTGCGGCATGGTCGAGCTGCCCGTCGCACCCGCCACCGGGATCTGGATGAAGACGCCGCGGGAGATGTACGTCCACACGTCGGTGGCCAGGTTGTGCAGCACGCGGTTGAACCGGGCGACGTCGGCGTAGAGCTCGGCCTGCCAGTCGTGCGACTCGATCTGCGTGGTGAGCGGGTTCCAGGTCAGGCCCAGGTGCTCGACGAACGCCTTGCTGACGGCCGGCCAGTCCGCACCGGGCACCGCGACGACGTGCGCGCCGTACGTGCCGGTGGCGCCGTTGAGCTTGCCCAGGTACTCGTCGGACGCGATCCGCCGCAGCTGCCGCCGCAGCCGGTGCGCGAGGACGGCGAGCTCCTTGCCGAGCGTCGTCGGCGTCGCCGGCTGCCCGTGCGTCAGGGCGAGCATCGGCTGGTCCCGCAGCTCGTGCGCGAGCGCGGCGACCTGGTCGACGAGCGCCCCCGCGGCCGGTGCCCAGACCTCCTGCACGGCGCCGCGGACCATCAGCGCGTACGACAGGTTGTTGATGTCCTCGCTGGTGCACGCGAAGTGGACCAGCTCGCCCACCTGGTGCAGCGCGGAGCCCTCGGGGGCAGCGCTGAGCCGGCTCTTGAGGAAGTACTCGACGGCCTTGACGTCGTGCACGGTGATCTTCTCGATGGCCGCCAGCTCGGCGACCTCGTCGGGACCGAAGGTGGCGACGACGGCGCGCAGGTAGGCGACGTCCTCGTCGGTCAGGCGCGGCGCGCCGGGGACGACGGCGTTCGTCGTCAGGTGGATCAGCCACTCGACCTCGACGTGCACCCGCTCGCGGTTCAGGGCGGCCTCGCTCAGGTGGTCCACCAGCGGCGCGACCGCAGCGCGGTAGCGACCGTCGAGCGGGCCGAGGGCGATGGGCGGCGTGACGTCTGCGAGGCTGACACGGGAAGGCATGCCCGCATCATCCCAGGGGGCGCGCGGTCACGTGCAGGCGTCTCGTCGGTCCGGGCTCAGTAGCCTGTGCGAACCGGCGGTGGCCGTCGGGCGGGGGACGACGAGGAGCCAGGTGGCGACGCAGGCACGCAGGCCGGGGGCGGTGCTGCTGGTCGGCGCGTTCGTCGCCGTGGCCGTGCTCGGCGCGGCGCTCGCGGGGCCGTTCCGCCTCTGGCAGCGGGACAACGGCGGCGCGGCCTTCGAGATCCCCTCGTTCGCCCCGCCCGTGGCCACCAGCACGCCGCTGCCGGCGGAGACCCCCCTCGACGAGGTGCGGCTGCCGATGGTCGCCCAGCGGTGGATCTACCTGGTGGTCATCGCGGTCCTCGGCGTCCTGCTCGTGATCGCGGTGGCCGTGCTGGTCAAGCGGGTCCGGGCCCTGCGGGAACGGCGGGCGCCGTACGACGTCGACGAGGCGACGCCCGACGTGGAGCTGTCGGGCGAGGTGCTCGACAGCGCGACGCCGGCCCTGCGCGAGGGCGTCCGGCGGGCCACCCAGGTGCTCGAGGACGAGGTGCCGCCGGGCGACGCGGTGATCGCGGCGTGGGTGGCGCTGGAGGCGTCTGCGGAGCGCAGCGGGCTGCTGCGGGACCGGGCCCAGACGGCGACCGAGTTCACGGTCGAGGTCCTCGACGCCACGCGCGCCGACCCCGGCGCCACCCGCGCGCTGCTCGAGCTGTACCTCGCCGCTCGGTACTCCGAGCACGTGCTCACGGCGGCCGACGTCGCCGCCGCCCGGTCGAGCCTCGCGGCGATCGCGGACGACCTCGGACGGCGGGGGGCCGACGCATGAGGCTGGAGTGGCGCCCGGTCGTCGGGCTGCTCGTCGGCGTCCTCGCCGCGTGGGCCGCCGGTCTGAGCCTGCGGACCGCCCTGCTGCTCGGGCTGTTCGTCGCGGCCGGCGTCCTGCTGTTCACGCGCCTCGACGGGACGCCGGACCCGGGCTGGGACCGCGAGCGCTCCGCGCGCCGGCACGGTGCACGCGGCGAGGTGCAGGACCTCGCGTGGGCGATGGTGGGGCGGGACGGACGCATCGGCGAGCGGGTGCTGCGGCGGCTGCGCGAGGTCGCCGGCCGCCGGCTCGCGCGGCACGGGCTGTCGCTCGCCGACCCCGAGACGGAGCGCCTGCTGGGCACGCGCGCCGTCCGCACGCTCACCCGCACCACGTCGCCGCTGCCGACCGTCGCGGACGTCCGGTACACCCTCGACGTGCTCGACCGCCTCGGACCGAGGCGACGCACCACCGCCGACGACGACACCGACGACGACCCCGGGAGCCCCGCACCATGACCGAGCAGCCCACCCCTCTGACCGTCGCGCAGGTCGCGGACCGCGGGAGCGCGGTGCTCGACGAGGTCGCGACGCTCGTCGTCGGCATGCACGAGCCCCTGAAGATCGCGCTCGCCGCGGTGCTCGGCGGCGGGCATGTGCTGTTCGAGGACGTCCCCGGCCTGGGCAAGACGCTCGCCGCGCGCAGCCTGGCCACCGCGCTCGGGCTGACGTTCCGGCGCGTCCAGTGCACGCCCGACCTGCTGCCGTCCGACATCACGGGCTCGAGCGTGTTCGACCCCGGGACCGCCTCGTTTGCCTTCCGGCCGGGACCCGTGTTCGCGGGGCTGCTGCTCGCCGACGAGATCAACCGGACCGCCCCGAAGACGCAGTCGGCCCTGCTGGAGGCGATGGCCGAGCGCCAGGTCACCGTCGACGGCACGACGTACCCGCTGCCGGACCCGTTCCACGTGGTCGCCACCTCCAACCCCGTGGAGTACGAGGGCACCTACCCGCTGCCCGAGGCGCAGCTCGACCGGTTCATGGTCCGCATCGCCGTCGGCTACCCCGACCGCGACGGTGAGGTCGACGTCTTGTCGCGGCGGCTGGCCCGCCGGCAGGAGGTGGGCACCGTGCGGACGGTCGTCGACGCGGCCACGCTGCGCGCGATGCAGGCCGGCGTCGAGGGCGTCACGGTCGAGGGCGACATCCTGCGGTACTGCGTGGACCTCGCCGCGGCGACCCGCGCGCACGACGCGGTCGAGGTCGGCGCCTCGCCCCGCGGGTCGCAGGCGCTCGTGCTCGTCGCGCGCTCCATGGCGGTGCTCTCCGGACGGGACTTCGTGACCCCGGAGGACGTCAAGGCCGTCGCCGTCCCCGCGCTCGCGCACCGGCTGTCGCTCACCCCGCAGGCCTGGGCGACCGGGACCGCGCCCCAGGGCGTCGTCACGGACGTGCTGAAGCGGGTGGCGGGCCCGACGACGGCGCGCCGCACATGACCTGGGTGCGCACGCGGGCGACGGCCGCCGGCGTCGTCGTCGGCGTCGTCCTCCTCGTCGTCGGTGCGCTGCTCGGGCGGCCCGACGTCGCGGTCCTCGGCGCGGCGCCGCTGGTGGCCGGCGTGTGGGACTGGCGGCGTCGGCCCGCGCTGCAGCCGAGCGTGCGCCTCGAGCCGTCGGCCGCGCCGGTCGACGCGGGGAGCCTGCGGGCGGAGGTGGCCGTGGAGTCGCCCGGCACCGCGCTGGTGGGCGTCCGGCGGGGCGTGCGCGAGCTCACCGAGGCCTGGGTGCTCGTCGACGGGTCGCGGACGCTCCCGCTCGTCGTGCACACCGTCCGGACCGGGCCGCAGGAGGTCGCGTTCGTCGACGTGCAGGGCGTCGGGCCCGGTGCCGCCAGCGTGTCCGAGCCGGCGCCGGCCGTGTCGCGCACGGCGCTGGTGCTGCCCGCGCCGCGCCCGCTCGGCGACCTGCCCC
>NZ_JBFUKJ010000055.1:0-9479 GCF_056400905.1 Cellulomonas sp. P4_H12
GCCCTGGCCCCGGCGCGCGAGCTCGGCTGCGGCGTGGCCGGCGAGCCGCGCGCCGGACGCGCCGATCGGGTGCCCGAGCGCGATCGCGCCGCCGTGGATGTTGGTCCGCTCGAGGGGATACCCGAKGTCGGCGAGCGACTGCACGACGACGGAGCCGAAGGCCTCGTTGATCTCGACGAGGTCGACGTCCGACAACGCCCACCCACCGCGGTCCAGAGCCGCCGAGATCGCGGCCGACGGCTGCGAGTGCAGCGAGTTGTCCGGGCCGGCCACCTGCCCCGACGCGCCGACGGACGCGAGCCAGATCAGCCCGAGCCGCTCGGCCACGTCACGGCCCGCGACCACCACGGCAGCCGCCCCGTCGGTCAGCGGCGAGGCGTTCCCGGCCGTGATGGTCCCGTCGGCCGCGAAGGACGGCCGCAACGCAGCCAACGACTCCGGCGTCGTGTCCGGCCGGATGCCCTCGTCCTGCGAGACGAGCACCGGGGCACCACGGCGTTGCGGCACCTCCACGGCCACGATCTCCTCGGCGAACACGCCCGACTCGACCGCGGCCGCGGCCCGGCGATGGCTCTGCGCGGCGACCACGTCCTGCGCCTCCCGGGTGATCGAGAGCAGCTTGTTGCCGCGCTCGGTCGAGGAGCCCATCGACTCGCGGTCGAAGGCGTCGGTGAGCCCGTCGAACGCCAGCGAGTCGACCGCGGTGATGTCGCCGTAGGTCCACCCGCGCCGCGACCCGGGCAGCAGGTGGGGCGCCTGGCTCATCGACTCCTGCCCACCGGCGACGACGACGTCCGCCTCGCCGAGCCGGATCATGCGTGCCGCGTCGATGATCGCCGTCAGGCCGCTCAGGCAGACCTTGTTGAGCGTCATGGCGGGGACCGTCCACGGGATGCCCGCGGCGACGGCCGCCTGGCGCGCGGGGTTCTGCCCGGCGCCCGCCTGGACCACCTGCCCCATCAGCACCTGGTCCACGGACGTCGGCGCCACGCCGGCCCGAGACAGTGCGGCACCGATCGCCGCGGCGCCCAGCGACGCCGCGGTCAGCGACGACAGGCCGCCGTTGATGCGCGCCATCGGCGTGCGCGCGAACGACAGGATGACGACCTCACGGTCAGCGTTCATGACAGCACCACGTCCTCGTCCACCCGGAGCGGCACCAGGGGGGTGGCCGCTCTCACCTCGTCGACGGACACCCCCGGCGCGCACTCGCGCAGGACGAGCCCGTCGACTTCGACGTCGATCACCGCGAGGTCCGTGATGATCCGGTCCACCACGCCGACGCCGGTCAGCGGCAGCGTGCACGCGGGCACGATCTTCGCGGACCCGTCGCGCGCCACGTGCTCCATGAGCACCACGATCCGCCGGGCGCCGTGCACCAGGTCCATCGCGCCGCCCATGCCCTTGACCATCTTCCCCGGGATCATCCAGTTGGCGATGTCCCCGGACGCCGACACCTGCATCGCCCCGAGGATCGCGACGTCGACCTTGCCGCCGCGGATCATGGCGAAGCTCAGCGACGAGTCGAAGTACGACGCCCCCGGCGCGACCGTGATCGTCTCCTTGCCGGCGTTGATGAGGTCGGCGTCCACCTCGTCGTCCGACGGGTACGGGCCGACGCCGAGCACGCCGTTCTCGGACTGCAGCACGACCTCGATCCCGGGCGGGACGAACCCCGGCACGAGCGTCGGCAGCCCGATCCCGAGGTTCACGTAGGCGCCGTCCGTCAGCTCTCGTGCGGCGCGCGCCGCCATCTGCTCGCGGCTGAGCGTCATGAGACCGTCCTCCGTTCGATGCGCTTGTCCGTCACCTCGGAGGGTGAAAGTGCGACGACCCGATCGACGAAGATCCCCGGCAGGTGGATCGCGTCGGGGTCCAGCGTGCCGACCGGGACCAGCTCCTCGACCTCCGCGATCGTCACCGCTCCCGCGGCCGCGCACAGCGGGTTGAAGTTCCGGGCCGACGCGTGGAAGACCAGGTTGCCGAGGCGGTCGCCGCGCGCGGCGCGCACGAGGGCGAAGTCCGCCGTGATGGCCTCCTCGAGGACGAACTCGTGGGCCACGCCCCGCACGGTGAACGTCTCGACGGGCTTCGGCGGCGACGAGACGGCCACCCCGCCGGACGCGTCGTAGCGCCACGGGAGCCCGCCGGACGCCACCAGCGTGCCCACGCCGGTCCGGGTGTAGAACGCCGCGATGCCGCTCCCACCTGCACGAAGACGCTCGGCGAGCGTGCCCTGCGGCGTGAGCTCGACCTCGAGCTCGCCGGCCAGGTACTGCCGGGCGAACTCCTTGTTCTCGCCCACGTACGACGCGATGATCCGCCGGATGCGACCGGCCTGCAGCAGCAGGCCGAGCCCCCAGTCGTCGACGCCGCAGTTGTTGCTGACCACCTCCAGGTCCTCGACGCCGGAGTCGAGCAGAGCGTGGATCAGCACGCTCGGGATACCGCACAAGCCGAATCCACCGACCGCGAGGGTCGCCCCGTCGGGGATGTCGGCTACCGCCTCGACGGCGGACTGGACGACCTTGTCCATTACTGCCTCCTGTCGACCACAGCATTGTGCGCATCGTGTCGAGGCTCGCGTCCAGCGGGGCGCAGACATACTCTGGCGGGACATCAGGCAATGGGGCCTAGCTTCACAAGAGCGACGGTTCCGCCACCAGACGGAGCGAAACATGTTGCGTGCAGATGTGTCACCCGGCCGTGCCCTGCCCACTCATCAGCAGGCGGAAGCGCTGCAGCTCGTGACGCCGGACGGCGTCCGTCGTGAGGATCCGGTCTACGACCCGTGGATCTCCGACGTGGACGACGAGCACCTCCTGGACCTCTACGAGGACATGGTCGTGGTGCGCCGCTTCGACACGGAGGCCGTCGCCCTCCAGCGGCAGGGGCAGCTCGGTCTGTGGCCGCCGCTCCTCGGCCAGGAGGCCGCGCAGATCGGCTCGGCCCGCGCGCTGCGCAGCGACGACTTCGTCTTCAGCAGCTACCGCGAGAACGGGGTGGCGTACTGCCGCGGCGCCCAGCCGACCGACCTCATGCGGGTCTGGCGGGGGACCGCCCTGGCGGGGTGGGACCCGCGGACCATCGGCATGGCCACGCCGCAGGTGATGATCGGCTCGCAGACCCTCCACGCCACCGGGTACGCGCTCGGGTGCCTCAAGGACGGCGTCGACTCGGTCGCCGTCGCGTACTTCGGCGACGGCGCCACCAGCAAGGGCGACGTGCACGAGGCGATGGTGTTCGCCGCGACCTTCCAGGCGCCGGTGATCTTCTTCTGCCAGAACAACCAGTGGGCCATCTCCGAGCCGGTCGGCCTGCAGGCGCAGCGCCCCATCGCGGACCGCGCGGCCGGCTACGGCATCCCGGCCGTCCGCGTCGACGGCAACGACGTGCTGGCGGTCATGGCCGCGACGCGCGAGGCTCTCGACCGCGCCCGCCGGGGCGAGGGCCCCACGTTCATCGAGGCCGTGACGTACCGGATGGGCCCGCACACCACGTCCGACGACCCCACCCGCTACGTCGACCCGTCGGACAAGGCCGAGTGGGCGGCCAAGGACCCGATCACGCGGCTCGAGCGGCTGCTGCGCGCACGCGAGGCGCTTTCCGACGAGCGCGCGGCCGACATCGCGCAGAAGGCGGAGACGTTCGCCGCGCAGATGCGCGCGGGCTGCTACGGGCTCGAGGCGCCCGAGCCGCTCAGCGTCTTCGAGAACGTCCTGGTCGAGCCGACGCCCGAGCTGGAACGCCAGCGGAGCCAGTACGCCGCCTACCTCGCGATGTTCGACGAGGAGGCGTGATGGCCACGATGACGATGGCCGCGGCCCTCAACTCCGGCCTGCGGCACGCGCTCGACGACGACCCCACCGTGGTGCTGCTCGGCGAGGACATCGGGACGCTCGGGGGCGTGTTCCGGGTGACCGACGGGCTGCAGCGCGACTTCGGCACCGACCGCGTCATGGACACGCCGCTCGCCGAGGCCGGGATCATGGGCGTCGCCGTCGGGCTGGCCTACCGCGGTTACCGACCCGTGGTGGAGATCCAGTTCGACGGGTTCGTCTACCCGGCCGTCGACCAGCTGGTCACGCAGGTGGCCCGCATCCACTACCGGACCGGCGGTGCCGTCCGGATGCCGATCACCGTCCGCATCCCGTACGGCGGCGGCATCGGCGCGGTCGAGCACCACTCCGAGTCGCCCGAGGCGTACTTCGCCCACACGCCGGGCCTTCGGGTGGTGACCTGCTCCCACCCGCAGGACGCGCACACGATGCTCCGGCAGGCCATCGCGTGCGACGACCCGGTGGTGTTCTTCGAGCCGAAGCGGCGGTACTGGGTCAAGGGCGAGGTGGACGAGTCCCTCGACGGCGTCCCGCTGCTCGACCGGGCCCGCGTCGTCGTCGAGGGCACCGACGTCACGCTCGCCACGTACGGGCCGCTCGTCATGACCGCGCGCGACGCCGCCCTCGCCGCGCTGGACGACGGGCTCTCGGTGGAGGTGGTCAACCTGCGATCGCTGTCGCCGATCGACCTCGACACGCTCGAGGTGTCGGTGCGCAAGACCGGCCGGCTCGTCGTCACGCACGAGGCGCAGGGCAACGGTGGGCTGGGCGCGGAGATCGTCGCGAGCATCACCGACCGCTGCTTCGACGCGCTGCGATCCGCGCCCGTCCGCGTCACCGGGTTCGACACCCCGTACCCCGCCGCGAAGCTCGAGGACCACTTCCTGCCCGACCTCGACCGGCTGCTCGACGCGGTCGACCGCGTGATGGGCAGACAGCACTCCCTGACCGGATGGAGGGCGTCATGATCCAGACGATCACCCTGCCCGACCTGGGTGAGGGACTGACCGAGTCCGACCTCGTCGAGTGGACCGTCGCCGTCGGCGACACGGTCGAGCTCAACCAGGTCGTCGCCGAGGTGGAGACCGCGAAGGCGCTGGTGCAACTGCCGTCGCCGTACGCGGGCGTCGTCGCCGAGCTCCTGGTCGAGGCCGGCGACACCGTGCCCGTCGGGGCGCCGCTCATGACGATCACGGTCGACGAGCCGAGCACGGCCGCCACCCCGCCGGCCGCAGACCCGCCGCCGGTGTCAGCCGACGAGGCGGCCGAGACCCTTCCGGCGCCGGCTGCCGTGCCAGCGCCCGAGCGGACCTCCGTGCTGGTCGGCTACGGCCCTCTGGTCGAAGGGTCGGCTCGGCCGCGGCGCAAGTCGCGGTCGGCGGCGTGGATGGCCTCGCACGCGGCCGCGGACGTCGAGGGCCTGGGCCTGACGGCTCGTCGCGTCGGACCCAAGGTGCTCCCGCCCGTCCGCAAGCTCGCGCACGACCTCGGGGTGGACCTCAACCGGATGGAGGGGACCGGCAAGGACGGCATGATCACGCGCGAGGACGTCCTGCACGTCGTCTCCGGTGACGGGTCGGCGCCGGTCGTCGACCGGTCGTCGACGAAGCCCGCCACGGTGAGCCGCCCCGCCGGTCGAACGACCGGCACCCCGTCCGCCCCGTCCGCGGAGCGCGAGGTCCGGATCCCCATCGCCGGCGTCCGCAAGCAGACGGCAGCGGCCATGGTGAGCAGCGCGTTCACCGCCCCGCACGCCTCGACGTCGCTGACCGTGGACGTCACGCCGACGCTCGAGCTGCTCGAGCAGCTCAGGACGGACCGCGCGCTCGAGGGCCACCGGATCTCGATCCTCGCGCTCGTCGCCAAGGCTGTGATCCTCGCGGTCGGCCGCACGCCGTCGCTCAACGCGCGCTGGGACGAGGCCGCCGGCGAGATCGTGCAGCCCGCATACGTGAACCTCGGCATCGCGGCGGCGACCCCGCGCGGGCTCCTCGTGCCCACCGTCAAGGACGCCGACGCCCTCAAGCTCCCCGAGCTCGCCGACGCCCTGGGCGCGCTCACCGAAGCCGCGCGGGCCGGCACTGCCACGCCGGCCGACCTGGCCGGCGGGACCATCACCATCACCAACATCGGGGTGCTCGGCGTCGACTCGGGCACGCCGATCCTGGTGCCGGGCCAGGCGGCGATCCTCGCGATGGGCGCGATCCGCCGGCGTCCGTGGGAGTTCCACGACGAGGTTGCGCTGCGCCACGTGATGACGCTGAGCGTCTCGTTCGACCACCGGCTGGTCGACGGAGCCGAGGCGGCCCGGTTCCTCTCCGACGTCGGCGCGATCCTCGCGCAGCCCGGCACCGTCCTACGGATGGTGTAGCCCCCTACTGCGCGGCGGCGGCGACCAGCGAACCCTCCTTCGCGGTGCGCCGCCGTCGCGCTGGATACGGCACGGGGTGGGCGACCATGAACGCCGCGCCGGCGCAGACCAGCTCCTTGTAGCGGGCGGCGAGCCGTCCGCCGGGCGCGAAGGACCGGGCGCGGTCGTCGGTGGTGACCATCTGGATCAGGCCGTCGCGCCGACCCAGGCTGATGCACTGGTGCACGTACCCCAGCGGCGTGCGCGGGAGCCTGCCGCCCGTCAGGCGCGCGACGATCGAGTCCGCCGCCTGCCACGACATCGGGATGCCCGACGCGCACGACATGCGCAGCGAGTTGCCCACCGGTCCGTGCGCGAGGGCCGCGTCGCCCACCGCGTACACGTCCGGGTGCGAGACGGACCGCATCGTCTCGTCGACCAGGATCTGCCCCCGGTCGGTGACGGCCAGCGACGACGCGGCCGCGATCGGGTGGACGGCGAAGCCCGCCGCCCAGACCGTGACATCGGCCGGGATCGTCGCGCCGTCGTCGGTCAGGACGGCGGTGGCGCCGACGCTCGTGACCCGCGCGTTCTCGTGGACGGTGACCCCGAGGCGGTCGAAGGTGCCGCGCAGGTGCGCCCGACCCGCGGGTGAGAGCCAGTCGCCGAGCCCGGCCGGCACGGCGATCGCGACGTCGAGGCTCTCGAAGGACTCCGCGATCTCGCTGGCCGCCTCGATGCCGGTCAGCCCGCCCCCGACGACCACGACCCGTCCGCCGGCTTGGAGCGCGCGCAGCCGCCCGCACAGCCGGAGGGCACCCGGCCGGCTGGCCACCTCGTCGGCGAGCTCGAAGACCCCGGGCACACCGTGGTCGTCGCGCGCGCTGCCCAGGGCGTAGACGAGCGTGTCGTAGTGCAGGTCATCGGCCCCCTCGAGGGCGACGGTCTTGGCGTCGACGTCGACGGCGGCCACCCGTGCGACGCGCAGGATCACGCCGGTGCCGGCCAGGAGGTCGTCCAGCGGGCGGCTGCGCAGGGTCTGTCCGGTCGCCAGCTGGTGCATCCGGACCCGTTCGACGAAGTCCGGCTCGGCGTTGACCAGCGTGATCTCCACGTCGTCGCCGTGCAGTCGGCGCGCTAGGCGCCCTGCCGCCGATGCCCCGGCGTACCCGGCTCCGAGGATGACGATGCGGTGCTTCATGAGTCGCTCCCTGTCGTGGATCGGTGGTGCCTCCTGAACTGGACGGCACCCCGATCCCTGACAGGTTCGCGGTGTGACGGTGGTCACTCACCACCCGCGCAGCAGCGGCTCCCCGTGGTCCGACGCCGCCCACTGACGCGCGGCGCGCCCGAGCTTGTCGGGGTTCACCTGGGAGCGCACGGCGGCGATCCCGTCGGCCGTGACCTCGAGGCTCATGACGCCGATCAGCCGGTCGCCCACCACCGCGACCAGCGCCGGGCTCCCGTTGGCCGTCCACGCGTAGAAGTCGGGGCTCCCGCCGATGAGCGCACGCTTCGCGTCGGCCGGCCGGAACAGCCCGCGCAGGAACTGCGCGACCGCCGGTGCGCCGAAGAACGGCTTCGCGCGAGCCGGGACGTGCCCGCCACCGTCGCCGACGCCCATCGCGTCAGCCGTGAGCAGCCGCAGGAGCGGCTCGGTCTTGCCACTGGTCGCTGCCACCAGGAACTGCTCGACCACTTCGCGAGCGGTCGCGGCGTCCACTTCCGTCCGCGCCCGCTCCACGGCGAGGTGCTGCTTCGCGCGGTGGAAGACCTGCTGGCTGCTCGCCTCGGTGATGTCGAGCAGCTCGGCGATCTCGGCGTGCGAGTACGAGAACGCCTCCCGCAGCACGTACACCGCCCGTTCGCTCGGGGTCAGGCGCTCCATGAGGACGAGGACGGCGGTCGAGACCGACTCGCGCTGCTCCGCCGTCTCCGCGGGGCCGAGCATCGGGTCGCCCGCGAGCAGCGGCTCGGGCAGCCACTCGCCCACGTACACCTCGCGCCGAGCCCGCGCCGACTGCAGCTGGGTCAGGCACAGGTTGGTCAGCGCCCGCGTCAACCAGGCGGCCGGCACGCGCACCTGGTCGCGGTCCGCGCCCTCCCACCGCAGGAACGTCTCCTGGACGACGTCCTCCGCCTCCGCGGCCGAGCCGAGCAGGCGGTACGCGATTGCCTCCAGCCGTGGCCGCAGCGCCTCGAACGCCTCCAGCTCCGCGGCCCGAAGGGGAACCCGATCCGTGTCTCGCACGCTCACACCTCGACCCTACGGCGACGACGCCCGACTACCCGATGGAGGCCCCTCGGCCCCGCCTGGGAGCGCGCACCCTCGACCACCCGACGCCGTCGAGCACCGACGGCTCGGCCCTCCTTGCGAGCCACGGACCCTCGATCGAGCGACGCGCGACCACCCTGCGGCGGCGACCCGCTCTCTGCCTCGAGCGGTCCGCATCCTCGACGCCACGGGCGCCGCGCCCACGCAGCAACCTCCGCGGGCCGGCACGGATCTTGCGGCAACCACGATCAGACCGCACCGCAGTCGGCCGAAGAGCATCTGGTCGCCCGGTCGCTAGAAGGGTGGGTCGCCGAGGTCGGGCCGCGGTGGTGTGGCTGGCCGGTGTTCGTAGGCGGATGGGTCGACGTAGATGGGGACTGGGTGGCGGGCGTAGGTCAGCCCGTGCCGGTCGGTCCATAGGGACACCCCGGTGGTGCGGTTGTAGGTGACGTTCCACCAGCCGTCGGTCTTGGCTTGGTGGTGGTGCTTGCACAACGCGTGCAGGTTCGCCTCGCACGTCTGCGGGTCATGCCCACCGGGTGGTCTGTGCTGGTCGTAGGGGATGCGGTGGTCGATCTCGCACCGGGTGGCGGGTTGGCGGCAGCCGGGGAAGGTGCAGGTCACGTCCCGGGCCTGCACGGTCCGGGTCAGATCCGCTCCCGGCCGGTAAGCATCGGTGCCCACCGAGCAGACCTGCCCGGTGGGGTCGGTCAGCACGCGGCGCCAGGTGCCGTCCTGGGCCAGCTCGCGGGCCAGCTGGGCCGGGATCGGCCCGTAGGAGCCGAGGTAGCCGGGGGCGTCGTCCAGGCCGAGCAGGGTGGAGGCGGCCACGTTCACCTGCAGGGCGACCCGCTGCCCGTGCTTGGTGGGTAGCGGGGTGCCGTCCGGGGTGGACTGCCGGTCCAGGATGCCCAGGAACACGTCGCTGAACGCGTCCGCGCGCCGCTGATCGATGGTGCGCTCGTCCCCGTCCACGGCACTGGTGCCGGCCAGGGCGTCGATCGCGGTGTACGCG
>NZ_JBFUKJ010000056.1:0-9059 GCF_056400905.1 Cellulomonas sp. P4_H12
GCACCGGAGGCTGCGGGCGTCCAGCCCGGCGCGGCCGGGCCGGGCGAGGCGGACGGGGTCGACACGGCAGGGACGGAACCCGTCGGGGGGCGCAGCGCGCGGCGGCTGGTGGCCGCCGGGGCCGTCGATGCGGCCGCCGTCGAGCTCGTCTCCGAGGCGGGCGCGACCGCGGCCTGCTGCCCCGTGTCGGAGGCCGTGGGTGCGGGAACACGCGGGATCGAGCCCGTCCGCGGCTTCGCGGCGCGCGCCTGCTCCGCCTCGCGCAGCTGTCGGCGCGTGAGCACCGGCACCGCGTCGACGTCGCCCACGGGGACGGAGACGGTCGGCACCGCGCCGGTGTTCACGGGGTGCCAGACGGGCTCGTCGAGGCCGGCCCGGCGGCGGCGGACGTCGCGCAGCAGCAGCCACCCGGCAAGCAGGACGAGCAGGGCGCCGACGACGACGCACGGCCACAGCCAGGGGGTGGTCACGACGCGCGGCCACTCGAGGGAGAGCGTCGGGGCGGACTTCCCGGTGCTGACCGCGAGGAGGCTCCAGCGTCCCTCCTGTGCGGGCCACTCGAGCTCGGCGGACCCGGTTCCGGTGACCTCGGCGACCCAGAGGTCGGAGCCCGTCGGGTCCGCGGCCGGCGCTGGGGCGGCCGCGGCGCTCTCGGACGGGGCRGGGGTCGCCGCGTCGGCCGGTGGGGCCGCTGCGGCGTCCGTCGGGGCCGGGGTCGGCGTCGGTGCCGCGACGTCGTCGACGGCGAGCGTGTGCCAGCCGGACAGCCCGGTCACGGTGCCGTGCGCGTCCGTGCCCACCCAGCCCGCGACGTCCGTGTCGCGGCCGACGGCCAGGACGACCGGACCGCCGTCCGGCACGCTCACCTTGACGGTCACGGGGTCGCCGCCGAGCTCGAGCACACCCGGCTCGGTGACGAGCGTGTGGGCGCCAGCCGACGTCGTCGCGACGAGGACGTCGTCGGCCCGCCACACCGTCGCGGACGCGATGCCGAGACCGATGACGACCAGTCCGACGACGCCGACGGCGGCGATGATCAGTCGCTTGAGCACGCAGGATCCTCCAGGTACGAGAAGCCTCAGGATAGGCAGAGCGCGACCTCACGGCCGAACCGGGATCGAGTGGACGGATCGCCGAGGGTGTGCCTCAGCGGGCCCGACCCCGTCCGCGGCACCTCCAACACGCGTATCCTGTCCGGCGGACTCCGCAAGCCGACGGGCGCCTCGACCGAGGCGGCTCGCACGGGGTCACAGTGCCCAGGAGGACTGCTCGTGCCCGACGCCCGGACCCCCTTCCCCGTCGTCAACTTCCGCGGATACGAACGCGAAGCCGTCGACGCCCGCATCAGCGGGCTCGAGAAGGCGCTCGCGGAGGCCCGCGCCCAGGTCGAGTCGCTGGACGGCCGCGCCATGCAGGTGGCCGGCGAGCTGTCCGAGGCGCACCGTCAGCTCCGCGAGGCCGAGCGGCCCACCTACTCGGGCCTCGGCTCGCGCATCGAGCAGCTGCTGCGGTCCGCGGAGGAGCAGTCCTCGGACGTCGTGACGCAGGCCAACGCACAGGCAGCCGACGCGCTCGCCCGCGCCAAGCTCTCGTCCGGGCAGCTGCGCGCGCGGGCGGAGAACGAGGTCGCCGAGCTCGTCGCGACGGCCCGGCGCGAGGCCGACGAGGTCCGCACCACCGCGTCGGCGGAGGCCGAGAGCACCCTGCTCGCAGCCCAGCGCCGCGCCGAGGAGCTCGTCGGGTCCGCCGAGCGCGAGGCCGCACGGATCCAGAGCGCCATCACGACCGAGGAGAGCGAGCGTCGCAGCTCCCTCGAGCGCGAGCTTGGCACGCTGCGCGCGAGCGTCGAGCACGAGGCCACGCAGCTGCGCATCGCGACCGAGCGGACCGCGAGCGAGCTGCGGTCGCGCGCCGAGATCGAGACGACCGCACAGCGCGAGGACGCCGAGCGCTACGCGCAGGACCTGCGCCAGAGCGCCGACGCCGACACCACCGAGCTCCGCCAGCGGGTGGAGGGCGAGCTGGCCGCGGCGCGCGTCGAGGTCGACCGGTACGTCGCCCAGCTGCGCAGCGACTCCGCCGCCGAGGTCGGTGCCGCCCGCCAGCAGGCCGCCGAGGAGGTCACCTCCCTCCGCGTGCAGACGCAGGAGTACGCCGACGGGGTGCGGGCCGCCGCTGAGCGGGACGCCGCCGCCCTGCAGCAGCGGGTCGCCGCCGAGGTCGCCGCCCTGCGCGTCGAGGCCGAGCAGTACGCGGCCTTCGTCCGCGCCCAGGCCGAGCGCGAGACCGGCGAGCTGCGCTCGAAGACGTCCGACGAGCTGGCGGCCCAGCGCGCCGAGGCCGAGCAGGCGGTGGTCACCCTGCGCGGCGACGCCGACCGGTACGCCACCGACCTGCGGGCGCAGGCCGAACGGGAGACCGCGGAGCTTCGCGAGCGGACCACGACCGAGACCACGCACCTCCGCGACGTCACGGGCCGTGAGGCCGCCGAGCTGCAGGAGGTGACCGCGCGCGAGACCGCCGAGCTCCGCTCCGCCGCCGACCGCGAGACCACCGAGCTGCGCGAGCGCACCCGGCTCGAGGTCGAGCGCGCCCTCACGGACGCCCGCCGCGCGGCGGCGGAGCTCACGGCGTCCGCGAAGGCCCACGCCGACGAGATGGTCCGGTCCGCCGAGCAGCAGCTGGCGGACGCCGAGCTGAGCATCGCCTCGCGACGCGAGGCCGCTGAGCGTGAGGACGCGGAGCGCCACGAGCGCGCTCGCGGCGAGACGGAGCACCTGGTGCGCGACGCCGAGGCGCACGCCGCCGAGGCCGAGCAGCGCGTCGCGAAGGCGCTCGCGCAGGCCGACAAGGTGCGCACCGACGCCGAGCAGCACGCCAAGGAGCTCATCTCCAACGCGCGCAAGAACGCCGACCGCGTCGTGGCCGAGGCGCGCGAGCACGCCGAGAAGCAGATCTCCGACGCCATGATCGAGTCGGAGCGCGAGCGGACGTCCGCCACGCGCCAGGTCGAGGACCTCAACCGCCAGCGCGAGTCCATCACCTCCTACCTCGACGAGCTGCGCAACCTGCTCGGCCACAACCCCGACCGCGCGACCCTCGAGCGGGCGACCCGAGCCGAGGCCGCGTTCGAGAAGGAGCAGAAGGCGTCTCCCGCCCCGGCCAAGACCTCCGGCAAGGGCGGCGACGAGGGAGCGCCCGCCGCGGGTGCCCCGGCGAAGCCGGCCCGCCCGGCGTCGCGGCCCTCGAAGTCGCGTCCGGCCCCGGTCTCCGCGGCCGTCCCTGTCGTGGCCTCGCCCGACGGGGACGCGTCCGACGAGGCTGGCTCCGCCGCCGAGCAGACCGCTCCCGAGACCGTCGTCGAGACCGACACTGTCGAGACCGACTCCGTCGAGAACGTCGACGTCAAGGACGAGGCCTCCACGGCCGATGCCCAGGACGAGCAGCCCGCCGCGAAGGACGACGCAGCCGCGCCGACCCGCTGACGGGCGCCGGGAAGAGGCACCCGTGGCAGACCAGACGTCGTCGGACGCGGCCGCCCGCTGGCGCGAGGAGCGCCGGGCGGCCGCGGCCGCCCACGGCGAGCTGCTCGCCGAGCGGCAGCGCGCCGAGTCCGCCCGGGCGCAGGAGCTGATCGACGCGTTCCTGGTCCGCGTGGCCCGCTCCGGACCGCAGCCCGTCGAGCTCTCGGCGCGCAGCTACGACGGTCGCGCCCGGTACCGCACGCCGCTCACCGGGTGGTACCTGCGCCGGGACGAGACCGTGGCGATCGACACCGCCGGCAAGTTCTACGTGCTCACGACGCCGTCGAGCCTCGCGGCGCGGTTCCGCGGGGTCACCCCCGAGCCGTCAGCGCCCCCGCTGGTCATCGGGGCGGGCGGCAAGGACGGGGAATCGCTCGACATGTCGGACGCGCTGGCGCGGGTGCTCGGCAGATAGGTCGACGGCTACGCGCTGTCGGCGGCCTGGGCCAGGTCGGCGAGGGCGGCCGCGACCGCGGCGGGCTGCTCGATCGCGGAGAGGTGCCCCGCGTGCTGGACGACGACGAGTCGCGCGCCCCGGGCCACCGCGACCATGTGCTCGGCGGCCTCGACCGGGGTCACCGTGTCCTCGTCGCCGACGACGACCACCACCGGGCCGCCGAACGCGGCGAGCACGTCGGAGCGGTCCGGGCGCGCGGCCATCGCCCTCTGCGACCAGCTGACCCCGGCGGGCTCCTGCTGCTCGATCCAGGCCGCCACCTCGTCGGCGACCTCGGGCCGAGCGGCCTTCGTCGTCTCCCCGAGCAACGACGAGGCCATCGGGCGGATCGCGTCGACCGAGCCGGTCGCCTCCACCTCGTCGGCGATGCGCAGCCGGTTCGCGTGGGCCTCCGGAGTGTCGGCGGTGGACTTCGTGTCCACCAGGCCGAGCCCGGCGACGAGATCGGGATGGTGCTCGAGCAGCGCGAGCGCGACGTAGCCGCCCATCGACAGTCCGGCGATCACCGCCCGCTCGATGCCGGCCTCGCGCAGGGCGGACGCGACGTCGTCGGCGGACGCCTCCAGCGCAGGCTCGGGCAGGTCGTCGGCACGGCCCGGCGTTCCCGGCAGGTCGACCGCGAGCACCCTGCGCCCCGCCGGGAGCGCCGCCGCGACGGCGTCCCACATCCGGTGGTCGAGCGGGAAGCCGTGGAGCAGGACGACCGGAAGCCCGTCGCCGTCCTGGCCGTAGGTGTGCAGGCTCATGCGTCGTCCTCCGCCGTGGTGCTCGGGCCGGCCCAGTGGGTGGGCAGCGGGACCTCGTGGTCGGGCAGCACGTGAGCGACGATCTCGTCGAGAACCCGTCGGACCGCGGTCTCCCCCACCCACAGGTGCTTGGCGCCGTCGACGCCGATCACCTCAGCCTGAGGGACGCGCGCGAACCGGCGTCGTGCCTCGTCGGGGCGCAGGTAGTCGTCGAGCTCGGGCACCAGGACCACCAGGGGCTTGCCGAACTCCGCCCAGGCGTCGAGGTCGGCGTCGGTGGCGCGGTGCAGCGGCGGCGACAGGAGGATCGCCCCCTCGATCGACGGGTCGCGGCCGTGCATGAGCACGAGCTCGGTGCCGAACGACCACCCGACCAGCCAGCGCCTCGGCAGGTCGTGGAACTCGGCGAACTCGATCGCGGCATGGACGTCGAACCGCTCGCCGACCCCGGCGTCGAACGTGCCGCCGCTCGTCCCGCGGGGGCTCGACGTGCCGCGTGTGTTGAAGCGCAGGACCGCCAGGTTGGCCAGCGCGGGCAGACGCCACGCGGCCTTCCGGAAGACGTGCGAGTCCATGTAGCCGCCGTGAGTGGGCAGCGGGTGCAGCGTCACGAGCGTGGCGACCGGCGGCCGACCGGCGGGCTGTGCCAGCTCCCCGACCAGCGTCAGCCCGTCCGCGGTGTGCAGCTCGACGTCCTGGCGGGCGGCGGGCAGGACCGTGAGCGAGCGGATGAGTCCGGGGTCGGTCGTGTTCGTGGTCATCGGGACGAGCCTAGGCCGCGCGCGGCGAGGGCACCCGCGAGGTCCAGCACGTCGGCCACACCGTCGTCAGCGTTCGACCCGCACCGCTGCGTGGTCGCCGCCAGGACCGCCGGGTGGGCGTTGGCCACGGCGAACGACGTGCCCGCCCAGCCGAGCATCGAGAGGTCGTTCGGCGCGTCGCCGACCGCCCAGACGTCCTCCGGGTCGATGTCGCGCGCCGCCGCCCAGTCCGCCAGCGCCGCGGCCTTGGTCACGCCCGGGCCGGAGATCTCCCCCAGGCCGACCGCACCCGAGTCGGCCACGATGCCCAGGTTGCCGACGAYGTCCGCCAGCTCGGCGGCGAACGCGTCCGTGGTCGGCCGCGCGCTGCGCACCAGCAGCTTGTGGGTCGACGGGCCCAGCACGTCCTCGATCCGGTCCGCCGTCGGGCTGCCGGGCGGGACGGGGTGGGTGGAGCGGAACCGGGCCTCGTACGCGAAGCCGGCCGCGCTCTCGGCGGCGAGGTGCACGACGTCGGGGCCGCCCCAGGCTGCTCGGACCCGTTCCGCGATCAGAGTGACCACCGCGGGAGGCATGCCGTGCTCCGCCAGCACCCGTCCGGTGCCCACCTCGAGCACCGCCGCGCCGTTGGCACAGATGGCGACCCCGTGGCCGGCCACGTGTGGTGCGAGGTCGCGCAGCCACCGCGGCGGTCGGGCCGTCACGAAGACGACCTCGATGCCGGCGTCGGCGGCCCGGACCAGCGCGCGGGCCGTGCGGTCGGACAGCGACCCGTCGGGACGGAGGAGCGTGCCGTCCAGGTCGGTGGCAAGGATCCGCGGCGCGCGCGTCGGCGTGGTCATCGGCGCGTCGGTCCGCGGCGCGCGCGGGCCTGCCAGCACGACGCGTGCCAGTGCCGGCGGTCGTCGAGCGCCTCGCCGAACAGCCCGTCGGTCCGCCACGCGACCACGTGCGCGGTGCCCGCGGTCACCAGCTGGTCGCAGCCCGGGCAGCGGAACTCGCGGTCGGAGCCGCGGACCTGCTGGACCACCCACTCGCCGTCGGTCGCGGACTCGGAGCGTCGCCCGCCGGTCGCCCGGTCGAGGTCGAGCTCGACGTGCTCAGCGCCGTACGGCCGCTTCGTCGATCGTCGTCCCACGGCTCCATCCTCCCCCACGGGTGCGGGGCGTCCGCACTCGTGGGGGCCCTGGCCTCACGGAGTGCGGACGTTGCGGGCGTGGGGACGGCAACGTCCGCACTCGTGGGGGTCGGAGCCCGACCGAGTGCGGACGTTGCGGGGGGTGGTCGGGGGGACGTCCGAGCATCCGCGCGTCCAGATGCTCGGACGCTGCGCCGGTGGGCGCGGGACGTCCGCAGATCCCAGCGTTATGGCGACCGGTTGTGCGGACGTTGTGCCGGTACGCGGGTGGGGGGAGACGGCGACGGCCGAGCTCCCGGGTGGGGGCTCGGCCGTCGGGTGCGTCGCTCAGAGGGCGGCCGACTCCGGGGTCGGGATCGTCTTCGTGCGCAGCAGCTCGCGGTACCAGAGGCCCGAGTCCTTCACCGTGCGCTGGAGGGTGTCGTAGTCGACCCGGACCACACCGAAGCGGCGGTCGTAGCCGTAGGACCACTCGAAGTTGTCCATCAGCGACCAGACGAAGTAGCCGCGCACGTCGGCGCCGCGCTCGATGGCCTCGCCGACGGCGTCGATGTGGTCGTGCAGGTAGGCGACGCGGTCGGCGTCGTGCACCCGGCCGTCCGCGCTGACCTCGTCGTAGAACGCGGCGCCGTTCTCGGTGATGGCCATCGGCACGCTGGGGTAGCGCTCGTGCACGTCGAGGAGCAGGTCCACGAGGCCCTGCGGCTCGATGTTCCAGCCCATCGCCGTGTACGGGCCGGGCTGCGGGAGGAACTCGACGTTCGTCGCGCCGACCCACGGGCTGTTCTCCGACGAGCGGTGGCCGTCGGGACCCGGGGTGCCGTCGCCACCGGCGGGCGTGCCCTGCTGCACGCGACCGGTCGAGTAGTAGTTGATGCCGAGCAGCGCGAGCGGGACCCGGATGAGGTCGAGGTCGCCGTCGAGCACGAACGACCAGTCGGTGATCGCCTCGGTGTCGGCGAAGACCTCCTTCGGGTACTCGCCGTCGAGCATCGGGCGCAGGAACACCTCGTTGGCGATGGTGTCGATGCGGCGCTTGGCCTCGACGTCCTCCGGCGAGTCGGTCGCGGCCCGCGTGACGTGCAGGTTGAGCGTCACCGAGACCGGCGTGTCCTGGCCGAGCACGTCCTTGATCGCCCGGCCGGCCAGACCGTGCGCGAGGTTCAGGTGGTGCACCGCGGCAAGGGCCTTGGCGTCGTCGGTCACGCCCGGGGCGTGCACGCCCGACGCGTAGCCGAGGAACGCCGAGCACCACGGCTCGTTGAGGGTGGTCCACAAGTGGATGCGGTCGCCGAGGACCTCGGCCAGCTTGCGCGCGTACACCTCGAAGTTGAGCGCCGTCTGGCGGTTGGCCCAGCCGCCCTCGTCCTCGAGGGGCTGCGGGAGGTCCCAGTGGTACAGCGTGGCGACGGGCTTGATGCCGGCCGCGATGAGGCGGTCCGCGAGGTCGACGTAGAAGTCGAGGCCGGCCTGGTTGAACTCGCCCGAGCCGGTGGGCTGCACGCGGGGCCAGGCGATCGAGAACCGGTACGCCTGCAGGCCCAGGTCCTTCATGATCGCGACGTCCTCGGCCACGCGGTGGTAGTGGTCCGCCGCGACGTCACCGGTGTCGCCGTCGAGCACCTTGCCCGGCGTCCGGGAGAACGTGTCCCAGATCGACGGCCCGCGGCCGTCCTCGTCGAAGGCCCCCTCGATCTGGTACGACGCGGTGGCCGAGCCCCAGAGGAAGTTGGCGGGGAACTGGCGGCCAGAGGGGCGCGAGGTCGTCATGTGCAGGTCCTTCGGGTCGAGCGGACTGGTGCGGGTGGACGGCTGCGGGTCGGACGCAGCCGGTCTGCGTGGGCGTCTGGGCGGGCCATGAGCGGCGTCCGTGCCGCACTGCCGCGCTCCTCGTCCCGTTTGTCGAAACGATACGATACACGCCGTGGGAACGCTCCCGCCACCCCCGCTCCGCGCCGAGCGGTCGGAGTTCTCACAGCTCGAGCTCGACCGCGGACTGCCCCGCCGTCGCGTTCGCTGCAGGTCCGGCGGGCTCGACCTGCACGTTCCACGGGGCGCTCGCGCCGCGCGCCTGCACGCGCACCTCGTCGCCGGTCCGCTGCACGACGAACGTGACGTCCCCGCGGTCGGCGACGGCGGGGATCGTGGTCAGCGAGCGGTGTCCGTCGGGGATCTCGAACAGTCGCAGGGTGATGCTGTCGGCCCAGTCGTAGTCGGGGCGGTCGGTGCGGGCGCCGACGGGCAGGACGGTGCCGGGGCGCACGTAGAGGGGGACGGAGTCGAAGGCGTGTCGTTCGTGGACCCAGCGGGGGCCGGTGACCTGGTGGCCGGTGAGCAGGGAGGTCCAGGTGCCCTCGGGCAGGTAGACGTCGACGTCCCCGTCGGCGGTGAACACGGGGGCGACGAGCAGGTCGGGGCCGAGCATGTACTGGG
>NZ_JBFUKJ010000057.1:0-8543 GCF_056400905.1 Cellulomonas sp. P4_H12
TCCCCGCACCKCAGCCCGCACCGCAGCCCGCGCCCTGGCAGCCGAGCACKCCGTCCGCCCCCGCCGCGCAGCCGGCCCCGTGGCAGCAGGCCGCCTCGCCAGCGCCCGCGGCGTGGCAGCCGACGCCCTCGGCGACCCGGACCCCGACCGCACCCGCGGCCGGCCGGCCGGACCAGCCGAGCGGCCAGCCGACATGGTCGGCCGCGCCGGCCCCGTCCCCGACGGACGCCGCACCGGCGGCCTGGGCGCCCACCGGCCTGTCGGCCGGTACGGTGCCGGCGCCCCGCGCAGGCGGGGATCCGGCGGCCCCGGCGTTCGCCCCGCTGCCGGACTCGCTCGGCTCCTCCGTCGGCGGCAGCGTCGACGAGGACGACGACGACCCGGACGACTACGACGACGAGCGGCCCCGGCACCCGTACACCTGGCTGCACCTCATCGTGCTCGCGCTCGTGGCGTTCGTGCTCGGCTTCCTCATCGTCCTGCTGCTCAGCCAGCGCGACGACGCCGCCGCCGGCACCAGTGCCGCGGCACCCGCCGGCACCCACCAGACGCACGTCCTGACCGGCCTCCCGGCCGGTCCTGCCTGACCGACACCGAGGAGACCCGTGGCTGCGACCGAACGAGCGATCGAGCTGGCCGTGGCGGCCGCTCGCGCCGCCTCCGACATCAAGGCCGAGGAGATCATCGCGCTCGACGTCAGCGAGCAGCTCGTGCTCACCGACGTCTTCCTCATCGCCTCCGGCAGCAACGAGCGCCAGGTCGGCGCGATCGTCGACGCCGTCGAGGAGGCACTGTTCAAGCTCGGTGCCAAGCCGATCCGCCGCGAGGGCAAGGGCGCGGGCCGCTGGGTGCTCGTCGACTTCGGCGACGTCGTGGTGCACGTGCAGCACGCCGAGGACCGGGTGTACTACGCCCTCGAGCGGCTGTGGAAGGACTGCCCTGTGATCGACCTCCCCGCTGACGCGCGGGGGACCGACCAGGGCGCCGACGCGTGACGGCGGGACGCCTGCTGCTGGTCCGGCACGGCCGGACGGCGTACAACTCGCAGGCGCGCCTGCAGGGCCAGGTGGACATCCCGCTCGACGACGTCGGTCGCTGGCAGGCCCGCACCGCCGCCGCGCGGCTGCTGACGCGGCACGAGCCGACGGCCATCGTCACGTCCGACCTCAGCCGCGCGCACGAGACGGCCAGCTTCGTCGCGCGTGCGGCTGGCCTCGACCTCGTCGTGGACGCCCGGCTCCGGGAGCGTGCCTTCGGGCTCTGGGAGGGCCTCACGGGAGACGACCTCAAGCGGGACTGGCCCGAGGAGTTCGCCGTCTGGCGCGCCGGCGGCCAACCGGAGGGCGTCGGCGCCGAGACCCGTGCGGAGGTCGCCCAGCGCGTCCGCGTCGGGATCCTCGAGCACGCCGCGGCGCTCGGCCCGGACGACACGCTCGTCGTCGTCTCGCACGGCTCGGCGATCAGCTGCGCCGTCGGTGACCTGCTGGGCATGCCGACCGACTGGCACGGCTTCACGGGCATGCTCAACGTCCACTGGACCGAGCTCGTCGCCACCCGCGGGGACTTCGCGCCGCCCTGGCGCATGGTCGGCTACAACCTGGGGCCCACCGACGCGTCGAGCGACTGGAACGCCGGACCCGACCTCAAGCACGACTCGGAGGCCGACTCCGAGACCCGCGACCCCGATTAGCGTTTCGGAGCGCGTTCGTTCTAAACTCTCCGAGCGCCTACGGGCGTGAGTGGTCCCCCTCGGGGGGCTGCGGGGCTGTGGCGCAGCTGGTAGCGCACCTGCATGGCATGCAGGGGGTCAGGGGTTCGAATCCCCTCAGCTCCACCGAAAGTGCTGGTCAGAGGCCACGCCGGGATCCTGAACCTAGGAGCCTGACGTGGCCACTGGACTTTTAATGGACACTTATCGGTCCCGACTCGGTCTCTCGAGGGGCCGCCCCGGACCTCCTCGCGCGTGTTGGGCTGAGTGCCGCACACCTGCTGGCATGGGACCAACGTGACGTCGGCCACCGAGCCATCGAGGTAGCGGGGAGTGTTGGTCCGACCGCTCCCGTCATCGCACGGTTCATCCGTCATGAGGAACGTCGTCGCGGCCCAAGGGGAATCGAGCAGGTCCGCAGATGTCCGCAACGGCTCAACTCCTGCTGGTGGCGGCGGATGACGGACGTCATCGGCACGATCGGTGCCCATCTCGGCATCGGCGGCCAACGCCCATCGACCGCGTCGACAACGCAGCGAGTCAGTCCATCTCGCCCCACCGGCGCGCTAGCTCAGCGCGCCGGTGCGGCGTTGCCTCACGCGTGCTCGTCGACCGAGCGCGAGCTGCTCAGGGAGAGCGCCCCAGCGCCCGCGATGAGCCCGACGACGACGGCGAGGGTCAGGTAGACGACGCGCTCGCCATGGAAGAAGGACTGCACGAGATCTGCTCCCCACACCCCGGCGGGCAGCACCGTCGTCACGAGGACCGCGATGAGGGTGCCGACGACCGCGGTGCCGACGCTGGTGCCGACCTCCTGGGCCGTGTCGTTCAGGGCGGCGCCGAGGGACGTGCGGGTCTCGGGCATCGCCTCGACGAGGGCCACGGCGCAGATCGTCATCACGGTGCGCAGGCCGATCGTGAAGGTGACCATGAAGAACGCGATGGCGAGGTAGCCGTGCTCGACGCCCCAGGCAAGGCCGCCCAGCGACCCGGCCAGGAGGACGGCGCCGATGAGGCACGCGATCCGGTGGCCGAAGCGCTTGGCGAGGCCCTCGGAGATGGGCGTGGCGGCGATCATGGTGAGGATCAGGGGCAGGTTGGCGAGGCCGGCGCGCATCGGGCTCCACCCGTACGCGTACTGGAAGTGCAGGATCAGGCCGAACATGACTCCCGCCATGGCCACCGAGGTACCGATCTGGGCGATGCTCGCGCCGCGGACGGTGCCGTTGCGGAAGACGTCGAGGTCGAGCATGGGCTGCGCGGTGTGGCGCTCGTGCCAGATGAACGCGAGCAGGGCGAGGACGGCCCCGAGCCCGGAGGCGAACGTCCACAGGGACACCCAGCCGTGCTCGACGCCGCTCGTGGCGGTGTAGCAGGCCAGGCCGATGGTCGCGACGCTCAGGATCGAGCCCGGCAGGTCGAGGCGGTCCTTCGTCAGGCCCGCGGCGTCGTCGGGCGCGACGCCCTTGCGCACGCCGATCCAGGCGAGGAGCGCGATCGGACCGTTCACGAGCAGCAGCCACTGCCAGCCGACGTGGGCCAGGGCGGTGCCGCCGAGCAGCGGCCCGAGGATGAATCCGCTCATGCCGACGACGATCATCACGGTCATCGCGCGCATCCGGAGCTCGGCCGCGTCGAACAGGCGGAACACCAGCGAGTTGGTGATGGGCGCCATCGCGGCAGCAGCGATGCCCAGTGCGGCGCGCAGGGCGATGAGCTCGCCTGCGGTGGAGACGCCGACGACGAACAGGCTGATGAGCCCGAACCCCGCCAGCCCCCACAGCAGCACGCGGCGCCGGCCGAGCCGGTCCGCCACGGAACCGGCCGTGAGCAGCAGGCCGCCGAAGGTGAGCGAGTACGCGCCGGTGACCCACTGGAGCGAGGTGGTGCCGGCGCCGAGGTCCCGGCCGATGGTCGGCAGGGCGATGGTCAGCAGGGTGTTGTCCACCATCTCGACGAAGAACGCGAGACAGAGGGCGAACATCGGGATCCACGCGGCGCGGAGCGACGGGTAGGTCCGCTGCGGGGCAGGAGCGGTGAGAGTTGTCATGGCATGTCCTTCGGTAGAACCGTGTTCGTTCATCGAACGCTGTTCTATACGCTAGAACGATGTTCGATATAGTGCAACCATGCGAACGGAGAACGACGTGAGCGATGCGTCACAGGCGCCAGTTCCGGACCGTCCACGCGGCGGGGCCCGCGGATCGGGCGGCCGGCGACGGGCGTCCCACTCCTTGGAGGCCGTCGTCTCCGAGTCCGTCGCGCTGCTCGACGAGGCAGGCGCAGGCGGGCTCACGTTCCGCGCTCTCGCCGCACGTCTGGGCACGGGAGTCGGCACCATCTACTGGTACGTGTCCAGCAAGGACGAGCTCCTCGAGCGTGCGGCGGACAGTGTGCTCGCTGGCGTCCTGGCGCAGACCGCGCACCTCGGAACCGGCGAGGACCCGATCGCCGAGGTGCGGGAGATGGCGATCGCCTTCTACTCCGCGACCGTGAACCGCCCGTGGCTCGGTGCCTACTTCCTGCAGGACAGCGGCACGCAGCCCAATGGCCTCGCGTTCTACGACCGGATGGGCCGCGAGCTCATGCGGCTCGACCTGACGCCCAGGCAGCAGCTCGACGGCATCGCGGCGATCATGGCGTACGTCGTGGGTGTCGCCGCCGACCGCGGCCAGGACCCGCCCCAGGAGGTGCGGGACGGGATCGTCGACCGAGAGGAGTTCGTCGCGGGCTTCCGGGAGCAGATGCGCAGCCTGGGCGCCGACGAGTACCCGTTCCTCCATCACATCGCCGACGAGTTCGCCGCTCACGACGACGGTGAGCAGTTCCGCGCGGGGCTCGACCTGCTCCTCGCGGGGCTCCGGCAGCGGGCCGGCGCCTAGCTGCTCATCTCCAGGCGAGAACGTGACACCGGATCGTGCTGCGGTACGTCTGGTCTGGCCCGGTCGTTCGCGAAAGGGCGGCGCGAGATCGAGACGTGTCCACCGCTCCGAGCCCGCCGTATCTGGTCGGCAGGCTCGATGAGGCATGTTCGGCGCCCTCGTCGGGTGTCGCCAACATGACGGCCACCCTCGGCGAGCTGACGACAGGACGTGTCGAGTGTTCCTGCGGACCGAGGCGACGGTGTCCTACTCGCGGGCGGGCGGGCGGTCGCGGCCGGCTTTCGTCGGGGTGGGCCCCGTCATCTGTGGGTCATCGAGGCCATGAGGCGACCCATGATCCGTACGCGGACGCGGCGAGGGAGCGGCGCCAACGAGGTGCGCAGCACCTTCGCTCTCGGACCCGGGAGAGCAGTGGGTCGGCGCCCGAGGCTGTCGAGGATCGGGGCGGCGAGGTCGGCCGGGTCGCTGCCGCCGCTGAGGTTCATGCCGGCCCGGGCACCGAACCCGCTGGCGGTCGGTCCTGGCGCGGCGGCGAGGACGTCGACGCCCCGAGCGGACAGCTCGACGTGCAGCGCCTCGCCGAGCGTCTGGACGTAGGCCTTGGTTGCGGCGTAGTGCGCTGCGAGGGGCATGCCCTGGAACCCGACGATCGAGCTGAGCAGGATGATCCCGCCGCGTCCCCTCGCGTCGAACCGTCCGGCGAAGTAGTGCGCCTGCGCAGTGACGGCAGTGCAGTTCACTGCGAGCATGTCGAGCTCGTCGGCGAGGTCGCCCGCGATGAACGGCCCGGAGGTCCCGAAGCCGGCGGCGGCCACGAGGAGTCCGACGTCGAGCTCTGCCGTCGCGGCGGCCAGTTCCGCGACGCCGGTCGAGCGTGCCAGATCGATCGGGACGACGGTCGTCTCGATGTCGTGGCGCTCCTCGAGCTCAGCGGCGAGCGCCCGGAGGGTGTCGACGCGTCGCGCGACGAGCACGAGGTCGACGCCCCGCGCTGCGAGCTCGACGGCGAGCGCGCGGCCGATGCCCGAGGAAGCCCCCGTCACCACGGCGACGGGGCCGTAGCGCTGGGCGAACCGGATGCCGGCCCGGGGAGTCGTCACGGTCGTGTGGCCGTGTTCCGAGCCGCAAGGGCGCGTTCGAGCGTCGAGACGTCGCCGGTGATGACGACCTCGGCGTCGCTGGGATCCAGGAGCCCGGAGAGGACGCCGAGGACATGATCGGGTGGCCCGGCGATGCGGGCGTCCGGATCGATCGCCGGCTGCGGCAGCACCGCGGGGCCGGTCGGGCCGATGGAGATCGTGGCGATCCCGTCGCCGGACCGGGCTTCGATCCTGATCGGCTGCTCCGAGGACGCGCCGGCGTACACGCGCCGGAGCGCGCCCGCCAGCCACTGTGGGTCGAAGGTGTCATCGCCTTGCCCGGTCGCCATGAGTGGCACGCCCCAGCGGAACAGAGACTGGAGGACGTCGTCGAGCGCGCGGCCTCGTTCGGTGAGCGCGTAGCGGTCGTCGTGTTCCACCAGACCGGCGGCTGCCAAGTCGCGGAGCCGGTCGGCGAGCAGGTTGGAGGCGACGCCAGGCAGGCCCGCTCGTAGCTCGGAATAGCGCTTCGGTGCCGCCAGCAGCTCGCGGACGATCAGCAGCGTCCAGCGGTCCCCGATCACATCGAGGGCCCTCGCGATCGCGCAGTACTGCCCGTACGACCTCACCGGTTCAGCATGCAGTTGATTTTCTCAAGCGTCAACGTGGACCACCGTCCCAGCACGCCGTGCCTGACGGAGACGGTGCGGCGCAGGCTGCGGACGTGGCGGGTTCACCTCCGGCGCTCCCGTGCTCCGCCCGACCTGCCTCAGGGTTCGAAGATGTAGCCCATGCCGGGCTGCGTGACGATGTGGCGCGGGTGGGACGGGTCGTCCTCCAGCTTGCGGCGCAGGGACGCGGAGTAGACGCGCAGGTAGTGCGTCTCGTCGGAGTAGCCGGGCCCCCAGACCTCGTGCAGGAGCTGGCGTCGTCCGACCATCCGGCCGCGATTGCGCACCAGGACCTCGAGCATCGACCACTCCGTCGGACTGAGCCGCACCTCGTTTCCCTGGCGCAGCACGCGGCGGCGGGCCAGGTCGACGGTGAGTGCGCCGGCGACCACGACCGCGTCGTCCGTCTCGGCCGGCGCGTTCGACCGGCGGATCGCCGCCCGGAGGCGGGCGAGCAGCTCGTTCATGGCGAACGGCTTGGTGACGTAGTCGTCGGCTCCGGCGTCGAGGGCGTCCACCTTGTCCTCGCCGTGCTGGCGAGCGGACAGGACGACGATCGGCACGCGGCTCCAGCCGCGCACCGCGGCGATGACGTCCAGACCGCTCATGTCGGGGAGGCCGAGGTCGAGCAGGATGACGTCGGGTGCGCGGTTCGCGGCCGACGAGATCGCCGACGCGCCGTCGCCGGCGGTCGCGACGTCCCAGCCCGAGGCTCGGAGCGTGATGGCGAGCGCGTGGGCCAGCCCCGGCTCGTCGTCGACCACGAGGATCTTGTTCCCAGCCATCAGACGCTGACCTGGGCGAGGGGGACGCTGACGAGCATGGTCAGACCTCCGCCGGGGGTGTCTTCGACGGTCAGCTCCGCGCCGACCGCCGTGGACAGTCCGTCGGCCACGGCCAGCCCGAGCCCGAGCCCGGTACCTGTGGTGTCGCCGAGGCGCTGGAACGCGTCGAACATGTGCTCCTTGAGCTCGTCGGAGATCCCGGGGCCGCCGTCGACGACGCGCACGACGATCCCGCCGCCGACGACTGCGGCACTGACGATCACGGGGTTGTCGGTGGGTGCGTGCCGGACGGCGTTGGACACGAGGTTGGCGATGACGCGTTCCAGCAGCCCGGGGTCGGTGTGCACGAGCGGGAGGTCGTCGGGGACGTCGAGGACCACGGCGCCCGGCGGGTAGCCGTCGATCGCGAAGGGGACGACCTCGTCGAGGCTGGTGGGGCGGAGCACCGGACGGACGCTGCCGGTCTGCAGCCGGGACAGGTCGAGCAGGTTGTCGATGAGCCGCTCGAGCCGCGCGGTGGCTTCCTCCAGGGTGCCGACGAGGACCTCGCGGTCGGCTTCGCCGAGGTGCAGATCGGTCGAGGTGAGGCCGTCGACCGAGGCGCGGATGGTGGCCAGCGGGGTGCGCAGGTCGTGGGAGACCGCGGCGAGCAGTGCTGTCCGGGTGGCGTCGGCCTGGCCGAGCACCCGTGCCTGCTCGGCCTGCGCCCGCAGGCGGTCGTGCTCGAGCACGATGCCGACCTGTGAGGCGAACGCCTCGAGCACGCGGCGGTCGCTCGCCGGCAGGACGCGGCCGGTGAGCGCGAGGACCCGGTCGTCGTCCACGGTCAGGACGGCCTGCGCTGCCTCGGGGTCCAGGGCCGGGTCGGCGCCGTCGGTGGCGAGGACGTCCCACCCGGAGCCGTTCTTGGACAGCAGGGCGACGGCCTCGAGCGTGAACGTCTCGCGCAGCCGGGCGACCAGGGCGGCGGCCGTGTCCTGGCCGGTCAGCACGGACCGGGAGACCGCGGCCAGGGCGGACGCCTCGGCGCGCGCCCGGAAGGCCTCGGCGGTGCGCCGGGCCGCGAGGTCGACGACGGAGGCGACGGCCGCCGCGACCAGCACGAACACGGTCAGTGCCAGCGCGTTCTCGGGTTGGGCGATGGTGAGCATGCCGGTGGGCACGATGAAGAACCAGTTGAGCAGCAGGAACCCCACGACCGCGCTGACGATCGCCGGCCACAACCCGCCGACCAGCGCCACGAGCACGGTCAGCGCGAGGAAGAGCATGAGCTCGGTGGGCAGGCTCACCACGTCCCGCAGGGCGCTGAGCAGCACGGTGAGCAGCACCGGGCCGAGCAGCGCCGTGGTCCACCCGGCGAGCCGTCGCGACCGGGACAGGGGCGAGCGCCGTGGTCGTCGGCGGCCCCCGCGCGCCTT
>NZ_JBFUKJ010000058.1:0-6787 GCF_056400905.1 Cellulomonas sp. P4_H12
CCCGAGGGCCGGGCCGGCCAGGGTCGCGGACGCCGGCGCGCCCGTGCGGCCGAGGGCGACGGCGACCGCGGCGAGTCCGAGGACCGTGGCGGCCACGGCCCCCGCGGTGTCGTCGAGACCCGGGGTGGTCAGCAGGACGACGAGGGCGACGGTCACCCCGAGCGCGGCGGCGAGCGCGAACGCGCCGGCCTCGACGTGCGGCCGGCGGGTGACGACGTCCGGCCGCCCTGCCGCCCAGCGGCCCGCACGCGTCCGGGGAGCCGGCGCCGGTCGCACGACGTGCACGACGCCCCCGTCGGCCAGCTGAGCGCCCACGAGGCCCGACAGGTCGAGCTGGCGGCCGGTCGAGTCGAGCACCACGACGCCCGGCAGGTTCACGGGCACGAGCGCCGCCAGCAGCGCGTCGCGCACGACGACGTCGGACCGCAGGGCGATGTCGCGACGCTCGTCGCCGAGGTCCACCGCGAGGCGGACCTGGGCCGGGCGCACCTGCTCGGCGGCCGGTGCCGTCACGACCACCTCCCGAGCGACGCTGAGCTGCTGCGCAGAACGCCTGTCCGGCGCCGCGGACATGCTACGGGGCGCGGCGTCGCCCGGCATGACCCGTTCGAGGACAGAGCGCCGCCGTACCGGTTGCTCCAGGTACCGTGGCCGTCGGCATCTCCCGCCGCGAGCGGGTGGTCGACCGGTGGTCATCAGGGACGAGGAGCGGGCAGCACATGTCGATCGTGGCGCAGCGGGGCACCACCCAGGCAGTGACGCAGCAAGGCCCACCCCCCGTGCCGACCGGTCAGATCGTGCTCCAGCCGCCGCCCGAGATCCAGCCCTCCGACGGTGTCAGCGGCGTGCTGGCCAACGTCATCCCGATGCTCGGCAGCGTGGGGTCGATCGTGTTCGTCGCGGTGTCGTCGCCCGGCCCCAAGGGCATGATCGCCGCCGGCATGTTCCTGGTCGCGTCGCTCGGCTTCGTCGGCGTCAACGGCTGGCGGCAGCGCTCGCAGCACCAGGCCGCCGTCGTCGGCGCCCGCCGCGAGTACCTGGCCTACCTCGCCGACCTGCGCCGCACCGTGCGGCAGGCGGCGCGTGCCCAGCACCGCAACGCGGAGTGGAACGCGCCCGACCCGCGCGCCCTCGCCTCCGTGGCCGAGGAGCGCTCGCGCGTGTGGGAGCGGACCCCCGACCACGACGACTACCTCTTCGCCCGCGTCGGCGTCGGGTCGCAGCCGCTCTGCCTCGACCTCGAGCCGCCGCAGACCGCTCCCCTGGCGCAGCTCGACCCCGTCGCCGCGTCGGCCGCCCACCGCTTCCTGGTCACGCACCGCGTCCAGCAGGGCATCCCGCTGGCCGTCGACGTGCGCTCCGTGCCGCTGCTGCAGGTCGCGGGCACCGAGCAGACCTCGCGCGCCCTCGCCCGCGCGATCGTCTGCCAGCTGGCCACGTTCCACTCCCCCGACCAGCTGCAGATCGCCGTGCTGGCCGGCGACCGCGCGCTGCCCTCGTGGGACTGGGTCAAGTGGCTGCCGCACGCGCACTCGACGCGCGAGCGGGACGCCGTGGGCGCCGCCCGGATGATCGGCACCACCCTCGCCGAGATCGAGTCCCTGCTCCCCGAGGGCCTGCGCGACCGGCCGCGGTTCGGGCCGACGGCGAGCGAGACCCCGCTGCCCCACGTGCTCGTCGTCGTCGACGGCGGCCACGTGCCCGTGGGCAACGCCATCCTCACCAGCGACGGCGTCCTGGGCATCACCGTGCTCGAGCTGCCCGAGCGGTGGGACGAGCTGGACGACCCGTGGACGCTGCGCTTCCTGGTCGGCGCCCAGCAGGCCGACGGCTCCGCGCCCGTCGACGTCCTGCGCCTCGGACTGGAGCCGACGCACCTGACGGGCGACCAGCTGTCCATCGCTGAGGCCGAGGCCACGGCTCGCCGCCTGCTGCCCCTGCACCTCGACTCGGGGCCGGAGCGCGACGACGCCAACGCGTCCTCCGAGCTGGTCGACCTGCTCGGGCTGGGCGACATCCGCGACCTCGACCTCGAGGTGGCCTGGCGGCCGCGGCTGCCGCGTGACCGCCTCCGGGTGCCCATCGGGCTGACGCCGCAGGGCCAGCCGATCTCGCTGGACATCAAGGAGTCGGCGCAGCAGGGCATGGGCCCGCACGGGCTCATCATCGGAGCCACCGGCTCCGGCAAGTCCGAGGTGCTGCGCACCCTGGTGCTGGCCCTGGCCCTCACCCACTCGTCCGAGGACCTCAACTTCGTCCTCGTCGACTTCAAGGGTGGCGCCACGTTCGCGGGCATGGCGGACATGCCGCACGTCTCCGCCATCATCACCAACCTCGGCGAGGAGCTCACCCTCGTCGACCGCATGCAGGACGCCCTGCAGGGCGAGATGGTGCGCCGCCAGGAGCTGCTGCGCTCCGCCGGCAACTTCGCCAACGTCAACGACTACGAGAAGGCCCGGCGCACCGACCGGCCCGACCTCGCGCCGCTGCCCGCCCTGCTCATCGTCGCCGACGAGTTCTCCGAGCTGCTGGCCGCCAAGCCCGAGTTCGTCGACCTCTTCGTCGCCATCGGGCGGCTGGGGCGCTCGCTGCAGATGCACCTGCTGCTCTCCTCGCAGCGCCTGGAGGAGGGCCGGCTGCGCGGGCTCGAGTCGCACCTGTCCTACCGGATCGGCCTGCGCACGTTCTCGGCCGCCGAGTCGCGGACCGTCCTCGGCGTGCCCGACGCGTACGAGCTGCCGCCTGTCCCCGGCGTCGGCTACCTCAAGCCCGACCCCACGACGATGGTGCAGTTCCGCGCGTCCTACGTGTCCGGCCCGCCCAAGGGCCGCCGCCGCGCCGCCGCCGGGCCCGGGGTCGTCGCCGGCCGCGCCCGGCTCGAGTCGTTCACGGCGGCACCCGTGCTCGGGACGGTGCGCGACGAGCCCGAGGAGCAGCCMGCCGCCGAAGAGGTCGAGAAGCGCGCGACCTTCGACATCGCCGTCTCGCTCATGGCCGGCAAGGGCCCCGCCGCGCACCAGGTCTGGCTGCCGCCGCTCGTGGTGCCCAGCACGTACGACCGCCTCATGCCGGACCTCGTCGTCGACCCCGCGCTCGGGCTGGTCTCCCCGGGCTGGCGGGCGGCCGGAGCCCTGACCATCCCGCTGGGCATCACCGACCGGCCGCTCGAGCAGCGCCGCGAGAACCTCACGATCTCGCTGTCGGGCGCCGCGGGGCATCTCGCCGTCGTCGGCGGCCCGCGGTCGGGCAAGAGCACGCTGCTGCGCTCCGTCGTGACGGGGCTGTCCCTCACGCAGACGCCGCAGGAGGTGCAGTTCTACGTGCTCGACTTCGGCGGGGGCACGTTCAGCCCGCTGGCGCGCCTGCCGCACGTCGCCGGCGTGGCGACGCGCAGCGAGCCCGACGTCGTCCGGCGCGTCGTCGCCGAGGTCGAGAGCATCGTCGACGCCCGCGAGCGGTACTTCCGGGCGCAGCAGATCGACTCGATCGAGACGTACCGCACCCGCCGCCTCGAGGGCCGCGCGAACGACGGCTACGGCGACATCTTCCTGGTCGTCGACGGCTGGAGCACGGTCCGCGCCGAGTTCGACGAGCTCGAGGCGCGGCTGCAGGCCCTCGCGGGCCGCGGACTGACGTTCGGCGTCCACCTCCTGGCGAGCGCCGCGCGGTGGATGGACTTCCGCACCCAGGTCAAGGACCTCTTCGGCACCCGCATCGAGCTGCGGCTGGGCGACCCGTCGGACTCCGAGCTCGACCGCAAGGTCGCCGTCAACGTGCCGAAGGAGCGCCCGGGCCGCGGCATCGTCGTCTCGAAGCACCACGTGCTCACGGCCCTGCCGCGGATCGACGGCGACGACTCGCCCGCGACCCTCGGCGCGGGCATCGAGCACCTGGTGCAGACCGTCACCCAGTCGTGGCGCGGCGCCCCCGGGCCCAAGCTGCGGCTCCTGCCGGAGGAGGTCACGCTCGACCAGGTGCGCGCCGCCTCGCCCGCCGACACCCGCGAGCTCCTCCTCGGCATCGACGAGGCCGCCCTTGCGCCGGTCGGCATCGACCTGCGCGAGGAGAACCACCTCTACGCGTTCGGCGACGGCGGCTCGGGCAAGTCCGGCCTGCTGAGGTCGGTAGCGGCCGAGGTCCGGCGCACCCACACGCCCGCGCAGGCCCAGATATTCGCCGTCGACTTCCGACGGTCGTTGCTGGGCGAGATCCCCGACGAGTACCTGGCCGGCTACCTCACGACGCAGGACCAGGCGACGACCGAGCTCTCGGACCTCGCCGCCTACCTGCGCACCCGCCTGCCCGGCCCCGACGTCACCCCCGACCAGCTGCGCTCCCGCTCCTGGTGGACGGGCGCCGAGGTGTTCGTGCTGGTAGACGACTACGACCTCGTGGCGACCACCACCGGCAACCCGGTCGCCGCGCTGGTCCCCCTGCTCGCGCAGGCCGGCGACGTCGGGCTGCACCTCGTCCTCACGCGGCGCACCGGCGGCGCGGCGCGCGCGATGTACGAGCCTGTGCTGCAGGCCCTGCGCGACCTCGCCGTCCCCGGCCTGGTTCTCTCGGGCAGTCCCGACGAGGGCGCGCTGATCGGCGGGGCGAAGCCCGTGCCGTCCGTCCCGGGCCGCGGTCAGCTGGTCACGCGGGACGAGGGTCGTCGCGTCGTGCAGCTCGCCTGGAGCCCGGCGACGGTCTGACCATCGGGCGATCCAGCACCCGGCGCACGATTTCGCGAACCACAACGACCCTGGCGTAGGTCGTGCGACGTCGGCTTGCCGCCCCCAACGGCCGGGGCGACGCTACTCTGCGCCTCGTGCATCTCGTCGGGGACTGCGATCGATGTGATCGCCTGGATCAGCACGTGAGCGAGTTCTTCTCGGGTCACGTCGTCGAACGCGTCGCCTGGCAGGGCGGCGGGCCGATCGACGAGCCCAATCCTCACTTCCACGTCCTGCGCGTCGCACCGCTCGACGGCGTCCTGTGGGTCTACGTGTCGGTCGGCAGCTGGGCCTGGCAGAGCCGGCCGGGCTACGGTCTCGAGTTCATCGTCGCGACGGCCGAGGCCACGATGCGCGCGGTCGAGGTGCTGGCGTGGACCAGCTGGTACGACCGCGCCGGCGTCCTGGGTCTCGGGCACACGGTCCCGCTCGGCGAGCCCTGGTTCCCAGGGTCCGCGCTGGACCACGACCTGATCAGCCTCCCGTACCCGTGGGGGCCCGACCTGGAGGTCTGTCACGTCGACGGCTTCCACGTCGACTTCCTGTGGCTCCTGCCCATCACGGCGAGTGAACGCGACTTCAAGGCCGTGCACGGCCTTGAAGCGCTCGAGCAGCGCTTCGAGGACGCGGCGATCGAGTTCTGGGACCCGCACCGCCCGTCGGTGGTGTAGTTCGGCGGCGGCGCGCCGACGAGCCCAGAACGGACGTCAGCGGCGCTCGACGAGCGCGCTGCGCTGCCCGAAACGGATGGTCCAGCCCGCGGCGACGGTCGCGCGCGTGCCGGCCGGGAGCGCCGAGCTCGTCCCGTCGGGCGCGACGAGGACCGTGCCGTTGGTCGACCCGCGATCCACGACCCACAGGCGGTCGGCCGTGCCGTCGAGCCCGAAGGCCAGGTGCGTCTTGGAGATCGACCGCGCGGGGTCGTCCACCGGCACGACGTGCGTGACTCCGTCCTCCGCGGACGGGCTGCGACCGACGAGTCCGTCGCCCGCGACGTCGACGCGCTCCCCGGTGTCGAACGACAGCCGCAGGGCGGCCGGCGCGGGCGAGGGGCCGCTGGGCCGCAGGCGGGTGTGCTCGAGCTCGCCCAGGTCCGTCGGGGCCGCCGCGACGCGCGGAACCGGCGCCGAGTCCGGCCGCGTCGGCGGGACGCCGATCACGGGCTGCGCCCGCGCCGCGGGCGCCGCAGCGTCCTCGGCCGCCCCGGGCATGCCGGTGATGAGGTCGGCCGCCGCGGCGGAGTCGGCACGCCGGGCCTCCCGCCGCGTCGCGGGCGGGTCAGGGACMCGGCGCACCGGGACGAGCGGGACGAGGAACTCGTCGGGCTGCGCCTCCGCCGCGGGGGGCGGAGGCACGAGCGGGGCCGGCGGCGGGGCAAGGGGCGGGGCGGGAACGAGCGGGGTCGGCGGCTGCGGAGGCCCCTCCACCGGCGGAGCGGGGACGAGGCCCGGGTCCGCCGCCGGGCGGTCGCCCATGGTGCGGGCCACCGCCGTGTTCCAGGCCGCGTCCGGCACCTTCGACGGCGCGCGGGGCACGTTCCGGGCCCGCAGCACGAGGGTGCCGGCCGCCTTGTCGTGCCAGCCGCGCTGCGCGGGGGTCTTGTCCCACGTCCCCGACACCACGACGACCCACTCGCCGACCAGGCACACGAGCGCTCCCAGGCCGACGACGAGCTGCCGCACGAGGATGGCCACGAGCCCCGCCGGCCGCCCGGTGCGGTTCGACACCGTCCGGATGCCGGTGACGGCGTTGCCGACGGTCGCGCCGGTCAGCGACTCGGCGACCCACTGCGCGACGCCGACGAGCAGCACGAGCAGCGCGGGCACGAACAGAACCGGCCGCACCGTCGCGGGGTCCGTCGTCGCCAGACCGCCCGTGGCCGCCACGATCCCGAACCCGAGGCCGTACGCGAGGAGGAGGACGACCCCGTCGATCGCGAACGCCAGAGCGCGGCTGCCGATGGACGCGACCGCGCCGGGGGTCACGGGGAACTGGTCGCGGGACGCCGGGACCGCCGGTCTGCGCGCGGGCGGCGGGACCGAGGCGGTCGGCGGCGGTCCGGGCGGGGG
>NZ_JBFUKJ010000059.1:0-6742 GCF_056400905.1 Cellulomonas sp. P4_H12
ACCGGCGGCATGGCCGCGGCCGGGTCCGCGCCGACCAGCAGCGCGGCGGCGACGAGCACGAGCGCCACGGCACCCCACGCGGCGCCGAGGGCGCTGTCGCGGGACGTCCACGGCTGGTACTGCGACTCCACGGCGTCGGCCACGGCCTCGACGACGTCGTCGTACACGCGGACCTCGGGCTTGCGCGCGCCCGACTCGAGGGTGAGCACCGCGCCGTCCTCGACGCCGGCGGCCAGGAGGCTACGGGCGGAGTCGACGGGCTCACCGTCGGCGCGGACCAGCCGGTAGCCCCCGTACACCGACGCGGCGTCCAGCACACCGAGCGTGCGAGCCAGGCCGGGGACGATCTCCGCGGCCGCCACGTTGCCCGGGACCCCGAGGTCCACCCGGCGGTCCCCGGCGGTCACGGAGACCCGCAGGAGGGTGCCGACGGGCGTCGGGGACGAGCTCGGGTCGGTCATCGGCGTCCTTCGTGTGCGTCGGCGGGCGCCGATCCGCGGGAGGTCGTCGGTCAGCATAACCAAGCGCGTCCGCCGCCGACGCCGCTGGTCGCTGGTCCTCACCGACCGATCCGACGACCTCCTCCAGGCGGGTGAACGCTGTCCACAGTCCGTCGCCCGGGGCGACGGGTGGTGTCCGTTTCGGCTAGGGTCCAGTCGGTTCCGTGGGGAAAATCCCGCGGCTCCGGCACCGCCCGGACGGGGGTGTCCCAAGGTTCGGCCCCGTGTTGCTCGGGGCCGCGTGCAGGGGAGGTGTCATGGCAGCAGAAGTCTCCGCAGCTGATGGTGCGCTCAAGCAGGGCGCGGACGTCGTCGCCCGTTCCCGTGGGGAGCTGCAGCGCGAGCTGAGCTCGCTCGAGGGCAAGCTGGCCGGCATCGGGTCGCACTGGCAGGGCCAGGGCGCCGTCGCGTTCAACCAGCTGATGACGCGCTGGCGCGAGGACGCCACGAAGATCGTCTCGGCGCTCAACGAGTTCGAGTCCAACCTCGTCTCGTCCCAGTCCACCTACACCGCGTCCGACGACGCCCAGCAGTCGGTGTTCTCCCGGCTGTCGGGTCGCCTCGGCTGAACGACGAGGAGCTGACGATGAGCGACCTGAAGGTCAACTTCGGTGGCCTGGCCACCGCCGCCGCCGATATCCAGGCCGGCGCCCGCCAGATCGAGGCCCGCCTGGCCGACATGGACTCCTCGCTGCAGCCGCTGCGCGCGAACTGGTCCGGCGAGGCGGCCTCGTCCTACGAGGCCTCGCGCGCCAAGTGGACCGCCGCGATCGAGGACATGAAGGCGCTGCTCGCCGACGTCGGGCGTGCCGTGTCGACCTCGGGCGAGGACTACCAGTCCACCGAGAAGTCGAACGCCTCGCGCTGGTGAGCCGCCCGCCGGTCCGCTGACGGACCGGCAACCGCACGACCCGTGGCGGTCGCGCACCCCGAGAGGTGGTGCGCGGCCGTCACGGTCAGCACCGCTGCAGGACGGTCAGGGGGATACGCATGGGCACCGACCCAGGCACGCAGACGAAAGGTTCCACGGTGGCCGCAGGGGACATCCAGCTCGAACGTGAGGTCGTCAAGGCGCGCCTCGAGACACTCGTGCGCCTGCAGGAGTACGTCACGATGCTGCGCGGCTCCCTGCACGACCTGCACGCACGCCAGACCACGGGCACGTGGTCCACGGCCGGGCACACGCAGACGTTCGTCAGCGCCTACCGTGCGCAGCTGTCCTCGCTCGACACCGAGCTCAAGCTCATCCACCGGCAGATGGCGGACTACCACGCCGCGCTGCAGTCGAACATGTCGAACCTGGTGAGCACCGACGAGGACGTCCAGGCCCGCCTGATGCAGGTGGCGCAGCGCCTCAACGCGTCCCCGAACGGCGCCACGGCTCCTCCCGGCACCCCGGGCGCCCCCGGCTCCACGCCGGTCGCTCCCGCGAGCACGGCACCGCGCGAGCACGGCGTCGGATGAGGCTGCCCGCACGAGCCGGGGCCGCCACCGCACTGCTGCTCGGCCTGCTCGGCGTCGCCGCCACCGGTGCGCAGGCCGCCGACGACCCCATCCGCGAGCAGGGTCTCTGGTACTACAACCAGACCGGCATGGCCGACATCCACCAGCGGACCACCGGGAGCGGGATCACCGTCGCCGTCATCGACGGCCCGATCAACCCGCAGTCCGCCGACCTGGCCGGCACCGACGTGACCACGCACGAGCCGGCCTTCTGCGCCGAGACGGACGGCGGACCACCGGTCGACGCGGTCACCACGACCCCCGCGGCCGAGCACGCGACGGCCATGTCGACGATCCTGCTCGGCACGGGCGCGGGTGTGGGCGCGCAGCCCGGCACGCTCGGCATCGCGCCCGGCGCGCGCGTGCTGCACTACGTGCAGACCACGGGCGTGCAGGTCTCGGAGGACGGTTCCACGTCGACCTGCTATCCCCCGGCGGGCGTCGAGGGCAGCCCCCTGCGCCAGGCCGTCGACGACGGCGCGAAGATCATCAACATGTCGATCTCCGACGACGACCTGGACTGGGCCGACGTCGCGTACGCGCAGCAGCACGGCGCCATCATCGTCGCGGCGGCGCCGCACGACGGCGGGACCGGGCTGTTCCCGCCGGCCTCCGGCAACGGCGTCGTGGCGGTGGAGTCGATCGGTCCGGACGGCCAGCTGGCCGCCAAGAACAACACCGACCCGCGGCTGACGGTCACCGCGCCGGGCGAGTACTACGCCATGCTCGTCGCCGAGGAGGACTGGACCGTCTACCGGTACACCACGGGGTCCTCGAACGCGACGGCCTTCACGTCCGGCGCCCTCGCGCTCGTCTGGTCGGCCTACCCCACGGCGACCGCGAACCAGATCATCCAGACGCTGATCCGCAACACCGACTCGACCGACCACGAGCTCGGCCGCGACGACTCCTGGGGCTACGGCGCGGTGAACGTCCGGCACATGCTGGAGCACGACCCGACCACGTACCCCGACGTGAACCCGCTGCTCACCGACGACCCGAGCGTGCAGCCGAGCATCGCCGAGATCACCGGCGCACCGACCGCGGCGCCCACGACGGACCCGACCACGACCACGCCGACCGCTGCCGCGCCCGAGAACGACGCGGACAGCAGCACCTCGACGTTCCTCGTCGTCGGCGGGATCCTGGTCCTGCTCGTCGTCGTGGGCATCGTCGTCGGGGTGGTCGTCGCCCGCCGACGCGCCGGGTCCGCACCACCGTCCGCCTGAGCTCCGCCGGTCCGACCGGCACCCGACACACGCACGCACCGCAGGAGGGAACCGAGATGGGACAGCACGCCGACGACCTGAGCGCGTCACTGGACGCCGAGGTCGGTTCGCTGCACGACGACACCGACCAGCTCGGCCTGATCAGCAACGCGGTGAGCACCTACGCCCAGTCGTTGCGGTCCATGGCGACCGACCTCGGCATCGGCGGGGACACGGCCGACGTGGCCGGTGACTCGTTCGCGGCCCTGGCGACGGCGATCGTGAACACGGCCGACCGCTTCGACGGCGTCGCGTCGTCGGCCGCCACCGCCCGCGCGGCGATCCTCCAGGCGCGCGAGGACTACCGTGCGCTGCCCGACGGCGAGCTGAGCGGGGCGGAGAAGGCGGCCATCACGCTGGGCGGGACCATCGCGCTGCCGGGCGTGGGCACGGTGGCCGCGAGCATCGCCGGCAACATCTGGTCCGACCAGCGCGAGCAGGAGCGGGAGAAGGCGGCCCAGAAGGCGCTCGCCACGCTCAACGCGTCCCTGGCGGCCGCGAGCAGCAGCTTCCCCGACGCCACGCACCTCCCCGACGGGCCGACCGACGGCCAGCACCAGGAGGACGGCAAGGGCGAGCGGGTCGGCGGCGCCCCGGTGCAGAGCGCGCCGTCGCTGGGCGGCGGCTCCCCGTCCGCACCCGGCGGGTCGGGCGGCACCCCGACTCTCGGCCCGTCGACGGCCGTCGCCCTGCCGCCGACCATCGGCCACCCTCCGGTCACCACCATCACCCATCCCCCCACCGACACCACCACGACGGGGCCGAGGCCGCCGGTGGTCTCCGCGCCGCCCGTGACACCGCCCGGGACGGGGACCGACACGACCCCCGACGGCGACCTCACCGGCACCCTCCCGGGCACCGACCCGAGCACCCCGTGGAACGGCACCGGCTCGCACGGCGGTGCGGGCGGGGTCGGCCTGGGCGGCAGCGCCGCCGGTGGCGGTGCGCTCGCCGGTGGGCTCGCGGTCGGCGGCACGGCCTTGGGTGCGGCGGGCCTGAACCGGCTCGGCGCGAGCAGCGCCGGGCTCGGCGGTGGCACCGGGGGCGCCAGCGGACTCGGGCTGATGCCGGGCGCGACGKCYGGCGGCGCAGGACTGGGCGGAGGCGCCCGCGGCGGTGCCGGCGCGCTCGGCGGGGCCGTCGGCGCGACCGGTTCGGCCACATCGCCCCAGGGCACCACCGGCGGCGGGTCCGTGCTCTCGGGCTCGCAGACCGGCGCGGCGGGCACTCCGGCGGGCTCGCGGAGCGGGTCGATGATGGCCGGAGGCGCCGGCGGCGCGGGCGGGGGCGGGTCGTCGAAGAGCAAGAAGCGCACCGCGCTCGGCTACCTCGCGCCCGACCTCGGCCTCGACGACGAGGACGGCTCCGTCCCCACGCCGGGCACCGGCGCCAAGGCCGGGTCGCGCGAGGACGGACCGGCGCTCCAGGTGGTCGCGGAGCCGGACGGCGCAGACGAGGGCTGGTAGGACCTCGGCCGGCGGCTCGACGCCGGTCGCGGCGGCCGCTCATCCGTGCGGATGGGCGGCCGTTGCCGTCCGCCGGTTCAGCGGGGCGCGACCGCCCGCACCGTGAAGGTGCGGTCGCCGATGCGCACGGTCGACCCGGAGGGGACGACGACGCGCTGGTCGGGGGCCGCGGGGACGGACTGCCCGCTGGGCAGCACGACGACGGTCCCGTTGCCGGAGCCCGCGTCAGCCACCCAGAACCCCGCGCGGTCGATGCCGAAGCGCGCGTGGGTGCGCGAGAGGCTGCGCTCCGGGTCGTCGATGGCGATGACGTGGTCGCAGCGCTCCCCGGGGACCACCTGCGGCGAGCGGCCCACCAGACCCGGGCCGCTGACGCTCATGGTCTGCCCGGTGTCGAGGGTGACCAGGTACGACGTCGGCACCACGACCGCGGTCGGGGCCGGGGGCGTGGTCACGGTCCGGGACCCCGTGGTCGCGACCGGGGCGACCGACGGCGCCCGGGGACCGCGGACGTCGACGACCACGGACCGGCCCACGTGGTCGTGCCAGCCCTGACCGCGCCCGCTCTTGTCGAACGACGAGGACCCGACCACCAGCCACTGGCCGACGCCCGCCACCAGGTGGCCGGCGGCGAGGACGAGCGCGCGCGGCACGCCGCGGGCCAGGCCGGGCGCGTACGGCGTCTCCTGGCGCGCCGCGCGCAGGCCCAGCAGCACGTTGCCGAAGGTCCGGCCGGTCCGCGACTCCCACACGACGATGCCGATGACGACCTCCGCGGCCGCCAGCGCGGCGAGCACGGCGCTGCTGGTGAGCGCGAGGACCACGCCGCCCACCACCGCGACGCAGACCGTGTCGACGAGGAACGCGAGCAGGCGCTGGCCGACGTTCGCGGCACGGACGCCGTCGAACGCGGGACCGAGCGGCGCCGCGTCGACAGACCCGGCACGGGTGGCGCGCCGTCCGGGCTCCGGGGCCGCGCCGGACGGGACGGCGGTCGGCTGCGCCTGGACCACCACCACGGCGGCGGCGACGGGCGTGCCGCAGCTGGTGCAGAAACGTGCCCCTGGCCGCAGCGGCTTCCCGCACGCCGCGCACGCCTGCTCGGTCTGCACGCTCATCCCGACGTCACCCTCCGCAAGGTCTCGATCACGTCGGCCGCCACGGCGGCGGCCGGGAGGGCCAGCACCACCGCGAGGCCCTCGAGCGTGTCCGCCAGCCGCGACGCGACGACGGACCGCCACCCCCGTCCCAGGACGATCGACAGGACCGTCATCCCGGCGACCAGCACGAGCGCCACCACCGCGACCGGCACCAGCCACGCGGCGTCCGCCGGGGCGGCCGCGGCGAGCTCGACGAGCACCACGGCGGCCGCGGCGCGCGGCACCCACCGACCCACGGCCCCGCGGGCGGACCGCGGTCCGAGGACCAGGGCGAGCGCCACGCAGCCTGCCAGGACGAGCGCGCCGATCCCCGGCACCGTGCCGGGAGTCACCGACGCGAGGACGACCGGTAGGAGCACGGGTGGGACGGACGACAGCACGACGGTGGCGGTCGCCTTCCGGCGCTCGGCGTGCGCCACGGTGAGGCCGACCTGCCGCTGGTTCACGCGTCCCAGCGCGCGCGGGCGCGGTGCGCGGACCGACGCGGCCGTCCGCGAGACGTGCGCGAGGTCGATCAGCTGCTCGTCCGGGACGCTCAGCGAGAGGGTCGGCAGGAGGCGCAGGCCGAGCGGCGTGACCCCCACGAGCACCGCGGCGGCGACGACGGGCGGCAGCGCGGCCAGCAGCACCGCGGACTGGACGCCGGCCGCGAGCGCGACGCCGACGAGGACCACGCCGGCGTCGTCGGCACCCGCGCGAGCGGACCGGGTGGCGACGACCCGGACGCCCGCGACGACCGTGGCGACGACCAGTCCGACCGTCCCGGCGAGCCGGCCGGTCGGCCCGTCGGACGGGCCGATGAGGAGCACGCCGGCCGCGAACCCGAGGGCCGGGCCGGCCAGGGT
>NZ_JBFUKJ010000060.1:0-6095 GCF_056400905.1 Cellulomonas sp. P4_H12
TCCTCGCGTCGAGCGCGTCCGCGAGCGCCCGCTCCGCGGCGGCGAGGTCGGCGTGCGCGGTGACCAGGWCGAGGGCGGCGGCCAGCGCGGCGTCCCGGTCGCCGCGAGACGCCGCCAGCGCGCGGGCCGTCTCGAGCTCCGCGACAAGGGCGGTGCGGGCCTCCGGGCGCCCGGCGAGCCACTGGTCGTCGGCGTCGATCGCACCGACCAGGTCGTCGATGGCGTGCCGAGCCTGGCGGACAGCGCGCCGGCGCGACTCGAGCCCCGCCTCGACATCGACCAGCCGACCGAGCGCGGCCGAGAGTTCGACCGCCGAGCGGCCCTCGGCCTGCACGTGGGCGCGCAGGTCGGTGCCGGGCGGCGCCTGCGCGATGTCGGGCGGCGCACCGTCGAGCGCGGCGGCGACGGTCTTGCGGGCGGCGTCGAGGGCCGTGGCCGCACGCTCGGCACMGAGCAGCAGGGGTCGGACCGCCTGCGCCGCGCGGGCCGCGGTCAGCCGCAGGATCGCCTCCGAGTTGAGGTCGGCGGACGCGTCGAGCGCCGCCCGCTCCGCCCGCAGCGCGTCGCGCCGGACGAGGAGGGCATGGGTCGAGGTCGCCTCGTCGAGGCGCGCGCGCGACTCCTGCCGGGCGACGTCCGCGGCCGTGGCGGCCGTCCGCGCACGCGACGCCTCGGTGTCGAGCACGTCCGTCCGCGCGCGGACGGCGACCCGCACGTCCGCCACGAGCTCGTGGGTGCGGAGCACGGCGGCGTCGACGGCCGCCCGCAGCTCGGCGGCATCCTCCGCGCCGAGGCGCGCGGCCCCGACCAGCTGCGACGTCCCCGACGTGAGCGCCGCCCGCGCGGCCTCGCTCGCCCGGTCGCTCTCGCGGCGCAGCTCCGCCAGCCGCTGCTGGAGGCGCTCGTACACCTCGGTGCCGAAGATCTTCTGCAGCAGGCCGCGCCGCTCCTCGGGCTTCGCGCGCAGGAAGCGGGCGAACTCGCCCTGCGGCAGCACGATCGTCTGCACGAACTGCGTGCGGTCCAGCCCGACGGCCTGCTGGATCTCGGCGCCCACCTCGTCCAGCCGGTTGCCCAGCGGCACCCCGACGGCGTCCAGGGTGGTCGGGTCCAGCTCGACACCGGCGGGCAGGCGCCACGCCTTCACGGTGGCGTTCGCCGTGGTGGTGCCGGCGCCGCGCCGCTTGGCGCGCTGGTAGGCGGGCGTGCGCCGCACGCGGTAGACGCCCGAGGGCACCTCGAAGACCAGGTCGACGACGCTCTCGACGTCGTCAGGCGCGTACGCGGAGCGGAGCCGGTCCTCCGACGCCTCGCTGGACGCGACCTTGCCGTACAGGGCGAACACCACGGCGTCGATGAGGGTCGACTTGCCCGAGCCGGTGGGCCCCTCGAGCAGGAACAGCCCGGCCTGGCCGAGCGCGTCGAAGTCGACCGTGTGGCGGCCCGCGAACGGGCCGATCGCCTGGACCGTGAGCGAGCGCAGGTGCATCAGGCGCTCCGCTCGATCGCGGCGACGTCCTCGTAGGCCCGGCGCAGCACGTCGACCTCGTCGGGCGTCGGTCGGTGGCCCGTGACGTGGGCCAGGAAGTCGGCGGTCACGTCGAGGGGGTCGTGCGCGGCGGTCACGACGGTGGTGCGGGAGGGCGCGGCCGCCTCGGCGGGGCGGTGCTGGACCACGAGGGCGTGCGGGAAGCGCTGCTTCACGCGCCGGTAGAGGTCCTGCGGCCGGTGCGCGTCGGTGACGGTCACCCGCGCCCAGTGGTCGGTGTGCGGCTCCCCCGCGGCGCCCAGCAGCTCGTCCAGCGTGCCCGTCACGTCGGCGAGCCGGCGCGGGACCGGAGCGGCGACCAGGGACGCGCGGACCTCGCCGCCGGCCAGGTCCACCAGGACCGTCGACTTCGCGTGGTGCTGCTCGGAGAACGAGTACGCCAGCGGGGAGCCGCTGTAGCGCAGCGTCGTGCCCGCCGGTCCCGTGAGGGTCTGCGGGCCGTGCAGGTGCCCGAGCGCGACGTAGTCCGCGCCGGCGAACACACCGGCCGGCACCTGGTCCACGCCGCCCACCCGGATGTCCCGCTCGGACTCCGTCGGCGCGCCGCCGATGACGAACGCGTGCGCGGCCACCACCGTCCGGGGTCGAGCGGAGCCCGTGCGTGTCGCGACGTCCGCCCGGATGCGCCGCATCGCCGCCGCGGCGACGGCCTCGTGCGAGCGGGCCAGCGGGTCGGCGCCGTCCGCCAGCTCGACGCGGGCGAAGTCGGGGTCGAGGTACGGGACGCCGTAGACCAGCACGTCGCCCTCGTCGTCGGCGAGCACGACGGGCTCGGCCAGGCCGGCGACGCGGGTGCGCAGGCGCACGCGGTCCCGCATGAGGGCGGAGCCGAAGCCGAGCCGCGTGGCCGAGTCGTGGTTGCCCGACGTGACCACGACCGTGGTGTGCTCGGCCAGGCGCGCGAGCGTGTCGGAGAGGAGGGTCACCGCCTCGACGGGCGGGATGGCGCGGTCGTAGACGTCGCCCGCGACGACCACCGCGTCCACGTCCTCGTCGCGCACGACGTCGACCAGGTGCGCCAGGTACGCCGCCTGGTGGTCGAGCAGATCGACCCCGTGCAGCGTCCGGCCCAGGTGCCAGTCCGACGTGTGCAACAACCGCATGCGGCGAACGTAGACCAGCCCACCGACACCCCGACCGACCGTGCGCGGGTGTCGGTCAGACGGCCGACGGCAGCTCGCCGGACAGGCCGACCATGTCGAGGACGTCCCGCAGCACGCGGTGCGGGTCCAGCAGCGTGACCGGGATGCCGGCCTCGGACGCCGCCAGGTGCAGCTGCAGGACGAACGCGATCCCCGACGAGTCGATGAACGTCGCCTGCGTGGAGTCGATCATCACGGGGTGGCCCGTCACCAGCGCGAGGCCCATGCAGACGCTGGCCTCGTCACGCAGCGCGGCGTCGATCTCCCCGACGAGGACGATCACGGTGCGGTTCTCCTGGGCGTCGACCCGGATGGTCCCGGCCGCGGCGGCGTGCTCGATCAGGTCCATTGCTCCTCAGTTCTCGCCCCCGGTCGACGCCGGAGCTGCATTCCGGCGGGACGACGCTACCCGCCCCCGCGGGATGCGCCATCCGAGATGTGGAACGGCCACCCGCCCCGCCGGGTTCCCGGCGTGGGCCCGGGTTAGCCTCTGGCCATGGCCACCACCGAGCTCCCCGCCAGCCACGCCGACCTCCTCGAGCGCCCCCTGTTCGGGCACCTCGCGACCGTCGCGCCGGACGGGTCCCCGCACAGCAGCGTCATGTGGTTCGTCTGGGACGGCGAGGTGCTGCGGTTCACGCACACGTCGACGCGACAGAAGTTCAAGAACCTCCAGGTGGAGCCGCGGATCGCCCTGTCGATCCACGACCCGGAGGACGGCTACCGGTCCCTCGAGGTGCGCGGTGTCGTCGAGTCGACCGTGCCGGACGACGAGGTGGCCAGCTTCTACAAGTCGCTGCAGGCCCGGTACGGCCAGGACTACGAGATCACCGACGCAGCCAAGCGCGTGATCCTCACGGTGCGGCCGACGACGTTCGTCGTGAAGTAGCCCTCAGCCCTCGGGGTCGGTGACGTCGGAGACGGTCGCGCTCAGCGCCTTGACCAGCTCCGCACCGTCGACGTTCGCCGCGACCCCGTGCGCGCCCGCGCCGATCGACACGGTCCGCGTGGGCACGCGCGAGTCGGCGACGACCGGCCACTCCACGAGCGAGCCGAACGGCGTGATGGTGCCGCGCACGTAGCCGGTGACGTCCTTGGCGGTCTCCGCGTCGGGCATCGACAGGCGCGTGACGCCGAGCAGGGCGCGCAGCTTGGGCCACGAGATCGTCCGGTCGCCGGGCACCAGCACGAACAGGAAGTCGTCGTCCCCGCGCCGGACCACGATGGTCTTCACGATGCCGGCGGGATCGATGCCGCGGGCCTCGGCCGCCTCGGCCAGCGACCGGACCGGGCCGTGCCGGGTGACCTCGAACGCGATCCCGGAGGCCTCGAGGCCGGCGACGGCGCGCCGCTCCCCCTCGCTCGGTGCGGCTGCGTCGCTCATGCGGTCACTGTAGGGACGCGCGCGCCCTGCGGCATGCTGGGCGCTCCGACGACGAGAGGACGTGCATGCTCGGCAGCCTGGTGCTCGGCGTCGTGCTGATGAACCTGCTGGCGCTCGCGCTCGTCGGCGCCCGCAGCCGCGTGTTCCACACCGTGCTGTACCGCCCGATGCTGCTCAACCTGGCGCTGTCGGTCGCCCCGCTGCTGGTGCTCGTGGTCGGCCTGGTGGTCGTGGTGCTCTCCCGGATCGTGCTCCCCGGCCCGGTGGTCGCCGTCGTGCTCGTGGTCGCCGCCGCCGTCTGGTTGCTGCTGCTGCCGAACGCGGGCTACCTCATCACCGAGCTCAACCTGAGCCACCGGCGCGACGACGACGGCGTGCCCATGTGGTTCGACGTCGTCCTCGTGGTCTCGCTGGCGATGTCGGGCGTGCTCAACACCGTGCTCAACGTGTTCGTCGTGCAGCTCGTCTGGGTGCTGGAGGTGCACGGCGACGAGGCCGCGCCGCTGCAGGGCCTCGACGCGCGGCTGGTGGTGGTCGCGATCCTGCTGCTGGTGTCGTTCGGCATGTACCTCGGTCGGTCGGTGCGCCTGAACAGCTGGGACGTCCGCCACCCGCGGTCGGTGGTCGACAAGGTGGTCGGTCACCTGCGCGAGCCCGGGGCAGGCGGCAACGCCCTCGGGTTCACGCTGCTGTACGCCCTCTTCCTGGGGATCATGTACGTCGTGGTGGTGGGGCCGATCGTCGCCGCCCTGGTGGCCCTGGAGGCGGCGCGGTGACCGACGACGCCGTCGCCCTCGCCTCCGCCGCGCTCGGCGTCGCGCTCACAGACCCGCGGCCGCTCGGCGGGTCCGACCGGTCGACCGTGCTGAGGTGCCAGTCGCCGACGGGCTCGGTGGTGGTCAAGCAGTACCCGGGCGGCGGTGCCGCGGGCGAGGCGTACGCGCGCGAGGTCGCCGGGCTCCGGGCCCTGGACCGCGCGCCGGACCTGCTGGCCACCGACGACGAGCACCGGATCCTGGTGATGACCGACCTGGGCACCGGTCCGACGCTGGCGGACCTGCTGCTGGGCGACGATCCCGCGGCCGCGTGGGACGGCGCGCTGGGCTGGGTCGAGGCGCTCGCCGACGCCCTCGGACGCTCCCACCGGACCGCCGCGGACGTCGACCTCCCGGCCCACGACACCGCCGCCGCCGCGCGCACCGGCGTCCGCCGCCTGCTCGACGACGTGGTGGAGCGCCCGGCGGACCCGACGCTCGAGGACGAGCTGGAGGCCATCTCGACGCTCGACCACCGCGACGCGGTGCGGGACCCCGACCTGCCCGCCGCCGACGTCGTCTCGCCCACGGACACCTGCCCCGACAACGCGGTCCGCACGGCCGCCGGCTGGCGGTTCCTCGACCTCGAGGGCGCGACCGTGCACCACGTGGCGTACGACGCGGCCTACGCGGCGATGCCGTTCTCCACGTGCTGGTGCGTGTTCGACCCGCCGGCGGGGTTCACCGACCGGCTGCTCGACCGGTTCGCCGCGGCCCTGGAGCCGCACCTGCCCAGCGTCGTGCGCGAGCCCGGGTGGAGCCGCGCCGTGGACCTGGCGTGCGCCGCCTGGATCCTCGCGATGACGGGCTGGCTCATCGACGGTGCCGACGAGGACCGCCCCCGCGTCGGGCCGCCCGGCGTGCCGTCGCCGTCCTACCGCCAGCTGCTCACCACGCGGTGGCGCTGGGGCGCGGGCCGGCTGCGGTCGAGCCTGCCGGCCGTGGCCGGGCTCCTCGGCGAGGCCGCCACCTGGGCCGACGAGGTCTGGGGCACGTCCGCGGCGCCCGTCGGCCCGTACCGGGCGTTCGCCCACGACGAATGAGCGCGCGGTCCCGGGCGTCGACCTGGGAGACTGGGCCGTCGTGAGCACGCCGTCCCCCGCCCCCGCCGACCCGTCCGGGTCCGGAGACGGGCGACCCCGCAGGGGCGCTCGTCGGGGGCGCGGCCGCGGTCCCCGTGGCCGCACGGCCCCGCGCGACGACGC
>NZ_JBFUKJ010000061.1:0-4434 GCF_056400905.1 Cellulomonas sp. P4_H12
GCCTGCGCCCTGGCCTCCGCGGCCTCGGCGGCAGCCTGCGCCGCAGCGGCCCGCAGGGCGGCGAGGTCGGCCGCGGACGAGCCGGGGGCCGACGCTGGCGTGCTGTCCGACATGTCCGGAGCATACGGCCGCCACCCCGAGCCCTCTCCTCGAGCCAGGGCGTCGACGCACGGTGCGTCCGGCGGCGTCCCAGCCCACCGGACCGCGGCCGACGCCCCCGTCGCCGAGGCCCGGGTGCAGGCGCCCGACCGTCGGTCGGTAAACTCGCCGGGTGACCTCGCAGGACGCCCCCGCCCMCGCCCCGACCGACGACGTGCCGTTCCGCTACACCGCCGAGCTCGCGCGCGACATCGAGCTGCGCTGGCAGGACGAGTGGGCGGACCGCGGCACGTTCTTCGCCGCCAACCCGACGGGCGACCTCACCGACGGCGACGGCCGGCACGCGGACACGGCGCAGCCGGCCTACTTCGTCATGGACATGTTCCCGTACCCCTCGGGAGCGGGCCTGCACATCGGCCACCCGCTGGGCTACATCGCCACCGACGTGGTCGGCCGGTTCCGCCGCATGCAGGGCGACAACGTCCTGCACGCGCTCGCGTTCGACGCGTTCGGCCTGCCCGCCGAGCAGTACGCGGTGCAGACGGGCCAGCACCCGCGCACCACCACCGAGGCGAACATCGAGATCATGCAGCGCCAGCTGCGACGGCTGGGCCTGGCCCACGACCCGCGGCGAACGTTCGCCACGATCGACCCGGGCTACGTGCGCTGGACCCAGTGGATCTTCCTGCAGATCTTCGACTCCTGGTACGACGAGACGGCGCCGCGCCCCGATGGCGGTCTCGGCCGGGCCCGCCCGATCGCCGAGCTGGTGGCGGAGTACGACGCCGGCCTGCGCGGACCCGAGTGGGCGCACCTCGACGAGGTGGCGCGTCGCCGCGTGCTGGACACGCACCGACTCGCGTACGTGTCCGAGACGCCGGTCAACTGGTGCCCGGGCCTGGGCACGGTGCTGGCCAACGAGGAGGTCACCTCCGACGGACGCTCCGAGCGCGGCAACTTCCCCGTGTTCCAGCGCAGCCTGCGCCAGTGGAACATGCGGATCACGGCGTACGCCGACCGCCTGATCGACGACCTCGAGCACATCGACTGGCCCGACAAGGTCAAGGCGATGCAGCGCAACTGGATCGGCCGCTCGTCGGGCGCCCGCGTGCGCTTCGCCGTGCAGGGTGGCGACCAGGTCGAGGTGTTCACCACCCGGCCGGACACGCTGTTCGGCGCGACGTTCGTCGTGGTCGCCCCCGAGCACCCGCTCCTGGACGAGGTGCCGACCGCGTGGCCCGACGGCACCAAGGACGTCTGGACGGGCGGCCACCGCAGCCCGGCCGACGCCGTCGCGTCCTACCGCGCCGAGACGGCGGCCAAGACGGCCGTCGAGCGCCAGGCCGACGCCGGCCGCAAGACCGGCGTGTTCACCGGCCACCTGGCCGCCAACCCCGTGAACGGCGAGCTGCTGCCCGTCTTCACCGCCGACTACGTCCTCATGGGCTACGGCACCGGCGCGATCATGGCCGTCCCGGGCGGAGACTCCCGCGACTTCGCGTTCGCCGAGGCGTTCGACCTGCCCATCGTCTACACGATCGACGCCCCGGAGGGCACCGAGCCCGGCGCGCGCACGGGCGACGGCGTCGCGATCAACTCCTCGAACGAGGAGATCAGCCTCGACGGGCTGTCCGTGCCGGAGGCGAAGGCCGCGATCACCGACTGGCTGACCGCCAAGGGCGTCGGCGAGGGCACGATCACCTACCGCCTCCGCGACTGGCTGTTCAGCCGGCAGCGCTACTGGGGCGAGCCGTTCCCGATCGTCTACGACGAGCACGACCTGCCGCTGGCGGTCCCGGAGTCGGCCCTGCCGGTCAACCTGCCCGACGTCCCGGACTACTCGCCGCGCACGTTCGACCCCGACGACGCGCACTCCACCCCCGAGCCGCCCCTGGRCCGCAACGAGGACTGGGTGCACGTCACGCTCGACCTGGGCGACGGGCCGAAGCAGTACCGGCGCGACACCAACACGATGCCCAACTGGGCGGGCTCGTGCTGGTACTACCTGCGGTACCTGGACCCCACCAACGACACCACCCTGGTGGACCCGGCGCTCGAGCAGTACTGGATGGGCCCGGGCCACGGCGAGCAGAAGCCCGACTCGATCGGCGGCGTCGACCTGTACGTCGGCGGCGTCGAGCACGCTGTCCTGCACCTGCTGTACGCGCGGTTCTGGCACAAGGTCCTGCACGACCTGGGCCACCTCTCCAGCGGCGAGCCGTTCCACCGGCTGTTCAACCAGGGCTACATCCAGGCGTACGCCTACACGGACGCCCGGGGGACCTACGTCGAGGCGGCCGAGGTGGTCGAGGACGCCGGCGTGCCGTCGGGGTACTCGTGGAAGGGCCAGGAGGTGTTCCGCGAGTACGGCAAGATCGGCAAGTCGCTGAAGAACGCCATCTCGCCGGACCAGATGTACGCCGACTACGGCGCCGACACGCTGCGGGTCTACGAGATGTCCATGGGTCCGCTCGACCTGTCGCGGCCGTGGGAGACCCGGGCGGTCGTCGGCTCGCAGCGCTTCCTGCAGCGCCTGTGGCGCAACGTCGTCGATGAGAGCACGGGCGAGACCGTCGTGTCCGACGAAGCCCCCTCGGAGGAGACCCTCCGCGTCCTGCACCGCGCGATCGCCGACACCACCGCGGACATGGCCGCGATGCGGGTCAACACGGCGATCTCCCGCCTGATCGTGCTGAACAACCACCTCACCACCTTGCCGACGACGCCCCGCGCCGCCGTCGAGGCGCTCGTGCTCATGACGGCCCCGGTCGCACCGCACGTGGCGGAGGAGCTGTGGTCGCGCCTGGGCCACGAGCGTTCGCTCGCCCATGAGCCGTTCCCGGTCGCGGACCCGGCCTACCTGGTCGAGGACACCGTCACGTGCATCTTCCAGGTGCAGGGCAAGGTGCGCGGGCGCGCGGAGGTCTCCCCGGACGTCTCCGACGACGACCTGCGCGAGCTGGCGCTGGCGGACCCGGGCGTGCAGCGCGCGCTCGACGGCCGCGGCATCCGCACGGTCGTCGTTCGGGCCCCCAAGCTCGTCAACGTCGTCCCGGCCTGATCGCCGTGCCCGGCCGCCGTCGGCCCGAGCAGCCGTCGGTGGCGATCGTCACCGACTCGACGGCGTCCCTGCCGGAGGGCGCTGCCGAGCGGTGGGGCGTCGGCGTCGTGCCGCTGGACGTGGTGGTCGACGGCGAGCGGCACGTGGAGGGCGTCGACCTGTCCCCGGACGCCCTGCTCGCCGCGCTCACCCACGGCGGGAAGGTCACGACCTCGCAGCCGCCGCCCGCGGCGTTCGCGTCGGCGTACGAGCGCGCGGCGGCCTCGGGGGCGCGCGAGATCGTGTCGATCCACCTGTCGGGGGAGCTGTCGGGCACGGTCCGCGCGGCCCGGCTGGCCGCCGAGTCGTCCTCCGTCCCCGTGCACGTGGTCGACTCCGGGGTCGTCGCGATGGCCCTCGGGTTCGCGGTGCTCGACGCCGCCCGGTTCGCCGCCGGACCGGAGGCACCCGCCGCCCCGCCGGCCGCAACCGGCCCGACGTCCGCAACCGGCCCGTTGGCGGCCGCCCGTGCCTGGTGGCACACGCGCGCCCGGACCGAGCCTCGCCTCCCGTCCGCCGTCGAGGTCGCCGAGCACGCGCGGACGGTCGCGGCGTCGACGCGGGTCTGGTTCCTGGTCGACTCGCTCGACCACCTGCGCCGCGGGGGCCGGCTCAGCGTGCCGGCGACGGCGATCGGGATCGTGCTGGGCCTGCGCCCGATCCTCACGCTGCACGCCGGCGCGATCGACGTGCTGGAGAAGGTGCGGACCCGTCGCGCGGCCCGGGAGCGCCTCGTCGCCCTCGCCGTCGCCGACGTCGTCCGGCGCCCGTCCGCGCGCGTCGCGGTGCACCACCTCGGGCAGCCCGAGATCGCCGAGGCCCTCGCCGCCGAGGTGGCCGCGGCGTCCGGCGGACGGCTCGTGGAGACCGCCGTCTGCGAGTCCAGCGCCGTGCTGGCGGCGCACGCCGGGCCTGGGCTGCTCGCGATCGTCGTCGCCGACGCCTGACCGCCGCCCGTCGAGCCGCCCACAGCCCCCCGGGCCGCGCGGACCGCCTCGACCGAGGGCCGACACCCGCCCCGCGCCGGCGAGGCGCCCGTAGGTTCGCCGAGTGCCACGCCGTGACCGCGACCTGCCTCAGGGCGCCCGGCTGACGGCGCTCACCACGCCCCGCCGCGCTCCGGTCCCGCCCGTCGCCCCGACGTTCCCGGCCGCCCCGACGTTCCMGCCCGCCCCAGCGTCGTCGCCCGTCCCGCCGTCCGCGTCCGTCCCGCCGTTCCCGCCGGCCCCAGAGCC
>NZ_JBFUKJ010000062.1:0-2036 GCF_056400905.1 Cellulomonas sp. P4_H12
GCTCACGGGCGCCCACGAGTCGCGCCGGCCCGGCGAGGGCGGCGGCCTGCGGGACGTCCACCCGTTCTCCCCGGGGGACCGCCTGCGCCGGATCGACTGGCGGGTGACCGCCCGCCGCGCCCCCGACCTGCACGAGCTCTACGTCCGGCGGGAGCACGCGCTGGCCGAGGCCGTCGTCGTGCTCGTCGTGGACTCGCGCGACGACGTCGGCCCCGACCCGCGGACGTGGCGCGGGTCGACGCCGCCGCGCGCCGAGGATCCGACCTCCCTCGACCTCGCCCGGCGAGCGGCGGCCTCCGTCGCCCAGGGCTATCTCGGGCTCGGCGACCGGGTCGGGCTCGACGACCTCGGCGCGGTCCGTCGCCCGCTGCCCCCGGGCGGTGGCCGCCGCCAGCTGGACCGCATCCGGCACGCGCTCGCGCTGACCCGGCCCGAGGGCGACCCGATGCGCCGGCTGCGTGCGCCGCAGGTCCCGTCTGGTGCGCTCGTGGTCCTCTTCTCGACGTTCCTCGACGACGAGGCCGCGCAGGTGGCGTCGGTGTGGCGGCGCGCGGGGCACCGGGTCGTCGCGGTCGACGTGCTGCCGACGCTGCGCGAGCGACAGCTCGGGGACCGCGAGAAGCTCGCGATGCGCCTGATCCGGATCGCCCGCGAGGACCGGCTGGCCGAGCTGGCGGACCTCGATGTCGAGCTGGTGACGTGGCGGGAGGCGCCGAGCGTCGCCCTCGCGTCCCTCGCGCGGCGTGCGCAGCGCCGGGCCGGAGCGTCGCGATGAGGGCGGCGCCGGAGGTCACGCTCGACCTGGATCGCGCGGTCGCGGCCTGGGTGCTCCGTGCCGTGCTCGCCGTCCTGTGCGCCGCGACGCTCACGGTCGCGTTCCTCGGCTCCGGCCCGCGGCCGCACGCCGTGCTCGTCGCCGCGTTCGTCGTGCTCGTCGGCGCGACCGTGGTGCTCCCCGGGCTCGGGCTGGCGGCGCTGGTGGTGCTCGTCGCGGGGACGCGGTTGCTCGTGGGCGACCCGCCCGCCMTCGGCGCGGTCATGCTGCTGGTGCTCCTCGTCCACCTGACCCTCTGGACGGKGGCGGTCGCGGCACGGACGTCGTGGCGAACGAACGTGGAGCTCGCGGTCCTCTCCCGCGGGCTGCGCGACGTGGCGGTGGTGCAGGTCGGGGCGCAGGTGCTCGCGGTGGTGGCGACGCTGCTGGCGGGGGCGCCTCTGGGCGAGGGCGACGTGTGGCGCGCGGTCGCGCTCGTGGCGGCGATCGTCGTCGCGGCGGTCCTGCTGCCGCGGCCGTCGGCGTAGGGACTCTCGTCGAGCCGCCCACAGCCCCCGGGCGTCCACGGGATGGCACCGCGTCCCGCTGCGGCGGGGCCCGATCTCCGTAGCGTCGCCGCCATGCAGATCGAGCGAGGGTCACCCGAGGTGCTGCGCGCGCTGGAGGAGGTGACGGCGGCGCACCGGCTGCTGCTCGGCGCCGGCCAGGTGCCGTGGCAGTCGGGCGCCGCGGACCGGTTCCGGGCGGCGGTCGACGAGGCCGAGGCGGCCGTCCGGCAGGTCAGGGCGGGGATCGAGCTGGCCGTGCGTCCGGTGGCTGCCGCCGACGCGGAGGCCCGTCCCGCCCTCGGTCTGTGACTGACGACGGCGGCGGGTTCCGGGTCGCCGGTGGCCCCGGGCCTACGGCCGTCGACCTGGCCGAGCTCGCCGTCGTGGCCCACCGGCTGACGGGCGCGGCGGACCGGCTCGACGCGGCGGCCTGGTCCCTCACGCGCGYCGCGCACGCGTGCGGCGGCCTGACCCCGGCCGCCGCGCAGGCGCGGTACGCGCTGGCGGCCGTGCGGGACGGGCGGGCGTCGGCGTGGCGGGCGGCCGAGCTGCTGCGCCGGCTGGTGACCGCCCTGCGCCGCGTCATCGAGCTCTACGCCGGGGCGGAGTCGGCGGCGCACCGGGTGCTGCGGGTCCTGGTCGTCGGCGCGGCCGGGCGACTGGGCGAGGAGCCGCTGGTGGCGGCGGTCGCGGGCATCGGGGCGGCGACGCTC
>NZ_JBFUKJ010000063.1:0-1259 GCF_056400905.1 Cellulomonas sp. P4_H12
GCGCGGCGACGACGACGGGCGGCGCCGGCGCTGCCKCCGGCGGGGGCGCGGCGCATGCGCMCGCCAGCACCAGGGTCGTCGTCGCGACGAGGGCCGCGATCGTCGTGCGAGCCATGCGTCCCCCTCCGTCGTCAGATGCCATGGTGCGCCCCTGCGGAGCACCCGGGCGAACCGACCGTCTGTCGGACTCCGGATCTCACCATGTGGTCGGGTGTTTGACGGTTCTCCGGCCCCGATCTAAATTCCCTACCAATAAGGTCAAGATTTCCAGTGCGAAGCCCCGGCTAGCTGGATGGCAACCCTCCGCATGGTGGGGTGCCCCGGGTGAGGACCTGGTCACGGCGGTTCACCGCCGCCGTCGACAACATGCGAGCCCCGGCGACCGCCGGGACGAAGGGACGGACCATGGACGCGACCGGGGCCACCACCCGCTCGATGCTGACGCGTTCCTGTCCGGCCCTCTGTCGCCGCTGACCGGCTGACCCACCCTCCGCACGCCCCGCGACCGGGGCGCGCGACGCGTACCCCGAAGCGCCCGGCGCTCGGTGAGGCGCGCCCCGAACCAGCACCCAGAACGGACGACCATGCCCCGCCACGCCCATCTCGGCATCGATCTCAGCGACACCGGCGCCCACGCCGCCGCCTGGCGCGACCACGGCTCCCAGGGTCAGCGGCTGTTCGACGCGGCCCGCCTGCTCGAGCTGGTGGCCGTCGCCCAGCGCGGTGCCCTCGACTTCGTGGTCTTCGACGACGACTTCGCGCTCCACCCCAGCCGGAACACGGCCCTGCAGGGCCGGCTCGACTCCGCGCTCGTCGCCGCCCGGCTGGCCCCGCGCACGTCCGGGATCGGGCTCGTCTCGACCGTCGGCACCGCGCACACCGCGCCGGGCCACGTGGCCAAGGCCATCGCCACCATCGACCACGCGAGCCACGGTCGGGCCGGCTGGCAGGTCGGCTCGGACACCCGGATCGATGAGGTGCCGACGCCGGGTCCGCGGTCGACGTCGGCGGCGGACGCGGTCGACGTCGTTGGCCGCCACTGGGACCGGTGGGACGAGACAGCCCCGGCGCGACCCCGGTTCGTCGCGCACGACGGCGTGCACTTCGCACCGAAGCCGTCGACCGCCGCCGGGCGCCCCCCGCAGGGCCGGCCGCCGGTCGTCGTGCGCGCCGACTCGGGCGCCGCCCTCGACCTCGCGGGACGGCACGCCGACGTCGTGCGCGTCCGGGCCACCGGTCCGGACCAGGCCGCGCAGGCC
>NZ_JBFUKJ010000064.1:0-1022 GCF_056400905.1 Cellulomonas sp. P4_H12
CGCCCATTGTGCAATATTCCCCACTGCTGCCTCCCGTAGGAGTCTGGGCCGTGTCTCAGTCCCAGTGTGGCCGGTCACCCTCTCAGGTCGGCTACCCGTCGTCGCCTTGGTAGGCCATTACCCCACCAACAAGCTGATAGGCCGCGGGCCCATCCTGCACCAGTAAACCTTTCCACCCCAGGCCATGCAGCCCGAGGTCGTATCCGGTATTAGACCCAGTTTCCCAGGCTTATCCCGAAGTGCAGGGCAGATCACCCACGTGTTACTCACCCGTTCGCCGCTCGTGTACCCCGAAGGGCCTTACCGCTCGACTTGCATGTGTTAAGCACGCCGCCAGCGTTCGTCCTGAGCCAGGATCAAACTCTCCGTTGAAGACTCTAGACGCCGGCAAGCCGGCAATCAGTCATAGACATCGAGTCAAATCACTAGCAAATAAACTCAACTAGCTTAAAACACTGACCCCCTCAGACGGAAGAATGAGGTGATCAGCAATACCCACACCGTCAAAAGACGATGCGGAGTACCAAATAATTTGGCACTGACATTCATCGGCACACTGTTGAGTTCTCAAAGAACACGCACACACCCTCACGAACAGGAGATGAACTCCGGTTGATCGGGGGCTGAAGCACAACCATACACGACGGTGTGACTTCGGATTTACCAGGCGCTTACGTCCWACCTCGTGTCCCGKRCCTCTCGGTCCGGGTCGGTGTCCGTGTCGCTCTGACTTGGAATAAGTTACGGGACGTGGACGAGAAGTACCAAATCGCCTGGTCAAAGGTCTGTGAGCCGTAAAAATCGTTCGTTTGGGCGGCATTCACCCCACGTTTTCCGGCTCAGTTCGCACTCAGACGCGCCAACACGCCTTCTGCACTACGTGCGGCGACCGTGCAGGCCCTCGCCGTGAACTGATCCACCATCGGATGTCCCGCCCAGGCCCGCCAGCGCCGCACCTCTCCCAGTGCCTCGTCCCGTTGCTGCGCGAGCGAGGCGTCGCGTTCCAGTCCGAGCCGCTCGAC
>NZ_JBFUKJ010000065.1:0-933 GCF_056400905.1 Cellulomonas sp. P4_H12
CGCGAGGACGGCCGCGGGCGCCGCCGCGACGCGCGCGCTCGACGCGGAGCGGGACCTGCGTKCGGCGCGGATCACGGGCCTGGCCGGCGAGCTCGCCGCGCGGCTCGGCGACGGCGACGCGTGCCCCGTGTGCGGCTCCGCCGAGCACCCCTTCAAGGCGGTGCTCGGGGCGGACCACGTGTCGGCCGACCAGGTCGAGCGCGCGGAGGCCGAGCGGGCGCGTGCCGAGGGCGTGCTGCAGGCCGCCGCCGAGCGGTGCAGCGTGCTGGGCGAGCGGGTCGAGACCCTGCGGGCCCGGGTCGGCACGGTGACCGCCGACGCCGCCGCCACGCAGACGATTGCGGCACGGGCGGCGGTCGCGGAGGCGCGGGCGGGCGAGGCGGACGTCGCCCGGTTGGTGCCGGCGCTCGACGGGTTCGACGCGCAGACGCGGCAGCGTGAGGGCGAGCGCGCGTCGGCGGTGGCCCGCCTCGCGGGGGAGCGGGCGGCACTCGAGGTCACGCGGCTCGATCTCGACGCCTCCGAGGCCGAGGTCGTGGTCGGCCGCGGCGCCCACCCGACGGTCGCGGCGCGGCACTCCGCGCTGCTCGAGCGTGCCGCGGCATCGGCCGCAGTGCTCGACGCCCTGGTCGAGCAGGACGTCGCGCAGGACGAGTCACGCCGACGCGAGGACGAGCTGACCCAGGGTCTGGCGGAGCACGGCTTCGCCTCGGCCGCCGAGGCGCGAGCGGCGGCGGTCGACTCCGCCGCGCTGGCCGAGCTCGACCGGTCCGTCACGGCCTACGCCACCCGGCTCGACCGCGCCGCCGCGGGCCTGGCCGACCCGGCGATCGCCGCGCTCGACGACGACCTCGTGGTCGACGTCGAGGCGTCGCGCGCCGAGGAGACCACCGCGCGCGCCGCCGCCGAGCAGGCGGCCGGGGAGRCCCGGGT
>NZ_JBFUKJ010000066.1:0-920 GCF_056400905.1 Cellulomonas sp. P4_H12
CACCATCAGTGGTATCTACTACCGCCAGGTGTACTTGGTCAGGCTGCGTCGGCACACACCGACTGAGACAGCTGGGCGCACCGCACCCGATGAGGATGCCGTTCTTCCGCCGCTTCCAATCGGCAAGCCCTACGACGCTGCCGAATGGGATGAGGTGCTCGCGCTCCGGAGCAGGACTCGCACCGCGACGGCGCAAGCGCGGCTGCTCAACGAGACCGACCCTGATGAGGTCATCGACGGACCACAACGCGACGCGATAGTCGCTGCGGCTGCGGCCCATACCGTCTCCAACTGGATGGTGTGTGTACTGCTGCTCGGTGTACTGCTGATGGACTCCCTGCCGTAGGCACGATGCGCAATCCACTTCGAATAGCCACCGGAGGAAGCCACGATGGAGATTGGCCAGGAATGAATCTGGCTCCTCCGAATTCCGAGTGCGTTGATCCGCTCCCGAATCCGGCCGCTTTCCTGACTTGTAGGTTGTGCCCGCGGTGCCGCGCCGTTAGACGCTGATAGCAGCGACTGGGACATTCCCCCAGCTCGGCGCACCCTGTGATTCCCGGTGTGGTCGCGCCGCCGTACCGGTGGCAGACGCTGGACCGCGGAACACCCGACCAGTGGCGGCCACCTACTCGAGGTCCCGGTAGTCAATGGCGCACAGAACAACGAAGTCCACGGAGCGACCTGTCACGCGGACGCATCAGCACGGCCAGGACAGGGCAGTCGCACGACCAGAACCCCAGTTCCTAGGATCTGCCGCTTTTCTTGCGGGCCTTCCTTCTGAGGTCATCGAGTGCCCGTCCATCGGTCGTGTGCCATGCGGTCCAGCCGTTGGTCGAGCTGCCGGACGCTGCGACCGCGGCGCCGGACGGCGAGGAGTACCGCGTGTTCTGGAATCGCAGGGCGCCGCCGGGTTCGAC
>NZ_JBFUKJ010000067.1:0-905 GCF_056400905.1 Cellulomonas sp. P4_H12
AGGAAGAACACGTCGGACGTGCCGTTGCGGGCGTGGGTCACCAGGTCGAGGCCGATGCGCAGGTCGACCCCTTTCTGCTCGCCGTTGACGCCGAACCGACCGAGCCGGAGCTTGACCTTGGACAGCTCGCCGATGCGCTCCTGCTGGCTGTCCGGGATCCCGTTGCGGGCCGAGTCGTACCAGTGGACCCGCAGCAGCGGCAGGCCCGACCGGACCTCCGCGGCGTCGACCAGTGAGCGGATCAGCTTGGCGTAGTCGACATGGATTCCGCTCCGGAGGGAGGTACCGGTGAGCCGGGTCGCGGCAGAAGCGAGTAGGTATCCGGTGTCGATGTAGAGGGAGCAGGTCGATCGCATGGGTCACTATGGCACGCGTGGCCAGGCGGTCCGGCTTGGTGAACACCGAGGGTTCGTGTCCTCGGTCAGTTCGTGCAGCCGGGCAGCGGTGGTGGACGGCCGAGCGAGGGAGTCAGCGCCGGCTACCGCGGGTGAGAACGCGATCGCGAGGTCACGGGACGGATGCGGTGTCCCAGCGGGAGTGACTCACCCGTTTTCTACACCGTAGAATTTCTTACACCGTACGACGCATCGGYTCRTCGGTGCTCGCMARATGCCCGTGCCAGGCCCTCTCAAACTGCGTTTGTGCAGCTCCGTGCCTATTTTTTAAGATCAGACCGGTGATCTCGCCGGCGGTGGACATACCGGCCTGCCCGTCGATTGCGTGAGCGCGGTGCAACGCGAGGACGATGTCGGCGTCCTCCTCGATCGATCCGGATTCCTTGAGCTCGTCGAGCCGGGGCAGCTTGTTGGGGTCGGCGGCGGACCGGTTGAACTGCGAGCCGACGACGACGACCAGCTCAAGTTCCCGGGCCAGAAGTTTCAGGCCGCGGGTGAACCGCCCTACCT
>NZ_JBFUKJ010000068.1:0-879 GCF_056400905.1 Cellulomonas sp. P4_H12
GGACGTGTCCTTCACCGACCTCCTCGGTCGGGTTCAGGAGATCGAGCAGGAGGCGTTCGAGCACTGCGATGTCCCCTTCGGTCAGCTGCCGCGGATACTCGGGATCGGTGATTCCCCAGCGTTCTCGCCGATCGTCCAGGTGCTGTTCGAGTGCCACGACGGACCGGCGACCGGGCTCGGCAGGTTCGACCTGCGGGTGGCCGCGGCCGAGCACTTCGCCGCCGACGGCAGCCCGTCCGGCATCACCGCAGCGCTCGGGTTCGCCGTCGACCTGTTCGACCCCACAWCTGTGATCCGAATCGGGTTGCGGCTGCGTCAGATCCTGGAGGCTGTGACGATCGCCCCGGGGATCGACGTCGGCGACATCGACATCCTTTCCGACAGCGAACGCGCCACCCTCGTTCCGGTTCGTGGTCCGTCGGGCAGCCCGGAACGCACGCTGCCCGAGCTCTTCGCCGCCGCGGCACGCGCACATCCGGCGGGTGTCGCCCTCTCGAGTCGCGGCGTCGAGATGACGTATCGAGAACTGGACGAGCGCTCGAACCAGCTGGCCAGGGTGCTCCTCGAACGCGGCATCGGTCCGGAAGACTGTGTGGCGCTGGGCATGACCCGCTCCATCGAGTCGGTCCTGTCCATGCTGGCGGTGGCCAAGTCGGGTGCCGCGTTCGTGCCGGTGGATCCCAGGTATCCGTCCGGGCGAGTAGAGCACATGCTCGACGACTCCGGCGCCGTCGTGGGGGTCACGGTCGCCGCCGAGCGCTCCCTGCTGCCGGACACCACCCCGTGGCTGGTGCTCGACGACGACGAAGTCCGGACCCGGTGCGAGACCGCGTCGGCGTCTGCCGTCACCGACGGCGAGCGGCCCCGGGCCCTCCGCAT
>NZ_JBFUKJ010000069.1:0-838 GCF_056400905.1 Cellulomonas sp. P4_H12
ATCCAGCACGGTCACGCCCCGGAATCCGCCGCCTTCACCCTCGACGTCGGCGTCAGCTACGGGCTGGCCGGCGTCGTCGCCGTGTTGACCTACCGGATCGCGAAGCCGTGGCGGTACCTTTACCTGGCGGGTGTGCTGGTCTTCTTCGGTGTGCCGCTGCTGAGTTCGCCCAACTTCACCGACGTCGGGCACTTCACCGCGGTCCTGATCGGTCTCGCCTGCCAGCCGCTCGTGCGGGGACGGCCTGGGGTGTGGGACCCGGTCGCAGCCGCCAGGTCCCTGCGACGCCGAGCGAACCGGCCGACCTCGGCTGCCGTGCGTCAGTCGACGGACAGTTCGGCCACCGAATAGGGCGGCAGCTCGAGCAGGCCCGATCGCTCACCTCCGCACCAACCGATCTCGTCCTCCGGAGCCGGACCAGTCGCGCCCGCGTCGGTGTCAGCGCGCCGCGTCGAGCAGTACGCGGGCAGCATCGCGGGCCTGCCGGGCGGGCAGGGGCGAGCCGGCGATCGCCGCGGTCGCCATCGCGCCGTTCGCGAGGATCGCAAGCTGATCGGCCAGCGGCGCCGGCAGGCCCGCGTCGGCGACCAGTTCGCGCAGGCACCCGAGCAACGAGGCCTTGTTCGCCTTGGCGATGTCGGCGACGGCCTGATTTCCGCCGCCCAGTTCACCGAATGTGTTGATGAACGTGCAGCCGCGGAAGTCCTCCTGCCGAAACCACCCGTCGAGATAGTCGAACACGCCCAAGACTCGTTCACGGGGGTCGTCAAACGGCTCGAGGAAGCGGGCGATCTCCTCCCGCACGACGAGGTCGCGCCTGCGCAGCACCGCCTCGACC
>NZ_JBFUKJ010000070.1:0-793 GCF_056400905.1 Cellulomonas sp. P4_H12
TTCTGTTGGGTAGGTGGATGGGAGGGCCCTGCCAAGTCCCCCATGCCCGTCCGGCTCTCGACGTCGGACGTTCGCTTCGAGGACAAGAGCGCAGCTGCAGCAGGGTTCATCGCGGAAAAGGTGCCGTTCTGGTCGAACTTGAACAGAACCATGTCGACGGCGGCCGCGTACTCAATCGCGGCTTGTGAGTACCCGCCGTGAGCGTAAAAGACCAGTCGCTTCGAGCTCTCGTGTCCCCTTGCACCGAACAACCGCTGCAGGTCTGGTCTCCCCGTCGGCTTGAAGTGCATCTTGACCTGTCCGACAGCGTGCGCTGATCGGATGTCGATCCCACCATCCGCGCCTCCGGGTCGCGCTTCCGCGTCCGGGTATCCGATCGATCTCATGTGCGTGGCTGCCTGCAACTCCGCCTCCGCAGGATTGTTGATTCGCACGTCGTCCCCCTCAATCGTCCCGTTATTCGTGTGCCAACACATGACATCGTTCATAGAGGCGGATCGCTACATCGACGGACCCCCGACCGCTACCCACGAAGGGCGCGTCCCGTATCCCGGTCGGCCCCCGGATAGCTGGGAATCCACCCCGAACGACTACGCCGCCGCCTGGCCAAGGCTGCCCGGCCCGAGACGGGCAGGGCAGGGCAGCAGGCGGCTACCGGCCGGCGCGCTCGGTGGCGAGCTCCTTCGCCAGGAGGTCGTAGCGGGTGAGCGTGCGGTACCAGATCTCGATGTGATCGTCGACGTGCCAGCTGTCCTCGAAGCGGCGGAGGATCTGGTCGAGCTGCTGGTTGTAG
>NZ_JBFUKJ010000071.1:0-773 GCF_056400905.1 Cellulomonas sp. P4_H12
TGGTGGAGCACTGGCCCATCACCGACGTCGTCCAGTACGAGTTCTACGTGCCGATCGACGATCACCACCACGAGTACTGGGAGGTGATCGCCACTCGGGTGACCACCGACGAGGACATCGCCGAGTTCAACTTCAAGTACGACAACTTCATGCTGCCCCTGGCGCTCGAGGGCTTCAACAACAGCGACGTCTTCGCCCGCGAGGCCACCGAGGAGCACTACACCCGGTTCGACGGCTGGAACAACGAGATGCTTTGCGACATGGACTATTCCATCATCGCCTGGCGAAAGATGGCGGCGCGTCACCCGCGCGGTTTCTTCGAGTCGCCGTACGAGGACGAGGACTGACCATGTCGATCGCCCCGACCGATGCAATTCCGGAGTGCGCAGTGACCACGGAGAACAACGTCCACCTGACGTTCACGGACGGGACCAAGACCGTCCCGGTGCCGTCAGGCACCACGATTCTCGCAGCGGCGAACGCGGCCGGTGTCCGCCTGGTCAGTCAGTGCACGATCGGTACCTGCGGAACCTGCGTCGGTCGGGTCGCGTGCGGCGAAGTCGTGATGCCCGAGGGGCGCGTCTACTCGCTCCGTCAGGACGAGATGGACGCCGGTCACCGACTCCTGTGCCAGTCGCACGCCTTCGCGGAATCCGAGGTGGAACTCGACTACCCAGCGGCCATGCTCGACGAGTACCCGATGATCGTCACCACCGCGAAGGTCGGTGCGGTCACCTGGCTCGGCGAGACCGTGGTCGAACTGCAGCTCAAAC
>NZ_JBFUKJ010000072.1:0-764 GCF_056400905.1 Cellulomonas sp. P4_H12
CGAACTGGACGTCGACCTGTTGCGGCGGGAGATCGTCGCGGCCGCCAGCGAGTTCCAGTCGCCGCTGCTCAGGGTGGTCGAGGTGGACGGCGAGCCGATGCAGTACGTCGATCACGCGGCCGACATCCCGCTCCCCGTCGTCGACCTTCGTGGCGAGGACGACCCGGTCGCGGCGGCCCAGGAGTGGATGCACCGGAGCTACCAGGTCCCGCTCGACGTCGGCGCGGATCGACTGGTCGAGACCTCCGTCCTGTGTGTGGGAGAGTCGCACTACCTCTGGTACAGCCGCATCCACCATGTCGCGCTCGACGGCTACGGCGCCATGACGATGGTCAACCGGATCGCGCACCGTTACTCGGCCTCGGTGGCCGGTCGGGAACCCGATCCGAGTCGGCCCGCCGCCCTGCACGAGCTCTGCGACCTCGACGCGCGCTACCGGAACTCCGGCCGATTCACGGGGGATCGGGCCTACTGGGCGGAGCGAGTGCAGGCCGTCGAGGGATCGACCCTGGCCGACGAGCCGGCGCCGGCACCCGCCAGAAGTGACCTCGAGAGCGCCGTGCTGTCAGGGTCGGCCGCCGGACTGCTCCTCGATTCCGGCAAGCAGGCAACCCCGGATGCCGCGGTCACGATCATCGCCGCCTTCGCCTGCTACCTATCCCGCCTGACGGCGAAACCCGATGTTCTCGTGCAGGTTCCGCTGTCCGGCCGGACAACCGCCTTGCTGCGCAACTCCGGCGGCATGATGGTCAGCGTTGCGCCGC
>NZ_JBFUKJ010000073.1:0-749 GCF_056400905.1 Cellulomonas sp. P4_H12
GGCATCACCGGTGCATCCCACCACCCGACGGGCGCTTGCACGCTAACTGCTGCCGGCGCTGCGGTCTCCGCCGACTCGGGTCGGCGGAGGGTTTGGCGGGCGTTGTCCCGCTCGCGGCGAAGGTGCTGCAACCTCCGATGCTGTTCGACCGCAACGGCGGACAGCATGAAGGCCAACACCCCGAGTATCGCCACAAGCGGGAGTGGTATGACCCATCGTGGGGCTTCCGCCCAGATGAGAAGTGCGACCGGGACGTTCATCAGTGCGGAGATCATCAGCGCCACCCACCACGTGGGGACAGCGAGCGCGGTCTGGATGAGAGCGATGCTGATGAGTATCGCGAGCACGAACGCGCCCGCGTGAAGTATCGCGGACATGGCCGGCGCCTTTCTGTGTGGTCAGTTGCCCGCGGCTGCAGGCTCACCCTCGACGGTAGATGCCGGTCGGGACGGTGTTGCAGTCGGTGGCTTCGGCGCCTTCGTCGTCGTCGCGGTCGTCGTCCCCTTGCTGCCCCCAAGTTGGCTGGTGAAGTAGTCCGCGGCCCAGGTCAGTGCGTCGCGGCCTCGGGAGTCGACGACCAGCTGGCCGTAGTTCTGGTGCGCGCCACCGGAGTAGAACGAGATCGCGCGGGTCGCTGAGCGGGTGACGTCGGCGACGTTGAACGACTGCCCGAGGTTCGCCACCGCGCCGAGATCGACGCCGTCGAGGATGCCGCTGGTGTCGGCGGCGGTGGCGAGGGTGTCGAGGAT
>NZ_JBFUKJ010000074.1:0-743 GCF_056400905.1 Cellulomonas sp. P4_H12
GAAGTAGGTCCCGACGATCAGGGTCAGCCCGGCAGACAGCGCAATTGCGGTCAGACCGGCCCACTCGATGCCTGTCCTCGATGCGGCGGTGAACACGCCGTACACGATTCCGACGAGGATGAAAAACACCGTCAAAATCTCAAAGAGCTTGGCTTCGATATTCATGTCAGCTCGTCCTTCAGCGGTTGATGGGTGGGTGCCGTCGGCACGACTACTGGTACTCGCCCTCGAGCACGTCGCTGGCCTGGCGGTACGTGCGCTCGGTGTTGAACGGATGCGTCGAGGTGGCGACCGGCGACTCGCCGATCTCCTGGAGTGCCTCGGCGGTGCTCAGCCCGCGTCCACCCTCGTCAGCCGGCTTGCGCAGCTCGATGTACTCGTTGAACTTCTCCGGGCTCACGGCGCGGATCTCGAAGTTCATCATCGCGTGGTACGTGCCGCACATCTCGGCGCAGCGGCCGACGAACGCGCCTTCCTTCTGGATCTCACTGATCTGGAAGACGTTGTCCGAGTGGTTTTCCTTCGGGTTCGGCATGACGTCCCGCTTGAACAGGAACTCCGGGACCCAGAAGGCGTGGATGACGTCGGCGGCGTTGAGGACGAACTCGACGCGCTTGCCGGTCGGCAGCACCAGGACCGGGATCTCGTTGCTGGTGCCGACGGTCTCGATCTTGTCGTAGTGCAGGAACGACAGGTCGTTCTTGCTCTTGCCGTTGATCGGTCCGGGAACCAGGTTGCCGTGG
>NZ_JBFUKJ010000075.1:0-742 GCF_056400905.1 Cellulomonas sp. P4_H12
CTGCGCCTGGGTGATCGCCTCGCCGAGCAGGCGCCGGCCCCAGAGCATCAGCCGGTCCTTGTCCTGGGTGCTCGACGCGACGGCCGCGCTCACCTCCTGCACCACGAACTCCGAGTGCCCGGTCTCGGCCAGCACCTCCCGCACCACGTCGGCCACCGACGGGTCCAGCGAGTCCGCGATCTCGCGGTAGAAGTCGGCGGCGATCCCGTCACCGACATGCGCCTTGACCAGGGCTTCGAGCCAGGTCGACGGGTGGGTGGCGGCGTGGAAGTCGTCGAGCGGCGTGACGAACGGCGCCATCGCCTCGTACACGTCGTGACCGCGGGCGGTGATCGTCGTCTCGAGTGTCACGAAGTGCCGCATCTCCGCGCCCGCCATCCGGGCGAGCGCGACCCGGCCCTGCAGCGTCGGGGACATCCGCGCGTCCTCCGCGAGGCGGTAGAAGGCGGAGATCTCGCCGTACGCGAGAACGGCGAACAGTTCGCCCACTCCCGGGTGATCGGCGGCTATGGCTGGCGTCAACGAATCCGAGGAATTGGCTCCCATGCGGACAGCCTAGACGTACGGTTGCCCGCCGATTCCGCGGCGCGGCCACCCGACGCGCGGGTGACATTCGCCATGCATGCACCCGATCCGGCAGTGGCGCAAGTTACCATGGACGCGGGCAGCCGCCCGTTGCCCGCCACAACAGGGCCGACGAGTTCTCACCGGCGGCCCACAGATAATGTGCGCGCACCTGATC
>NZ_JBFUKJ010000076.1:0-727 GCF_056400905.1 Cellulomonas sp. P4_H12
CGTGAAGGTCGCCAAGGACTGGCAGCGCGACCCGAAGCAGCTGGGCCGCCTGGGCTTCTAGGTGTACCCGGCCAGGACGTTGGTAACAGGCGTGTCGGCTTGATGTGAAGAGAACCTCCGGTTGAGGTGTGGCTTGTCGAAGGCCCACTTCCCACCGGAGGTTCTCGTGCCCCACCGTAATGCCCGCACCACATATCTCGGGAGAATGCTCATCGTCGAGCGYCACCGAGACGGCTGGCCCAAGGCCCAYATCGCCAGCGCAATGGGCGTTTCCCGCAARTGCGTGTCCACRTGGGTGGMCCGCTACCAGGMCGAGGGCGAGGCAGGGCTGCACGAYCGGTCCTCACGCCCGCACACGATGCCGACCCGAACCGCGGTCGACGTCGAGACCCGCATCGTCGAACTACGCATRCGTGAACGACGCGGACCGGACTGGCTCGCAGCCGAACTCGGGGTGCCGGCCCGCACCGTCTCCCGAGTCCTGCGACGTCACCAGRCGCCGTATCTGGCGGACTGCGAYCCGYTGACCGGYGAGGTGATCCGCTCGTCGAAGACCACGGCRGTGCGCTACGAACGCGAGCGGCCGGGCGAGYTGGTGCACATGGACGTCAAGAAGCTCGGCCGGATCCCCGACGGCGGYGGRTGGCGTGCCCRCGGCCGRGAGCACCGGACACGGGACTACTCGACGAAGGTTGGTTTCGACTACGTGCACTCGCTCGTCGACGAT
>NZ_JBFUKJ010000077.1:0-720 GCF_056400905.1 Cellulomonas sp. P4_H12
ACGTCGGTGCTCCCAATGTCGAGGGCGAGTGCAGCAGCGAGACGGCGGCGCAGTGCGGCAGCGAGAAGGTGGAGGCGTAACCATGAGCACCTACATCCCCATCGACTCCGCCAGCTCTCCGCTGGGCCAGGCCGCGTCGACGACGACGGCAGTGGGTCCCTCGCTGGCGTTCGACGATCAGCGGCACCTGACGGCGCACCGCTGGCTCGTGGAGGAGACCTACATCCTCGACCGGCAGGACTACGACGCCTGGCTGGACACCCTCGCCGAGGACATCCACTACTTCATGCCGATCCGCGTCACCACGGCGCTGGGTACCGGCTATGACACGGCCAAGGACATGGCGCACTTCGACGAGGACAAGTACTCGCTGAGCCGCCGCGTCGCGCGCTTCGACACCGGCCACGCCTGGGCCGAGGACCCCCCCTCGCGCCTGCGCCACCACCTGTCCAACGTCCGCACCTTCGCGACCGAGAACGAGAACGAGCTCGTCGTGGAGTCGGCCGTCCTGCTGTTCCGCAGCCGCGGCGACGTGCTGGAGCCCTCGCTGCTCTCGGTCGGGCGCGTCGACCTGCTGCGTCTCGAGGACGGCGTCTGGCGACTCGCCCGCCGGCACATCGCCGCCGACGAGTCCGTGCTGCGCATGCAGAACCTGGCGGTGTTCCTGTGAAGCTCTCCTGGGAGGGCGAGGCGGAGGACGCCGCGGCGGCGGCCCGGGCC
>NZ_JBFUKJ010000078.1:0-717 GCF_056400905.1 Cellulomonas sp. P4_H12
CATCAGGTGGTTGAAGTCGCCACCCGTGAAAGAGAAGCACTCGTTCATCAGCGCGAGGCTGTGATGCCGCGGATTGCAGTGCAGGAAGGTCGCATCCGCGCCGTCCCACACTATGTAGTCGGTGAGCTCGAACCCCAGGACGCGCGTGTAGAAGTCCACGGCCGCTGGGTAGTCCTTGCACATCAGCACCACGTGCCCGAGACCGAGCTGACCGGTGACGAAGCCACTGATGACGCCGCCGTGGCCGAGCGGTGTGTGATCGATGGTCGGGCCGAAACACACCTCGTTGGGGAAGCCRTCGGAGTCGACGAACCGGAACGCCTCGACCGCCAGCCGCGCCTCCGCGGCTCCGGTCGGAATCCACTCGACCGCGATGCCCTCGGCGTTCACACGCTCGGCGATCGCCCGGAGTTCGGTGGGGCTGTCGACCTCCCACGTGATGGACCGGATCCGATCCTCGGTCGCGGGGTACAGCGCGACACGGTGGTGGTGGTCGTCGATTCGGATCAGCAGCGGGTCCTGATCGGACTCGCGCGGTCGGGCGTGAAGCCCCAGAAGGTCGACCAGCACGTGGCGCCAGGCCTCGAGGTCCGTGACGTCGACGCTGAGGGCGCCTAGACGGGAAATACTCATCTCTTGCCTCTGTTCGGAAGTCGAACCGCGGCTGTGCGCGGTTCGATTGCGATCTAGCTGGGAAGGAACTGCTCGGCGTGGATT
>NZ_JBFUKJ010000079.1:0-713 GCF_056400905.1 Cellulomonas sp. P4_H12
CGGCACCGCCATCGCGCTCGACCACTCCGTGCAGATCTTCGGGGCCGAGCACTTCAGCCGCACCGTGCACGACTGGAGTTGTTCGGCGGCCCCGGTGCACGACCCGATGACCGGGCAGATCATCGGCGCGATCGACATCACCGGTGGCCCCCGGGTCGCGGTGCCGGAGGTGCTGGCCCTGGTCCGCGCCACGGTCGCCGCAGCGGAGTCCGAGTTGCGACTGCACCTGCTGAACTCACCCCGGCTGCTCGGCGCGGGACCTCCGCGCCTGCAGGTCCTCGGGTCCGAGCGGCCCACACTCGTCCGCGACGGCGACCGGGTGACCCTCTCGCAGCGGCACGCCGAGATCCTGCTGCTGCTCGCCGACCGGCCGGAGGGCCTGAGCACCGACCAGCTGGCGATGCTGCTCGACGAGTCGGACCTGGACTCGGTGACCGTGCGGGCCGAGATGTCCCGGCTGCGCAAGGTGTTCGGCGCGCAGGGCCTCGGGTCGAGGCCGTACCGACTGCTCACCGACCTGGTCTCGGACGTCGGGGAGGTGCGGCGCGCGCTCGGCCGGGGCGACGCGGCGGCGGCCCTGGCCGCCTACCGCGGGCCGGTGCTGCCGGGTTCGGTCTCACCCGGCGTCGAGGACATCCGTGAGCAGCTGCGCAGCGGAATGCAGGCAGCCCTGCTGCGCGGCGGGGACGCCGCGCTGCTGGCCCGCTGGACGT
>NZ_JBFUKJ010000080.1:0-712 GCF_056400905.1 Cellulomonas sp. P4_H12
AGCCAATGCTTGACCATCGAACTGCCACCTCCGTGCATCTACGATCTCGCAGCGCGGGGCGTACTGACCAGAGCATTTCGGCCTCTGTACGGGTCCGCCGGGAATCCCCCAGGGGTATTTCAGCGTTGTACAGACCGGCAGGGGACGTGTGAGCGCGGCCCCCGAACAGCGACGAGCGGACACGATGACGCACGCACACGAAAGGTCGGACAAGAGCCGGTCCGGACGCTCGGACTCCCGCGGCGGGCAGCATGCCCCGACTGCGATGGTCGTGTCGCCCACCTTCGCGCCGTTGGCGGATCGCTTCTKCGGGCTTTTCGACCGGACGTCGGACGGCGGTGGCGCTCTGGCGGTGTACCTGCACGGTGAACCGGTCGTCGACATCTGGTCGGGCTGGTCCACTCCCACCACGCGCTGGCAATCGAGCACCGTCGCGGTGTCGTTCTCGACCGGCAAAGGCGTCGCGAGCACAGTCCTCCACCGCCTCGCCGACCGCGGGCTGATCGACTACGACGAAGCGGTCGCCGAGTACTGGCCTGAGTTCGCGACCGCGGGCAAGGACTCCATCACGGTGCGTGAACTGCTGAGCCATCGGGCGGGACTCCATCGCGTGCGTGGCCTGGTGCCGGGCCGCTTGGCGCTGCTGGATCACGACGGGGTGGCGGCCGCGCTGGCTGCGGCCGTCCCCGACCGGCGGCGTGGTGTCCTGCCC
>NZ_JBFUKJ010000081.1:0-707 GCF_056400905.1 Cellulomonas sp. P4_H12
GCCCTCGACGCCGCTGAAGTTCGCCGCGGGCACCACCATCATGGGCCTGGCGTTCCTGTCGTTCCTGCCGTTCTCCGGCGGCGGCGAGAACAGCGCGCCGCTGCTCGGACTGGTGTTCACGCTGCTGCTGTTCACGTTCGCGGAACTGTTCCTGTCCCCGGTCGGGCTGTCGCTGTCGACCAAGCTGGCCCCGCGGGCGTTCCACACCCAGATGGTCGCGCTGTTCTTCCTGTCGGTGGCGCTGGGTTCGTCGATGGCCGGCACCCTGGCGAAGTACTACGACGAATCCGACCAGGCGCCGTACTTCGCCTGGATCGGGGCGGCGTCGATCGGCGTCGGCCTCGTGATGGTGCTGCTCTCGCCGTGGATCAGCAAGATGATGCGCGGGGTGCACTGAGCGGCGCCCTTGTGTGGCACCTGGCCACGGGCGGACGATGGAAGGGAGCCACGACAGAACCGGCTCCTTCCGCTCGTTCGTCCTCTCCAAGGTGTGAGCATCATGTCCGCCAAGATCACGAAAACCCTCGCCGCCACCGCCATCGCCCTGACCGTCGGCGTCTTCGCCGCCCCCGTCGCCACCGCCAGCGAACTCCCGGTCGTCTCGCCCGCCGTCGGCTCGGTGTCCCTGTGCTTCAGCGTCCCGCTCGGGTCCGCCGCGCTCGTCTGGTGCATCTGAGCCGAGCCGGGCTCGTCAGCCGGAGCGGCGC
>NZ_JBFUKJ010000082.1:0-699 GCF_056400905.1 Cellulomonas sp. P4_H12
GAACATCACGTCGTCGTAGCGCTCGAGCTTGGGGCGTTGGTGCGAGTGTCTGACTGCATCGTCGACCATGAGCTTGTGCAGGCCGAAACAACTTGCCACCGAGACCATCTGGGACTCGTCCGGCTTGTGCAGGCCGACCCACGCGAAGCCTCGGCCCAGGGCTCGCACCTTCGCCAGCRCCGTCTCGTGGGTGAAGGTGCCGGGCAGTCGCCGGCCCCCCACGTACACCGCGCAGTCCACGATCGCGTCCTCGACGGGACACGGGGGAGGGGCGGAAGGGTCGGGCGCGGGCGACGAGCGGAAGGACGGCAGCGACGGAAAGGGCGGCAGCGCGGGCAGGCGCGGGCGTGGCGGCAACGACGCCATGGCGGTCCTTCCTCTCGCATCGGGGGTTCGGCCTCATGCTATCCCCGGCGGTCGGGCGGGCCGCCCGCCCTCGCCGGTTCCTGAGACAATGGCCGGGTGCGCATCGACCTTCACACCCACTCCTCGGCCTCCGACGGCACCGACAGTCCCACCGAACTGATTGCGGCGGCGTCGGCCGCGGGTCTCGACGTCGTCGCACTCACCGACCACGACACCACCGCCGGCTGGGCGGAGGCGGAGGCGGCGTTGCCCGCCGGGCTGAGCCTGGTCCGCGGGATGGAGATGTCCTGCGAGGGCCGCGGCGAGGACGGCCGACCGGTCGCGGTGCACCTG
>NZ_JBFUKJ010000083.1:0-693 GCF_056400905.1 Cellulomonas sp. P4_H12
CGACTGGTGAGCACAACCGGACCGGTGCTGTCGGACAGGGCTTTCCGGGCGCTGCCCACCACCTGCTGTGGCGACTGGATCAGCCAGGTCGGCACGTCAGCGGCCGCCTGCGAGGAGGTGGCGGTGACGCCCGGGCACAGGGCCAGAACCTGGACGCCACGCGGCTTCTGTTCGTGCCACAGCGTTTCGGAGAACGTGGTGACGAAGGCCTTCGAGGCGCTGTAGACGCTCATGCCAGGCTTCGGAGTGTGCCCGAGCGTGGAGGACACGTTCACCAGCGCACTGCCGGGAGCGGCGGCGGCGAGGAAAGCATGCGCCAGCACCACCACGGCCCGGCAGTTGAGATTCAGTGTGGTGAGCGCGGATTCGAGCGGAATATCACCGAAGTCGCCATGCGCTGCAGCACCGGCATTGTTCACCAGCAGCGAGTATCCGCCGGCGCGAAGCATCTCCGCCGTGACACGGAGCCCGTCCTTGGTCGCGAGATCCGCGACGAGATATTCGTGCCCGTCACCGAGTTCGGCCATCAGCGCTTCGAGCCTCTCGCCGCCCCGCGCCACGGCCGTCACCGAGTAGCCCGCTGCCGCGAGCGATTTCGCGAAGGCTCGGCCGATGCCCGCGCTCGCACCGGTCACCAGCGCCTTCATCGCTCCGCCTGCGGCTTGGTCTCCGGGTCGAAGATGTAGGAGATCC
>NZ_JBFUKJ010000084.1:0-692 GCF_056400905.1 Cellulomonas sp. P4_H12
CTCCGAGACCGACGACGAGGGGCGACCAAACCTGTTCGACAAGGTGCCCGTTGCTGCCGTGGTGGGCAACGAGGACGGTGCGCACCGGATCGCCGCGGACCTGTACCAGGCGCTGAATGACTGTGGATTCACGATTCACACCCAAGGCTGCACTACTGGAACGGTGAAGCCATGACGCCCGGCGACAAACTCGCCGGCATCCCGGACGCCGTGGCATCCGCGAATGCAGTTCTGGCAAGTAACGCCGTTCACCTGGCCGATTCGCTGCGCAACCGTCCCTATCCGCCGCCGCGCTGACGACTGGGACGACGAGCGCGGCCGCCGCGTGTCGCACTCACCACAGCGACGAAGCGACAGGCTGAGAGGGGTGCGCCAAGGGTGCACCCCGCCGAAATCTATTGGCTCGCCTCGTCGTTACCAGCATGGCCGACTGACAACAGGAGATGGTCGAATCGACTACGGAGATCTGGCGGCATCTTGACCGCAGTGGGCAATGCCGCGACCAACTGCTCGGCGATCACGCGGAGTTTGACGTTCGATTCCTGTGAGCACCAGACCAGTACTTCGAAGGCGTGATCGGCGTCGATGCCGTAGACGGMCATCAGGACACCCTTGGCTTGTTCGATCGTGGCGCGGGCCTCAACGACCTCGGGCAGTTTTTCGGCGAGGACCCGACGAGTGTCGTCCTGGAC
>NZ_JBFUKJ010000085.1:0-682 GCF_056400905.1 Cellulomonas sp. P4_H12
GGGCGGGAACATGCAGCCCTCCGAGGTGCCGGCCGGCGTCCTCTACTACATGGGCATCTTCCAGTTCGACGACGAGGTGGTGCACTTCGCACAGCGCGAGACCCACACCGGGGAGCGCTGGCAGTTCGAGGGCGAGGTGCTCTTCCCGATCGACTCCGGCAAGGAGCCGCTGCCGATCATCGACGTCGAGCACGACCTGGACTTCCGCGACGACCTCCGCGTCGTCAAGTCCGGCACGTTCACCGTGCACCGCGCGGACCGCACGACCGACGTCATCGAGGTCAAGCCCGTGTGCGACTTCTGGCCGGGCCTCGCCGGGTACGACGAGTACAACGGCTACGCGTCGGGCATGTACCGCGGCAAGGACTTCAGCGACAGCTTCGACGTCGACATCACCGACGTCAACGAGATCCGCAAGGTGAGCATGCTCAGCGAGACGCTCGTCGAGGTCCGGATGGGCGACAAGGTCGGACACGGACTGGTCGAGATGGTGTTCATGGGCGTGAACCCGCGCTACGGCTACACCGACTGGAGCGCCAACCGATCCGGTGGGAACAATGGCTGAGCGGGTCGCGCCGGAGAACCTGGCGGCCGCCCTCGAACCAATTGTCCAGCAGCGTATTCCGGGTGCACAGAACGCGAAGATCATCGACTGGAAGCGCACCGAACGCGGGTTCTCCAC
>NZ_JBFUKJ010000086.1:0-676 GCF_056400905.1 Cellulomonas sp. P4_H12
CGACGGGGACGAGCAGAAGACGGTGTTCGTGCCGGTGGACGAGTGGGCCAACAACCAGGAGCTGTGCCAGGCGCTGCGGTCGGCCGGCTTCGAACCGCTCGGGTTCGGGTTCGTGCGCGCCCACTGACCCAGCACCACTCGGAAGACCGTGTGCGTGGGCCCGAACCGATGGACTCGGTTCGGGCCTCTCGCATTTCAGCGTTGTGACGACGCCTGTCCGGTCGCCGGGGCCAGGTGAGCACCGTGCGCACCACTGTCTCGGCCTCGTACACCCGGGTGCGCTGGCTGTCGCGGTCGGTGCTCACTCGAGCTGCTTCGTCGCGGCGGCGAGCTCCTGCGCGTGGCCGAGGCGCGCGGCCCGGCCGGCCCGGTCGCCCGCCCGCCGTGCGGTCGAGGAGCGCCCCGCGGTGGCCTTTGACCCCCGCCACCTCCCGCGCGCCTGCGAGGTCTGACGGTAGATGTCCGACAGCTCGGAACTCACCCGGACGAGCGTAGACCGCGGCACCGACGCGCGGCCGCGCCTATCGTTGGCCGTCGACCACCAACAACACCCCCACCCACCACACCCCCACCCCCACCACCCCCACCCCAACCACCAACCACMCCCCCACACACAAAAACACAACACCCACCCCACCACACCCACAAAAAACACCAAACCCCACAACACCAACAA
>NZ_JBFUKJ010000087.1:0-674 GCF_056400905.1 Cellulomonas sp. P4_H12
GTGCACCACCTGCCACGGCAGTGGCGCGAAGCCGGGCACCAGCCCGCGGGTGTGCCCGCACTGCAACGGAAGTGGCATCGTCAGTCGAAACCAGGGCGCGTTCGGGTTCAGTGAGCCCTGTGACGACTGCCGCGGCACCGGCTCGATCATCGACGACCCGTGCACCGACTGCCGCGGCACCGGTGTGCAGAACCGCTCGCGCAGCATCACCGTCCGGATTCCCCCGGGCGTGAGMGACGGACAGAAGATCCGGCTCGCCGGGCAGGGCGAGGCGGGGCTGCGCGGTGCGCCGTCCGGCGACCTCTACGTCACCGTGAACGTCAAGGCGGACAAGGTGTTCGGCCGCAACGGCGACGACCTGACGGTCACCGTCCCGGTCAGCTACGGCGAACTGGTGCTCGGCACCACGCTGTCGGTGCCGACCCTGGAGGGCCGCGTAGGCGTCAAGGTGCCGCCCGGCACCGTCGACGGCCGGACCCTGCGGGTGCGTGGCCGCGGCGTGCACAAGCGTGGCGGCGGTGCGGGTGACCTGCTGGTGACCGTGAAGGTGGCGGTGCCGCAGAACCTCGACGACTCGGCCACCGAGGCGTTGCGTACCTACCTCGAGGCAGAGAAGGCCAGCGGCTTCGACCCGAGGGCGGACTGGGCCGGCGCCTGATGTCTGCCCCCTCGAC
>NZ_JBFUKJ010000088.1:0-661 GCF_056400905.1 Cellulomonas sp. P4_H12
GCACTCGACGCCGCCACCCGCGGCCTCCGCGTGGCGCTGGTCGAGGCCCGCGACTTCGCGTCCGGGACGTCGTCCCGGTCGTCGAAGATGTTCCACGGCGGCCTGCGTTATCTCGAGCAGCTCGAGTTCGGCCTGGTGCGAGAGGCGTTGCGCGAGCGCGAGCTGTCGTTGACGACGCTGGCCCCGCACCTGGTCAAGCCGCTCGAGTTCCTGTTCCCCCTCACCCATCGGGTGTGGGAGCGGCCCTACATCGCGGCCGGCATCTTCCTGTACGACCAGATGGGCGGCGCCAAGTCGGTACCCGCCCAGAAGCACCTGACCCGATCCGGTGCGCTGCGAATGTCGCCCGGGCTCAAGCGGTCCGCGTTGATCGGCGGTATCCGCTACTTCGACACCGTGGTCGACGACGCCCGGCACACCATGACGGTGGCCCGGACGGCGGCGCACTACGGCGCGGTGGTCCGCACCTCCACGCAGGTGGTCGGCTTCCTCCGTGAGGCGGACCGGGTTTCCGGTGTGCGGGTACGGGATTCGGAGAACGGGCAGGCCACCGAGGTGCGCGGCCACGTGGTGGTCAACGCCACCGGCGTGTGGACCGACGAGATCCAGGCGCTGTCGAACCAGCGCGGGCGGTTCCGGGTGCGGGCGAGCAAGGGTGTGC
>NZ_JBFUKJ010000089.1:0-660 GCF_056400905.1 Cellulomonas sp. P4_H12
GTTCGCCGCGACGAAGGCGTCGATGGTGCCGAACGATGCGTAGCCCATGCCGGACGGGACGCCGAACCCGGCCTTGGAGGTCCACCAGTTGCCGTTGCCGTAGGCCCACGGCTCGTAGACCAGGTACCCGTCCCAGGTGCCGTTGCCGTCCCGGTCGACCGCGAGCTGCACGCTGGGGCGGACGCCGGAGTAGGAGGTGAAGTCGATGGTCGTGCTCGCCGCGTCGGCGAGGGGGAAGCTCGCCGCGACGTAGCCGGCCGACTTGGACGTCGAGAGCCCGGCGTGGTCGTCCTCGGTCCACACGCGCAGACCGTCCTTCGTGTACTCGTGGTGGCCGAACACGCGCGACTCTCCGAAGCCCCAACCCGCGGCGTTCTTGTCGGTCGAGTGGAGAGTCGTCACCTTGGGGGGCACGACGACGGGCTCGAGCCCGAAGGTGTAGGTGGCGCCGCCGACGACGATCTTGTTGATGACCGCGTCACCGATCACGCCGGAGCCCAGCGAGTAGCCGACGCCGATGACGCGGGCCGCGGGGTTCGCCGCGACGAAGGCGTCGATGGTGCCGAACGATGCGTAGCCCATGCCGGACGGGACGCCGAACCCGGCCTTGGAGGTCCACCAGTTGCCGTTGCCGTAGGCCCACGGCTCGTAGACCAGGTA
>NZ_JBFUKJ010000090.1:0-654 GCF_056400905.1 Cellulomonas sp. P4_H12
CGGCGATGAACGTGCTGCGCCCGGGCACGATCGGCACCACCAGGTGGTCGCCGGTCGGGCCCGGTTCTACGCGCTGACCAGCGCGCGTTCGTCCGCGAGCAGACCGCGCCGGGCCAGGAGGGGGCGCACGCCCTCCCCGAACCAGTAGGCCTCCTCCAGGTGTGGGTAGCCGGACAGCACGAACTCGTCGAGGCCCAGCGCGTGGTACTCCTCGATGCGGTCCGCGACCTCGGCGTGGCTGCCCACCAGGGCGGTGCCTGCGCCGCCGCGCACCAGTCCGACGCCGGCCCACAGGTTCGGCGCGATCTCCAGCGAGTCGGTGCGGCCGCCGTGCAGGGCGGCCATTCGGCGTTGCCCCTCGGACTCGGACCGCGCGAAGCGGGCGCTGGCATCGGCGATCGCTCCGGGGTCCAGTCCGGCGAGCATCTTGTCGGCCACCGCCCACGCCTCCCTCGCGGTGTCGCGGGTGATCACGTGCAGCCGGATGCCGAATCGGACTGTGCGCCCGGTCTGTTCGGCGTGTTCGCGGACTGCGGCGATCTTCGCGGCGACCTGCGCGGGCGGCTCGCCCCAGGTGAGGTAGACGTCCGCGTGCCTCCCCGCGACGGGCAGCGCGGCGGGCGACGAACCGCCGAAGTAGATGGGCGGCACCGG
>NZ_JBFUKJ010000091.1:0-651 GCF_056400905.1 Cellulomonas sp. P4_H12
GGCCTGTGCGACTGGCCGGGGCCGGGGTGGCAGAGTGGTCGGTGTCGGCTCCTGACGGCGCCGGCCAACGCCCGAACCGCTGTTCACCTCGTAATCGGTGTCTCGTACCGCTGTGCCACTGCATCCTGGAGGATCGAAGTTGACTCGCCGCATCCTGGTCGCCGGTCTCGCCGCCGCCTCCCTGGCCCTCGCCGGGTGTTCGTCGACCGTGGCGGGCGTCGCCGCGCCGGCCCCGGAGACGGGCGACTCGGCCACCATCGACGCCTCGCTCGGTTCGATGTTGTTGACGCCGACCGACTTCCCGGCCCCGTACGAGGCCATCGTGCTGCCGTCGCAGGCGGTGGCGCAGGCCGCGGCCGACCTCAGTGGCATCCCGGCCGGCGCGAAGGTGGACCCGGCGGGATGCAAGCCGCCGAACCAGGACTACAGCGCGGACGGCACCGCGATGATCGTGGGCACCGACAACGCGAACCGGGCCACCATCTCCGTCGAGCTGATGCGGACCGCGACCCCGCTCTCCGTTCGCGAGAAGGAGATCGGCAACTGTCTCGAGGTGACCACCACCAAGAACGGGGCCACCGCGACGGTGAAGACCGCGATCGTGCCCGCGCCTCCGCTGAACGCCGACGACACGTTGGCGCTGCGGCAGAC
>NZ_JBFUKJ010000092.1:0-650 GCF_056400905.1 Cellulomonas sp. P4_H12
GGTAGGCGTCGATGACGGCCTTGTGCCGCTCGACCGAGAAGATCAGCGTGACGTTGACGCTGATGCCCTCGGCGATGCCCCGGGTGATCGCGGGCAGGCCCGCGAGGGTGGCCGGGATCTTGATCAGCAGGTTGGGCCGGTCGACGAACTTCCACAGCTCGACGGCCTGCGCGACCGTGGCGTCGGTCTCGTGCGCGAGACGCGGGTCGACCTCGATCGAGACCCGGCCGTCGACGCCGGCGGTGGCCTCGTACTGCGGGGCCAGCAGGTCGCAGGCGGCCCGGACGTCGTCTGTGGTCAGCGCGCGGACCGTGTCGTCGACGTTCGCGCCGTGGCCGGCGAGCTCGTGCAGCTGCGTCCGGTACTCGGGGCCCTTGAGCGCCGCCTGGAAGATCGACGGCTTCGTGGTGACACCGACGACGGACTTCTCCGCGACGAGCTGGGCGAGGTTGCCCGACTCGAGTCGTGCGCGGGAGAGGTCGTCGAGCCACACCGACACACCGGCGGCCGACAGGTCGGCGAGATTCTTGTTCTGTGGCATGGCGATCAGCCCTTCACTCGGTCCAGGGTGCGGCGAGCCGCGGCGGTCACGTTCTCGGCCGTGAAGCCGAACTCGCGGAACAACGTCTTGTGGTCGGCGGACGCGCCGA
>NZ_JBFUKJ010000093.1:0-647 GCF_056400905.1 Cellulomonas sp. P4_H12
GCGAATCCCTGTTCGGCGAAGTGATCTCCGCGTACAGTCGCGCCGACGCGATCGCAGACGGAGTTCTGCACGACGTCACCGCACTCGCCGCTGAGCGGGGCATCCGGTATCCGCTCGCGATCGCCGCGCATGCGTGGGCCGCTGCTGTGGCCTGGGATCACGGTGCGATGCAGGACGAGACCGGTCGGCAGTGGGACGTGCTGACGATGGCCGCGCACGCCCTGCGTCGCGCGCGAATCCCTGTTCGGCGAAGTGATCTCCGCGTACAGTCGCGCCGACGCGATCGCAGACGGAGTTCTGCACGACGTCACCGCACTCGCCGCTGAGCGGGGCATCCGGTATCCGCTCGCGATCGCCGCGCATGCGTGGGCCGCTGCTGTGGCCTGGGATCACGGTGCGATGCAGGACGAGACCGGTCGGCAGTGGGACGTGCTGACGATGGCCGCGCACGCCCTGCGTCGCGCCAAGCTCCTCAAACTGTCGGGGCTGCAGGAGTTCACCGTCTACGTCGTCCCGAACCGCCGCGGCGCCGAGGAGCCGGAGCCGGTCACCCTCGGGATCGACGTCGGACCCGGAGACAACTTCGAGCCGGTCTTGACGATCACCGCCCCCGCCGATCTCTGACCGCTGTCGCCTCGGACCCGCCC
>NZ_JBFUKJ010000094.1:0-644 GCF_056400905.1 Cellulomonas sp. P4_H12
GACCAGTGCGCCTTCGGCGCCCCCGAGTGCCCGGTGCCGGCCGGTCCCGCGATCGACCTCGCCAGCGGCAACTTCTACCTCACGCTGCGCCTGCCCGACCACGACCGGGCCTCCGTGGTCGCGATGCGGTACGCCGACGGCGCCCTCACCGGACTGTGGTCCGCGGACGTCCTCGACGGCGGCACCTCGTCGAGCCCCAGCCTCTCTGCCAACGGCACGACGGTCTACGCCGGGGACAACCAGGGCACGCTCTGGGCGCTCGACGCCGCCACCGGGCAGGTCCGCTGGAACCAGTCGCTCGGCTACCCCGCCGCGGGCACCCCGTCGGTGTCGGCGGACGGGCTGATCATCCCGGCTCCCGGCGAGGGCGGGCACCTGTTGGCGCTGCGGGACGAGGGCGACCACGCGGAGGTGGCGTGGGAACGTGGGGACGTCGCCCCGGTCGGCGCGTCCGCGCAGGCCGGCGGCGCCGTCGGCTACACCGAGGTGCGGGAGGGTCCCGACGCGTCGGCCCCCACGGCGCTGCTGACCTTCGACACCGGGACCGGCGAGACGCTCGACCAGGACACCCTGCCCGGCGGCAGCGGTCCCACCACGGGCACCGCGATCGGGCCCGACGGCGAGGTGCTCACCACCACCGTGAT
>NZ_JBFUKJ010000095.1:0-634 GCF_056400905.1 Cellulomonas sp. P4_H12
GTGTGGTGCTGCGCCTAGCTGCCGAAGAGCGAGCCGAGGCTGCCGGTGCCGCCGCCGTTCTCCCCGCCGCCGGGGATGCCCTCGGACACGGCCACGGAAACGCTGTCCGCGGACGCGTTGACAGTGCCGGCACCGGAGAACTCGGCCGCGATGCTGCGCTGGCCGGCGACGGCAGGCGTCCACGCGATGCTCGCCTGGCCGTTCGCGTCGACGGTGGCGGTGCCGATCACGACACCGTTCTCCTTGAAGGTGACCGACCCGCCGGCGTTGCCGGGGGTGACCTTCGCGGACGCGGTCGACGCCTGGCCGACCTTCAGGTTCTCACCGACGGTGAGCACGGTGGTCGAGCTGGAGTTCTCGGCCGGCTGCGCCGCCACGGTCACGTTGGCGGAGGCGTTCGAGCCGGTGACAACGGTGCGTCCGGAGAACGTCGCGGTGATCGCGTGGGCACCCGGGGTGGCCGGCACCCAGGAGTACACAGCTTCGCCGTTGGCGGCGACGGGAACCTCGGCCAGCGTCGTGGCGCCGTCCTTGAACACCACGTTGCCACCGGCACCGGCCGGGGAAACGGTGGCCTTCAGGGTGCTCGACCGCCCGACCTGAGCGTCGACGATGGGGGCAAGCGACGTCGACG
>NZ_JBFUKJ010000096.1:0-624 GCF_056400905.1 Cellulomonas sp. P4_H12
TCGCGCACCACGACGCCGTCGAGCCAGTCGGTGCGCGGCGCCGCGCCGATGAACAGGAAGAGCCATTGCGCGTCGACGGTCTCGGTCCGGCCCGTGGTGTTGTCGCGCAACGTGATCCGCTCCAAGTGATCGCCGCCCTCGACGCCCACCACCTCCGAGCACGCCCGAACCACGATCCTCGGGCTCTGCTTGATCTGCTGGATCAGGTAGTGCGACATGGAGTCGTCCAGTGAGCGGGCCCGAACCAGGATCGTCACCGAGTGCGCACCTCTGGCGAGATAGACGGCGGCCTGCCCCGCCGAGTTCGCGCCGCCGACGATGTACACGTCCTGGTCGCTGCACCGCGCGGCCTCCGTCACCGCGGATCCGTAATACACGCCGCGGCCGGTGAACTCGTCCAGTCCGGGGACCGACAGCTGCCGGTAGGAGACCCCGGTCGCCAGGATCACGGTGTGTGCGTCGAGCGACGCGCCGTCGGCGAAGCGGACCGTGCGCGCGGACCCGTTCACCTCCAGCGCGACGACGTCCCGGGTGGTGATCACCTCGGCGCCGAACTTGGCGGCCTGCCGGCGGGCCCGGTCGGCCAGTTGCGCGCCGGACACGCCGTCCGGGAATCCCAGGTAG
>NZ_JBFUKJ010000097.1:0-624 GCF_056400905.1 Cellulomonas sp. P4_H12
TCCATGTCCTGGCCGGCTTCGCGGATTGCGTCGGCCAGTTCGAACCATCCCTTCGAGGGGATTGCGTTCACAGGCGGGTAGTCGACGGTGACCGTGGTGATGCCGGACCCGTCGGATTTGGAAGTGATTCCCATCGTGATTCCTTAGGTAGGTCGCCAAACCAAGCGATTGCTTGGTAAGTTAGCACACCTGCGGGTCGGGCCGGAGTTCGTCCCGAGGGGACGGATGCACCCCCGGCCCGCAGAGAATCCCTGACAGCGGAGGTACAGGTGGATCTAGGTCTGGACGGCAACGTGGTGCTGGTCACCGGCGGTGTGCGAGGGGTCGGTGCCGGCATCAGCCGCGCCTTCCTCGGGGCGGGCGCGACCGTGGTGACGTGCGCGCGACGGCCCGGCGACGAGCCGGTCGAGGTGGACGGACGGACGGCGGAGTTCATCGCCTGCGACGTCCGCGACCCCGAACAGGTGCAGGCGATGATCGACTCGATCGTCGCCACCCACGGGCGCCTGGACACAGTCGTCAACAACGCGGGCGGTGCGCCCTTCGCGCTGGCCGCGGACGCCAGCCCGCGCTTCCACTCGAAGATCGTGGAGCTGAACCTGCTCTCGCCGCTGCTCGTCGCGC
>NZ_JBFUKJ010000098.1:0-623 GCF_056400905.1 Cellulomonas sp. P4_H12
GAGCCCGGCCGTCACCTCGTCGGCGAGGGTGTAGACGTCCACCTGCGCCCGCCCGCAGGACGGGCAGGAGACGATCTCGAGCTTGCGCGGCCGCAGGTTCAGCGACTGGAGGATCTGGGTGCCGACCTTGATCTCCTCGGCGGGCGGCGCGGAGAGCGAGACGCGAATGGTGTCGCCGATGCCCTCGGACAGCAGTGCCCCGAAGGCGACCGCGGACTTGATGGTGCCCTGGAACGCCGGACCCGCCTCGGTCACCCCGAGGTGCAGCGGGTAGTCGCACTTGGCGGCCAGCTGGCGGTACGCCTCGACCATGACCACCGGGTCGTTGTGCTTGACGGAGATCTTGATGTCACCGAAGCCGTGCTCCTCGAACAGGCCGGCCTCCCACAGCGCGGACTCGACCAGCGCCTCCGGCGTGGCCTTGCCGTACTTGGCCATCAGCCGCGGGTCCAGCGAGCCGGCGTTGACGCCGATGCGGATCGGGATGCCCGCGTCGCCCGCCGCCTTCGCGACCTCCGCGACCCGGCCGTCGAACTCCTTGATGTTGCCGGGGTTCACCCGCACCGCGGCGCAGCCGGCGTCGATGGCCGCGAAGATGTAGCGCGGCTGGAAGTGGATGTCCG
>NZ_JBFUKJ010000099.1:0-623 GCF_056400905.1 Cellulomonas sp. P4_H12
CTACTACGCGCACGCCGTCATCCTCGCGATGGGCGCCGCGGCCCGCTACCTCGGCATCCCCGGCGAGGAGAAGCTCCTCGGCCGCGGCGTCAGCGCCTGCGCCACCTGCGACGGCTTCTTCTTCCGCGACCAGGACATCGTCGTGGTCGGCGGCGGCGACTCCGCGATGGAGGAGGCCACCTTCCTCACCCGCTTCGCCCGCWSCGTCACSCTSGTGCACCGCCGCGARGAGTTCCGCGCCTCMCGSATCATGCTCGARCGCGCCAAGGCGAACGAGAAGATCCGCTTCCTGACCAACGCCGAGCCGGTCGAGGTGCTGGGCGAGACCAGCGTCACCGGCCTGGTGCTGCGCGACACCGTCACCGGTGAGCAGTCCACCCTGCCGATCACCGGCATGTTCGTCGCGATCGGCCACGACCCGCGCAGCGAGCTGGTCAAGGGCCAGGTCGACATCGACGACGAGGGCTACGTGCGGGTGCAGTCCCCGGCCACCCAGACCTCCATCGAGGGTGTCTTSGCGGCCGGCGACCTGGTCGACCACACCTACCGTCAGGCCATCACCGCCGCCGGCACCGGCTGCTCCGCCGCGATCGACGCGGAGCGCTGGCTGGCCGAGAAGGGCG
>NZ_JBFUKJ010000100.1:0-622 GCF_056400905.1 Cellulomonas sp. P4_H12
GTAGACGCCGGATCGCGCGTGGCCCGGCTGCCGGTCGGAGGATCGTCGGCGAGATCTCGAACGGCGGAGTCATCGGCGTTAGGATTCTCAGTGTTGTTGCAGGTCAGCGTTCCCGCGGTCGCGGTGGTACGTCGCTGATTCCGGGCTCCGGGCCCGCGGAACCTGCCGATCTCTCATTTCTGTCGAGTTGCAGTGAAGACTGACAAGAAACGCCGCTGCGCTTTGACGGATGCCGGGTGTGTTGATCGCGGCCGTCAAGGTTGGTGTGGCGATTCGCGCCGGCCCCGGGTTGTCATTACGGCTTGAGTTGAAACGCGCGCGAGGCGCAGGTCATGGAGAGCGCCGCTTGGCGGTGTGTGGTGCCATGTCGATCCGGAAGCTGGCGGCTTCGAGCGCGAGGCGGCGCACCTCAACGAGGGCCCGCTCGAATATCACGGTCCCGATGAGCATCGTCTCGACGGCAGCCGTGCGGTCCGGCATGGCTCGGGCGTACTCCACTTCGAACTTGGCGGTCCGCTCAACGATATCGGCAGCGCTGTCGAGGTCGGTGAGCGATATCGGGAAGTCGAACCGGCGCAGCGTGGCGACGAGCTCGGCCAACCGATGTGGCGCCGGGGCACCC
>NZ_JBFUKJ010000101.1:0-619 GCF_056400905.1 Cellulomonas sp. P4_H12
GGGTTGCCCTCCACGACGCGCCTGTCGAGGTGGGGCACCGACATCGGCGGGGCACCGACGGAAGCCTGGCTGTAGACCTTCGCGTCGTGCCGCGCGACGACGTCGGGGTTGCCGGTGCGCAGGAACTGCGCGCCGAGGGGGAAGACCGCGTAGCCGCGGACCTCCGGGACCCTGGCCTTCTGCAGGAGCTTGAGGGCGTACCCGCCCGCGCCGACGAAGACGAACCGGGACCTGATCCCGAAGCGGTCGCCGCAGCCGCGGTCGCGGCCCGTCACGGTCCACAGACCGTCGGCTCCCCGGGAGAGCCCGGTGACCTCGTGTCGCAGGCGGACCTGCGCCCCGCGGGCCGTCATCGCGGCGGTCAGGGCGTGGGTCAGCGCGCCGAAGTCGACGTCGGTACCGCCGGCGTACCGGGTCGCGGCCATCGACTCGGTGCCGGCGCGGCCGTCCATGAGCAACGGTGCCCATCGGCGGATCGTCTCGGGATCCTCGGTGTACTCCATCGCCGAGAACAGCGGCGAGCGCCGCAGGGTGGCGAACCGGCGGCGCAGGTAGTCGACGTCGCGGTCGCCGAAGACGACGTCCATGTGCGGCGTCGGGCTGATGAACGATGCGGGCG
>NZ_JBFUKJ010000102.1:0-615 GCF_056400905.1 Cellulomonas sp. P4_H12
ATCCAGCGGATCCTGGTGCGCTTCGCCGAGGACCCGTCGCTGCTCGACGAGACCCCCGCGGAGGTGATCGACAAGCGCGCCGCCGGCCTGATCGACGACGCCACCATGATGGACAAGCTCCTGAACTGGAAGTACACGTTCGGCCACGTGCCGAGCGTCGACGGCGTCGCCACCGACGCCTACAGCTCCGGCGACTGGGACGACATCGAGCAGGCCTACTACCTCGACCGGCTCACCGACGACGAATTCGCCCGACTCGTCGAGCGGCACAAGACGCACCTCGAATAAGCGGCGCCCGCAGTCAGTGACCGACGCTGACCAATCGCTCGGCGTGGTCACCGCGCAACTCATCGCCATGTCGGCCCCTGGCCACCCCCTGCACACCGACGCCAGGCTCGGCGGAAACAGCGCACGCGGCCGCGACTTCGCCGGACGCTGTCGTCAGCGGCAGATCGTGCAGTCGACCGCGGCGACGGTGCTGACGGAAATGCCGCGCCGCCTCATCTCAACCTGGAGGCGACTCAACAACGGCGGGTACTGCAGTGGCCGGTCCTGGAGTTGCCCGGCACCGTCCGAGCGGATCCGGACGTGATCGCGGCAATCCCACAGTGCGAC
>NZ_JBFUKJ010000103.1:0-615 GCF_056400905.1 Cellulomonas sp. P4_H12
GCGGTGCTCAGCTCGGTCAACCGGCCGCGGATCGCGGTGGTGAACGCGACGGTCTCGGCGTCGTTGAACTGCGCGGCGATGTCGTTGGCGGAGCGCTCGGCCCCCGCGATCCGGGCGCTGAGATGGGCGCCGTGCCCGGTGTACGTGCCGAGTTCCTCCGCGGCGATGCCCATCTTCGCGGCCCGCTGCTGGTCGAGCTGGCCGCGCACCACCACCGCGCCGCGGTAGATCAGCGGGGCGAGCACGGGGGTGAGCAGCCGTGCGATGCCGATGTACTTGCGGACCTGGCTGACGCTGAGCTTGCCCCCGCGCTGAGCCGCCTTCTCCTGTGCCTTCAGCGCCGAGATCTGAGCCTTCTCGATCTTCTTCGTGGACTTCGAGTCGGACTTCATCTTCTTGCGGTCGTTGCGGGCACCGAGCTTGGCCTCCATCTTGGCCTTCGTCTTGAGTGCCTTCGCCTCCGCACGGCGGGTCGCGCGTGTCTTGCGTTTCCGGAACAAACCCATGCGTAGAGCCCCTCGTCTCGGGTGCGCGAACACCGGCGCGCGTGTCCGCTACAGCGTATCCGCGACACCGCCCGGCGCGGCGGGGGCATGGCGCCGCGGTGAAGCGATT
>NZ_JBFUKJ010000104.1:0-609 GCF_056400905.1 Cellulomonas sp. P4_H12
GTCAGATCAACCGCAGTACCGGTCACAGCAGTGGCAGGAACCGCCAGGTCCGTCGTCGTGGTCACCAACGGAGCCGAAACCTCGACCGCATGCGCCGCCGACGTCGAACCCACAAAACCGGCACCCGCAACGAACTCAGCAGTGATCGAGCGCGACCCGACCGTGTCGAACGTGTGCGACAGAGTCGCGGTGCCACCCGAAACCGCAACCGGCGCACCGATGTTCACGCCACCGTCCTTGAACTGCACGGTGCCGACGGAGTTGGCCGGGCCGACGTTCGCCGTCAGGTCGACCGGCGTACCGGTGACGGCCTGAGCGGGAGCCGACAGCGTCGTCGTGGTGGCCACGTTCGGCGCGACCACCTCGACGTTCACGTTGGCCGGGTTGAATCCCTGCGTGCTGCCGAAGCTGTACACGTCGAAGAACATGCCGCTGTTGAACACACCAAGAGGAGCGGCGGCCGGCACCTTGTAGGTCACCGTGTAGGTCAGGGACTGGCCGCCCTTGACCACGAATCCGCCGCCGAAGAAGCTGCAACCACCAGAGCACGTGGCCAACACGCTGCCGTCGCCTTGCTGCGAGATGGAGGAACCGCTACCGGTACCGGTC
>NZ_JBFUKJ010000105.1:0-608 GCF_056400905.1 Cellulomonas sp. P4_H12
CCTACGGGGATCGCTGACCTGGGATCAGGGCTGCGAGATGGCCAAGCACAGGCAGTTCTCGCTGGCCACCGACATGGCGGTCTACTTCTGCGACCCGGCCAGCCCCTGGCAACGCGGCACCAACGAGAACACCAACGGACTCCTGCGGCAGTACTTCCCCAAGGGCGCCGACCTGAGCGCCTTCGGACCCGAAGACCTCGAACACGTCGCCCAGCAACTCAACGGCCGACCACGCAAAACGCTCGACTGGGAAACCCCAGCCGAGCGTCTGCGTGATCTACTTACCGCCTGATGCCAGGCAGTGTTGCGACGACCCCCTGAAACCGCCATGTGCCGGGGCCTTCGCCGTGCCCAGCGACGGTAGAGTGTGGCCATGGCGATCAGCCGCAAGTCCAGGTACGCGCGGCGACGCAAGCGGCGGATGGACCTCGTCGAGCACGACCTCACCGCCCCGCAGTGGACCGCGCTACAGGAGGCATGGAACGGCTGCGCCTACTGCGGCGCCCGGGACCAACCGCTGCAGCGCGACTGCGTCCTGCCGATCTCGCGAGGCGGCCGCTACACGCTGGGCAACATCGTGCCGGCCTGCGCCTCGTGCAACTCCAGCA
>NZ_JBFUKJ010000106.1:0-608 GCF_056400905.1 Cellulomonas sp. P4_H12
GAGACCCGGGCCGAGGAACTGGCCGCGCTGCCGCTGTTCGAACGGCTCGAACGGCGCATCGTCGACGGCGAGCGCAACGGGCTCGAGCCGGACCTCGACGCCGCCATGACCGAGGTCCCGCCGCTGGCGATCATCAACGAGACGCTGCTCTCGGGCATGAAGACGGTCGGCGAACTGTTCGGCTCCGGTCAGATGCAGCTGCCGTTCGTGCTGCAGTCCGCCGAGGTCATGAAGGCCGCGGTGGCGTACCTGGAGCCCCACATGGAGGCGTCCGACGAGGACGGCAAGGGCCGGATCGTGCTGGCGACCGTCAAGGGCGACGTCCACGACATCGGCAAGAACCTCGTCGACATCATCCTGTCCAACAACGGCTACGAGGTGGTCAACCTCGGCATCAAGCAGCCGATCGCGACCATCCTCGAGGCCGCCGTCGACAAGCGCGCGGACGTCATCGGCATGTCCGGCCTGCTGGTGAAGTCGACCGTGGTGATGAAGGAGAACCTGCAGGAGCTGAACTCCCGCGGGGTCGCGGAGCAGTTCCCGGTGCTCCTCGGCGGCGCGGCCCTGACCCGCTCCTACGTCGAGAACGACCTCGCCGACGTCTACCA
>NZ_JBFUKJ010000107.1:0-605 GCF_056400905.1 Cellulomonas sp. P4_H12
GGACGACCACGGCCCCAGCCACCGCGCGCTCGCCTACGCGATCGAACTCGCCACGTCGCTGAACGCCCACCTCGACGTGGTACACGTCGTCGACATCGAGGACATCCCCGTCGACCCCGAGTTGCCGGACTTCGACGAACAGGTCCTGGGGCACCTCGAGCGGACCCGGGCCGAGACCGAGCGGCTGATGGCCACGTGCACGCAGCGGTGGACCTACCACTGCGCCCGCGGCGACCCGGCGAACCTGCTGCGCACCGTCGCCCGGGAGAACGACGCAACGATGATCCTCGTCGGCAGTCCCCGCCACCGCATGCTGTCCTGGGTCGAACGGCTCCTCGGCACCTCGGTGTCCGGCAGCCTGGTCCGTCACGGCCACCGGACCGTCGTCGTGGTGCCCGACGCGGCCTGACCCCGCCCGCGACCGGGGGGGCGTCTGGGCTATCGGAGCCGGCGCGGCCCCAGGTCCACCCGGCCGCTCGGCTCCGGGCCGATCCGCACCCGCGCGTCGGTGACCACTGCCCCGGACGCGCTGGCCAGCACCGGTTCGCACACCAGCTCGCGCACCTCGGGCAGGTCGTCGCCGAGCGCCGAGATCCGCTGCACCA
>NZ_JBFUKJ010000108.1:0-601 GCF_056400905.1 Cellulomonas sp. P4_H12
GTGTTCGGCCGGCACCGCGAGCCAGGCCGGATGCGTGGCATCGGCCAGGGCCGTGGCCAGGTACCGGACTCGTCCGCGGTCACTGCCCACCATCCGGGCCCGCTCGCGGAGGGGATTGTCCATCGCGCACGCGAGGACAGCCGCGTCCTCGAGGTGCCGACCCCGATCCCGTGTGTCCGCCCGGTAGGCGGCGCCCTTGAGGACGAGCGCGCCCAGGACGTCGGGGACACTGAGCGTCACCCTCTCACCGTCGATGTCGATCTCGCAGTCGACGGTCTTGCGCAGCGCGGACGTCCCGGCCGGCAGCGCGAACACCGCACGCCCGGCCACGGTCGGTCTGTGTGCGGGGGCGAGGTTGTCCGCGACCATCACGTCCACCTGCTCGCCGCCGCGGACGAACCGGTGCGCCGGGCCCTCCCCGACGGGCATTCTCAGCTGGTACCCGAGCCGTTCGAGACGGTGGCGGACCTCGCCGAAGGCCGCTGCCCCGGTCTCGATGTGCGTCCGCCATGTCGACATCGACCGTCGCCCGGCTGATCGGCAACCCTGCCCGGGCCGCATGCACCTGCACCATCAACCCGCCGACGAGACTCCACTGCCG
>NZ_JBFUKJ010000109.1:0-600 GCF_056400905.1 Cellulomonas sp. P4_H12
GGCGAAGAGGCGATGAGTAACACCGAAACCGCCAACCCGACCGCCAAGGCAATCGCGCGCCACGTGCGCGTGACGCCGATGAAGGCGCGTCGTGTCGTGGACCTGGTTCGCGGGCGCTCGGTCGAGGACGCGCTGAACATCCTGCGGTTCGCGCCGCAGGCCGCCAGCGAGCCGGTTGCGAAGGTGATCGCCAGCGCAGCTGCGAACGCCGAGAACAACCTGGACCTGGACCCCAGCACGCTCGTCGTTGCGACGGCGTACGTGGACGAGGGCGCGACCCTCAAGCGGTTCCAGCCGCGTGCACAGGGACGTGCGTTCCGGATCCGCAAGCGCACCAGCCACATCACGGTCATCGTGGAGAGCCTGCCCAAGGCCGGCGCCGCGACCCGTAATCGCCGGAAGGGAAGTGCTCGATAGTGGGCCAGAAAATCAACCCGCACGGCTTCCGCCTCGGCATTACGACCGACTGGAAGTCTCGCTGGTACGCAGACAAGCAGTACGCGGAGTACGTCAAGGAAGATGTCGCCATCCGCAAGCTCCTCGCCACGGGCATGGAGCGGGCCGGCATCGCGAAGGTGGAGATCGAGCGCACCCGTGACC
>NZ_JBFUKJ010000110.1:0-596 GCF_056400905.1 Cellulomonas sp. P4_H12
ATGCTGCGCACCGGCTACCCGCTGTCCGCGGTGACCGAGGCGCTGTGCAACCGCTGGCAGCCCGGGGTGCGGCTGATCCCCGTCACCGACGACCGCAGTGAGACGCACGTCGTGATCACCGATCCGGCCGACGGCGAACAGCGAGCAATTCATTTCCAGGAATGGTGGGTGCGGCACCGGGCCCAGGTACCGACCCACAGTTTCGTCCATGTCGGCGCGGACAAGGCGGCACCCGCACCGGGCGTGATCGACGCCCTGGAGAATGCGGATGCGGTGCTGCTGGCGCCGTCGAACCCGGTGGTCAGTGTCGGCGCGATCCTCGCCGTCCCCGGCATCCGGGGTGCGCTGCGGACCGGACGCGCCAAGGTGGTCGGCCTGTCCCCCGTGATCGACGGCAAGCCGCTGCGCGGCATGGCCGACGAGTGCCTGGAGGTGATCGGCGTCGAGACCTCCGCCGAGGCAGTGGGGCGCTACTACGGCGCGCGATCGGACACCGGAATCCTGGACGGCTGGCTGATCCACGACACCGACACCGCCGACGTCCCCGGCGTAGCGGTCGAGGCGGTCCCGCTGCTGATGACCGACCCGGAGACCAC
>NZ_JBFUKJ010000111.1:0-596 GCF_056400905.1 Cellulomonas sp. P4_H12
GTGTTGGGCAGGTATGCGATCGGCGACCGGACCCCGGGCCTGACCCGAAATCCGGACGGCTCCCTCGACGTCTGGCTGGCCGCGGCCGAGCCGGCGAGCGGTACGTCGACCTGGCTGCCCGCCCCGGAGGGCGAGTTCGTCGTGATGCTGCGGTCCTACCTGCCCACCGACCCGTCCTGGACGCCGCCAGAACCCGAACCCGAGGGATGAGAAGATGCCGACCCCACTCGCCGAACTGCACATGCACATCGAGGGCTCGCTCGAACCGGAGCTGATCTTCGCGCTCGCCGAGCGCAACAGGGTGACGCTGCCGTACCGGGACCTCGACGACCTGCGTTCGCGCTACGAGTTCACCGACCTGCAGTCGTTCCTGGACCTGTACTTCGCAAACATGGCGGTGCTGCGGACCGCGCAGGACTTCGCCGACCTGGCCCGTGCGTACTTCGCTCGGGCGGCCGCGGGCGGGGTGCGGCACGCGGAGATCTTCTTCAATCCGCAGGCGCACACGGCGCGCGGGGTGCCGCTGCGGGAGGTGCTCGACGGCCTCGGCGACGCCGTCCGTGGCAGCGAGTCGGAGTTCGGGGTGTCGAGCGCGC
>NZ_JBFUKJ010000112.1:0-594 GCF_056400905.1 Cellulomonas sp. P4_H12
ACTCGGCGCCGTGCCGCCGAGACCGCCCACGGTGCGCGTCAGGGGCGAAGTCTGCGCAGCGCCCACAACGACGGGACGAACAGGACGACCGAGAGTGCCAGTGCCAGAGCCGCTTCGATCAGCTGGAATCGCCGAAGCAGGTTGTCGGGGTGGAACCTGATCTCGTGGCGGTCCGCACCCTGTGCGCGGACGCAGTCGGCGTGTTCGCGTTGCGCCACTACCTCGAGGGCGTCCTGGCGGGTCTCGTACTGGGCGAACGTTTCGTCGGGTCGCTGTTGCCAGTCTGGGTCGGAGCCGACGGTCGCGCACCGGGAGAAGTCGATCGCCACCGATCTGCCCGCGGCGTCGACGTAGCCCCAATCCAGCAGCCAGGACGTCAGGTTCGGGGTGTCTCGCGGATAGGCGAGGAACTGGTTCGACAGATCGAGGTGCCGCACCTCGACGGTGGCCGTCGCGTAGTGCKGGCGTGCACCGACCTGGAACCCGACGAGTACCGCCGCCATCGCGACCAGCGTCAGCACCATCGCGCCGATTGTGTTGCGCAGCACCAGCGCAGCGCAACTGCCCAGGATCAGTGCGAGGAATGTGTAGGCG
>NZ_JBFUKJ010000113.1:0-588 GCF_056400905.1 Cellulomonas sp. P4_H12
ACCGTGTCCTCCGCATCGATCGTGGTTGCAACGTCAATCACCCGCCACGATAGATCGCCCGCACGGAGATTGCCCGGCAGCAGCCGCACACCGAACCAGCGTCTGACCGCGAACCCGGTGTAGCAAAGAACCTTTCAGGGGTGGAAGGCCCCGTGCTGGTTCTCGACGGCGCGCGCGAGGGTAGTGAGTTCTGCTCGCGCGGACTTCATCGCGGCGGCATGACTGAGCGGGACCGCTCGCACTGCTCGACCGTCGGCCGGTCGGCGTCGAKCTGTTCCGGCCRCCCGTTCCCKSTCGTCTTYCACGCGCTGTCGATCCGCATAYACRCGGCGCCWGAACGCWGCRTCGAGGGTGAGGGGCATGGGTTCCATTCTGTCAGTGCGCGGTTCACCGGAGCGAATCGCAGACGGGATGCCCCGCACACACCTTCCCGCCGGCCCAGGAACGCCCCCGACAACCTGCTTTCGGCACCTTGACCTGCAGATCCGCATGAGTGACCACCGTCACAAAAAGTCTGCAATGGCGACTGTAGACAATCATGTTTGGCCGTTGTAATCTTCCAGCCGTAAACGAGAGACGAGCCCAAAA
>NZ_JBFUKJ010000114.1:0-582 GCF_056400905.1 Cellulomonas sp. P4_H12
CCGAAATAACGCTACCTGCCTGGTGGTGCCTTAACCTCCCAGGTGCGACGCGCATCTTCGGCGATTGAGACAGGGACGACATGGCTGGGACCTCGAGGCTCCTCGACAACTACTTCAAGATCACGGAACGCGGTTCCACGGTCAGCAACGAGGTCCGTGGCGGCCTCGTCACCTTCGTGGCGATGGCCTACATCGTGGTCCTCAATCCGCTGATCCTCGGCAGCTTCTCCGCCGACGACGCGGCAGCCAAGACGGACGTGCTCGGGAACATCCTGCCGATCTCGCAGGTCGCGGCGGTCACCGCCCTGGTGGCCGGCGTGATGAGCATCGCGTTCGGCATCATCGCGAACTATCCGTTCGGCATCGCGGCGGGCCTGGGCATCAACGCCCTGCTGGCCGTGACGATCGCCCCCCAGGTCACCTGGCCGGAGGCCATGGGCCTGGTGGTGATCGACGGCATCATCATTGTGGTGCTGGCGATCTCGGGCTTCCGGACCGCCGTGTTCAACGCGGTGCCCGACGAGCTCAAGTCCGCGATCGTCGCGGGCATCGGCATGTTCATCGCGTTCATCGGCTTCGTCG
>NZ_JBFUKJ010000115.1:0-581 GCF_056400905.1 Cellulomonas sp. P4_H12
GTCGGAATGTCCAAGCAGTACCTGTCCGAGGTCGAACGCGGGCGCAAGGAGCCGTCGTCGGAGATGCTGGACTCGGTGTGCGGCGCGCTCGGCCTGCCGCTCGAGCACCTGCTGGCCCGTGGCGTGCGGCGACTGGCCGTCACGCGACGGGCCGGAACGGGCGCATTGTCCGGCCCGCCGCAGGAGCGGAGCCCGCAGGTGGAACTGCTGGCCGCGTAGACGCTCTCACCCGGCGTCGCGGGTGACGATCACCTGGTCGGCCAGGCCGTAGTCGAGCGCCTCCTGTGCGGTGAAGATCCGGTCCCGGTCGGTGTCCTTGCGCAGCCGCGCCGCGTCCTGGCCGGTGTGTGCGCTGAGGATCTCCTCGGTCTGCGACCGGATCCGCAGCACCTCCGCGGCCTGGAGCGCGAGGTCCGAGATGGAGCCCTGCCCCTGGGTCGAGGGCTGATGCAGTAGGACGCGGGAGTGTGCGAGCACATACCGCCTGCCGGGCGCGCCCGCGGCGAGCAGGACAGCCGCCGCCGACGCGGCCTGACCCATGCAGTAGGTCGCGACCTGCGGGCGCAGGAACTGCATGGTGT
>NZ_JBFUKJ010000116.1:0-581 GCF_056400905.1 Cellulomonas sp. P4_H12
AGCCGGCGACGGTGACCGCGAGCAGGGCCTCCCCGCGGCGGTGGAGTCGGGCCACCACCCACATGCTCACGGCGACGACGGCCGCCGCGAGCAGCAACCACAGCCACGTTGGTGCGGGGTCGCCGATGATCCGGGTGAGTGCCCCGCGCAGCGACTGGTTCGCGGCGTGCGCCTCGTCGGCGATGCGGCTGGAATCGAAGAACGTCGCGGTCCAGTACTGGCGCGAATCCTTCGGCAGCACAGCCCAGCTCACCGCGACGGTCGTGAGGATCGTGATGGTGGAGACCGCGGCGGCACGCCACTGCCGCAACGCGAGGTAGTAGAGGACGAAGTACGCCGGCGTCAGCTTGATGCCCGCCGCGATGCCGACGCCGACGCCCCGCAGCCGACTCGCCTCGCCCCGCGAGGTGTCCCACAACACCAGCAGCATCAGCACCAGGTTGATCTGGCCGAAGAACAGCGTGGTGCGCACCGGTTCGAGAAACACACACGCGAGGGAGAGCAACGCCGAGACGCCGACGACCCGGCCGGTGATCCGGTAGCCGAGGATCCGCCAGCACAGCGTGACGACGGCCACGAGC
>NZ_JBFUKJ010000117.1:0-576 GCF_056400905.1 Cellulomonas sp. P4_H12
GCGCTACATCGACCGGTCCGAGATCACCCCGATGTCCGCACTCACCCCGGGAATGAAGAACGTCGCCACCGTCGGAAAGGTGCTGTCCACCAAAGCCGACTGGGGAAAGAAGTACGCCCGCATCGAGATCGGCGCCGGCCCCTACCGGGTGACGTCCATGCAGTTCCAGCAGCCATGGCTGGCGACGAGGTTCCACCGCGACGACCTCGTGCTGATGTGGGGAGACGTCACCGAGTGGGAAGGGTTCATCCAGATGGGCGGCGCGCTGATCGCACCGATGCGCGACGCGACGGCCCCGTTCGTCCCGGTCTACCCGCAGTCCRACAAGCACCAGGTCTCGACGTGGACGCTGCACCGCGCGGCGCTCGACGCACTACGGCGCCTACCCGCGCTCGACGACCCGGTCCCCGACGCGATCCGCACCAGCCAGCAGCTGCCGGGCCGGCTCGATGCACTGCGCGCGGTGCACGTCCCGGCCTCCTCCACCGGCGCCACCGCGGGCCGCGACCGACTCGCCTACGACGAACTGCTGCGCATGCAGCTGGCGATGGGCGTGCAGCGCAACGCCGCCCGCCA
>NZ_JBFUKJ010000118.1:0-576 GCF_056400905.1 Cellulomonas sp. P4_H12
TCACCGGCAGGTCGTCACCGTTGGCGGAGCCGGCTCGCACCCCCGCGACGATGGCGGCGACGGCTCGTTCGACCAGCAGTTCCTCGTCTCCGAGGACCAGGTGCAGCTGCGCGGGCGGGGTGCTCTGACTCACCGGACGATGGTCCCACGCCGACGGTGGCTGACGGCAGTGGCCCCGCCGCCCGAGCGGCTCACCGCGAGGTCGCCGCTGAGGTCGGTCCGCGCCACCGTCGCGCCCGAGCGCCGGATCTCCTCGAGCACCCCGGGATTGGGGTGCCCGAAGGTGTTGCCGGCGCCCACCGAGACCAGCACCAGACGCGCCCCGACGGCGCGCAGGAACTCCGGCGTGGTGGTGCGCGAACCGTGGTGCGGCAGCTTGAGGACGTCCGCGCGCACCGGCGCGCCGTCCCGCAGCAGGTCCCGCTGGCCGTCCGCCTCGACGTCCCCGGTGAGCAGGACCCGGCCCACGTCGGTGTCCACCGACAGCACCAGGGACTGGTCGTTCGCCGCGTCGGCGCCGTCCGCCGGGTCCCGCGGCACGGGCAGGGTCGGCCCGAGCACCCGCATCGTCAGCCG
>NZ_JBFUKJ010000119.1:0-575 GCF_056400905.1 Cellulomonas sp. P4_H12
CTCGAGGTCCGCGGACAGCTCGTCGAGTCGCCGGTCCACCCCCAGCAGGCTGATCGGGGGGAAGCGCGACGAGAGCAACCGCTGCGCGACAAGGACCCCCTCGGCGATCACCAGGCCCTTGCCCTCCGGCAGGTCCGGACGCCGGTCCGAGGAGTTGAGGTCGCGGAAGTCGTCCAGCCTGGGATCGGCCGGGTCGTCGATGTCGATAACGTGAACCACCCGGACCATCTTGCCGCACGCCGGCCGAGCGCTACTCCATGGTGTTGACCATGCCGCCGATGATGTCGACGGACCGCCGGAGCAGGTCCCGCTGTTCCGGGTCCAGCGCCGCCAGTCGATCCGTCATCCACTTCTCCCGGGCGCTGGTCTCGTCGGCGAGCAGCGCGCGGCCCGCGTCGGTGAGCGAGACGATGATCTGGCGGCCGTCGGTCGGGTGCGGCGCCCGCACGACCAGACCGGCTTCGGCGAGAGAGGCGATCACCCGCGTCATCGACGGCGGCTGCACCCGTTCCCGTGCCGCCAGTCCACCGGGTGTCATCGGGCCGTGCTCGTACAGGCTCGACATCGCGGAGAGC
>NZ_JBFUKJ010000120.1:0-574 GCF_056400905.1 Cellulomonas sp. P4_H12
GCTGGTGGGCCGCCACGCGCCGCGACATCACCTGACCGGCACCGAGCGGACCCGTCGGAGGTCGGGTCTAACGTGGCTGTCGATGGCACCCGATACGAAGCCCCGCGGTTGGATCAGTCGACTGGCCGCCGCCTGCTGGGCACACCGGTCCGTCACGGTCGGCGCCCTGACGGTGACGTTGATCGCCGCGGTCATCGACATCTCCTTCCCGTTGCTGGCCCGAATCGCGGTGGACGACGCCAGTTCCGGCGCCACCGAGGCGATCACGGTGGTCGCCGCCGCCATAGCGGGGCTGGCGGTGGTCCGGTTCGGCTGCCAGTTCGGCCGCCGGATGCTCGCGGGCAAACTCTCCCTCGACGTCCAGCACGACCTGCGGCTCGGCCTGCTCGGCTCGCTGCAACGCCTCGACGGACTCGGGCAGGACCAGATCCGTACCGGGCAGGTGGTGTCCCGGTCGATCACCGACCTGCAGCTGGTGCAGGGCCTGCTCGCCATGGTCCCGCTGTCGGCGGGCGCGGTGATCCAGTTCGTGCTGGCCGTGGTGGTGATGGCCTACCTGTCCCCGCTGCTGACC
>NZ_JBFUKJ010000121.1:0-573 GCF_056400905.1 Cellulomonas sp. P4_H12
GGCTGCGCCAACTCGCCAACGGGTTCACGGCCTGCGAGTGAAACCAGCAGCCCGTCCGGCAAAGCCCACCCGACCCCGACACGCATGCAAGACGGGTAGCAATGAGCGCTGCGGTGTCGACCGCCACGGACCCCGGAGCTGGACGAGACCCACCGCTTTCTCAGTCGGCGAAGTTCTCGGTGTAGCCGAGGAAGAGCGTCCGCCTGCGAGTCAGGGTGTCCTCGAGGCGAGTCCATCCGGGCGCGTCAATACTGCGGTAGATGGGCTTCAGCTCCTCGATGAGCTCGTTCGCCTTCAGCAGGGACAACGGCGTATCCCGTTCGAATCCAATCCAGGACGCACCGATACCAAGTGGACGATAGCCGTAGGCGTCGGCGAGATGACGAGTGACGGTGTAGTTCTGGAACGTGTCCCAGTCGACGCTGAAGTACCCATTCGGGAAGCCGGCGATTGCCGCCAGGCTGTCGCGGACCGGCACGTGGAGAACGTGGATCTCGTCGTCGAGAATGGTGGACGGGTCGTCGTTGACGGCGGCCATCCGGTCAATCCAGTCGGGAGGGCATTCTCGAGTGC
>NZ_JBFUKJ010000122.1:0-573 GCF_056400905.1 Cellulomonas sp. P4_H12
CTTCTGCAGGTCTTCCAGCTTCTCCGCGTGCGTCCAGATCATGAAGTCCGCGTCGGCGCGCATCCCGGCGACGTCGTAGATGCCGCGGACCACGACGTCCGCCTCCTCGAAGGAGGCGAAGAACGCCGTCGCGTCCTCGATGGCCTTGGTGCGGTCCTCCTCGAGGACACCGGGCTGCACCTGGAACACCGAGAACATCGCGTACCGGAGCGTGGAATTGAGCTTGTCGTAATCGAGGCGTGCCATGGCCCTATCCTGCCACCCGCGCCGCGGCCCGTGCGGCCGCCGTCGCCGACGCCACACAGGCGGGCACGCCGACGCCGTGCAGCAGCGCTCCGGCCACCCCGAGTCCCGGCAACTCGGCCACGCCGTCCTCGATCGTCGCGACCCGGTCCAGGTGCCGCGGCCCGTACTGGGGCAGGCCGCCGTGCCATCGCTGCACCGCCGCCCCGACCGGCTCGGCCCGCAGCCCGGTGACCTCCGCGAGGTCCGTCCGGGCCAGCGCGACGAGTTCGTCGTCGGTGGCGTCGACCACCGCGGCGTCGCCGAACCGGCCGAACGAGGCCCGGACCA
>NZ_JBFUKJ010000123.1:0-570 GCF_056400905.1 Cellulomonas sp. P4_H12
CGGGTACCGATTCTCTGCCACCATCCGCTTGCCGTAGCGCAGGCGCCGGTCGATCTTGGTCTGCGCCTCGACCAGCTCGCGACCCTGCCTGCGGACGTCGGCGCGGGCGTCGCGGACGGCGGCGCGGCTGGCCTCCTGCTCGGCCTCGACGGTTTCGCGGTAGTGGGCGAAGTTGCCGCCGAACATGCGCAGCTCGCCGCGTCGCAGCTCGGCGATGGTGTCCATCCGGTCGAGCAGGGCGCGGTCGTGACTGACCACCACGACGATGCCGGGGACCTGGTCGACGGCCGCGTACAGGCGGGCCTTGGCGGACAGGTCCAGGTTGTTGGTGGGCTCGTCGAGCAGCAGCACCTCCGGGTCGCCGAGCAGGGCGGCGGTCAGGCCCAGCAGCATCGTCTCGCCGCCGGAGAGGGTGCCGACGGTGCGGCCCAACGCATCCGGAGTCGGTGCGACGTGCGCGAGGCCGAGCCGGTCCAGGGTGGCGACCGCCCGCTCCTCGACGTCCCAGTGGCCCGTGGCGTCGGCGAAGTCCTGCTCGGTGCCCTCACCGGATTCGATGCGGTGTAACGC
>NZ_JBFUKJ010000124.1:0-569 GCF_056400905.1 Cellulomonas sp. P4_H12
CGTCGACCGGGCCGTGCCGGAGACCGCCGCGATGACCGAGGACGACATCGCCGCCGTCATCGCCGCCTACGCCAGCGCCGCCCGCACCTCCGTCGAGCTGGGCTTCGACGGCATCGCGATCCACGGCGGSCAYGGCTACCTGCTGGACTCGTTCCTGTGGTCCTCGACCAACCTTCGCGACGACGCCTGGGGCGGAGACCTGCAGCGCCGCAACGCGTTCCCCGTCGCCGTGGTCCGCGCGATCCGGGAGGCCATCGGCGACGACCTGCCGATCGTGTACCGGTTCTCGCAGCACAAGCAGCAGGACTTCACGGCCCGGATCGCGGAGACCCCCGAGGAGCTCGGCCTGATCCTGGGCGCCCTCGTCGACGCCGGCGCGGACGTCCTCGACGCCAGCTCGCGCCGGTTCGACGCGCCCGCGTTCGAGGGCAGCGACCTGTCGCTGGCCGGCTGGGCGAAGAAGACCACCGGGGCGATCACCATGAGCGTCGGCTGCGTCGGCCTCGGCAAGTCGCTGCGCGACGGCCGACTGGCCGGCGGCAGCGTGGAGAGCGTCGACAACATCGCCG
>NZ_JBFUKJ010000125.1:0-567 GCF_056400905.1 Cellulomonas sp. P4_H12
GCCGAGCCGTCGGAAGCTCCAGCACATCCGGAACACCCGCCAGCGCAGCAATCCAGTAGTCCAACTGAGCCGACACCAGCGAACCCGGATCCTGCTCGGAACCGAGCACCTCMCGCTGCCACAGCGTGWAGTCCGCGTACTGCACCGGCAGCGGCGCCCACTCCGGCAACCGCCCGGCCCGCCGAGCGGCATACGCCACCATCACATCACGCGTCAACGGAGCCACCGACCAACCATCGGCACTGATGTGATGGACCACCATCGCCAACACGTACTCGACGCCCGACTCCACCTCGTACAGACGCGCCCGCAGCGGAACCTCCGCGGTCACGTCGAACGGCGCCGAGACGAACTCCACCGCCGCACCGGCCACCGACTCCGCATCCACCGACACCGGCGTCAGATCGATCACCGCCTCACCGGCCGGCAACACCACCTGATGACCGGCACCGTCGAAGTCGACATACACCGTGCGCAACACCTCGTGCCGCGCCACCACATCGGCCACCGCAGCACCCAACGCATCGACATCGAGAACACCCGACAACCGCACCACAACCGGAATGT
>NZ_JBFUKJ010000126.1:0-567 GCF_056400905.1 Cellulomonas sp. P4_H12
CCCGCTCGCCGGGCCTGCTCCTGGCCGGCGGTGGTCATCGGGACGTCGGTGCGGCCGGTGTGGCGGCCGGTGCGCGACCACTCCGTCTCGCCGTGCCGGAGCAGGACGATGCGGGGGTCGGCGACGGTCATGGACTCGATGATGCCAGGGCCGTGAGGTGCCAGCGCTCGCCACCCGGCGTGAATTGCGCAAAGATCACAGCCGTGACAACTGTGCTCGCTGTGGCGAATCAAAAGGGTGGGGTCGCCAAGACGACCACGGTGGCGTCTCTGGGGGCGGCTTTGGCCGCGCTCGGACGCAAGGTGTTGGTGGTCGACCTCGACCCGCAGGGCTGCCTGACCTTCTCGTTGGGGCACAACCCCGACCGGTTGGAGTCGTCGGTGCACGACGTGCTGACCGGCGAGGTGTCCCTGCGTGAGGTGATCCTGCCGACCTCCGAAGGGCTGTCGCTGGCACCCGCGACCATCGACCTGGCCGGCGCGGAGGCGGTGCTGCTGATGCGCCCGGGGCGTGAGTTCGCGCTCAAGCGCGCCATCGCGACGCTGGACGGCGATTTCGACACCGTGC
>NZ_JBFUKJ010000127.1:0-561 GCF_056400905.1 Cellulomonas sp. P4_H12
AATTCTTCTTCGTCGGTTCGGTGACGAGCGCAATGTCACCGGCAAGAGCGTGTTCGGAGGTCATGCCGACAGTGCACCACAGTCTGGATGGGTGGGTGTCCTGGCGCCGCGACCGCGCGCGGGTCTGCTCCGCCGGCGCGGCGAACAGTCAGCGATCGCCAGCGCACGCGATGGCCTGGCCTTCTGCTGTCCGGGAGACGTCAGTGAGGCCGGTGGTGGCATCAGACCATACGTCGAGTAGCGCATGGTGGTGACTGACCGCGAGCACCCCCAGGCCGCGCCGGGTTTCCTCGGTGATGACCGCGGTCAGCGCGGCGGTGGTCGCGGGGTCGAGCATCGCGGTCATCTCGTCGCAGATCAGGTACCGCGGCTGCTGGACGAGAGCGCGGGCGAGGCAGGCGCGCTGCAGCTGGCCGTCGGACACCTGGTGCGGTCGCCGGGCGAGGAGATCGTCGGTGAGCCCGACGCGCGCGGCGGCGGCCCGGACGGCGGCGGTGCGGCCGCCCCGCGTGTGGAGCGGCTCGGCGATGATCCGCTCGAGCGTCCACCGACCGGTCACCG
>NZ_JBFUKJ010000128.1:0-560 GCF_056400905.1 Cellulomonas sp. P4_H12
GACCGAGATCTCGTTCGACGGCGCGGTGGCCGGCGGCGGCTCGGGCACGGCGGGATCGCCCGTCTCGGTGGTGATCGACGCGTTCGAACGGGGTATCGCCGCCCGCAAGACCCGTATCTACGCGCCGCGCCGCGTCCCCGGGGCCATCTCCGTGCGTATGCTCGCGCACCAGGCAACCCATCTCGTCCCCGCCCGGGCGCGATCGGCACACGAAGGGGCACTGTGACAGTTGGCAACGCGACACCGAACTCCGAATCGCCAGGTTCCGCGGCGCCCGGGACGCCGGCGACCGTGACGCCGCGAGTGGCGCCGGGACGGTTCCGGGAGCTGGGCCCGGTCAACTGGGTGATCTGGCGGGTGCTGACCCTTGCCTCCGGCGCCGAGGACGCGAAGATCTTCAGCACGCTGGGCCGTACCAAGGGCCTGTTCCGCGGCTGGCTGCACTACTCCGGCCGGCTGATGCCCGGCGGCCGGATCTCGCGGCACGAGACCGAACTGGTGATCCTGCGGGTGGCACACCTGCGCGGGTGCCAGTACGAGATGGACCACCACATCCTGCT
>NZ_JBFUKJ010000129.1:0-555 GCF_056400905.1 Cellulomonas sp. P4_H12
CCCCCGGCGAGACCGTCGTCGGGCCCAACCCTCCCGGGCACGGCATCGCCGGCCCCCGCGAGCACGGCTTCTCCGGCCTGAACGTGATGACGATCTGCGACCCGGCACCGGACTTGTACTGCGCCACACCGGGCGACGACCACCTCCTCAACGGCATCGGCTCCGTGCTCGGCAACGCAGGGCTCTCCGGAACCGGGGACGACGCACCAGCCAACCCCGCGGACACCGCGACCGCGCGGGACCTCGCAAACCTGAACATCGAGAGCGTGAAGACCGCGCCCAGCCGCATCCAGGCTSCACTGACCGCGGGAGACACCGCCGGCGCCCGCACGATCGCCACGCAGGCCCGCACCGACAGCACGGTGTTCCGCAGCCTCGCCAAGAACATCGGCGACGGATACGCCGCCGCGACCCTGACCGACTTCTCCAAGGACACCTCGCAGTTCCGGGCCAGCGCCGTCCTCAACACCGTCCGCAGCGTCGACGTCGACAACCTCTCGAAGGTCCTCGACGGCCTCGCCGACTCCGCGAGCTCCCTTGGCGCCGATCAGCTGA
>NZ_JBFUKJ010000130.1:0-555 GCF_056400905.1 Cellulomonas sp. P4_H12
GCTGGAGGCGTTCTGGGCGGTCGGCTGGATCCTGGCCGCCCTGATCGGCTTCTACGTGGTGCCGCTCGGCGACGACGGCTGGCGGTGGGCGCTGGCGGTGGGGGTGGTGCCCACCGCGTACGCGGTGGTGGTCCGGCTCGGCCTCCCCGAGTCGGTCCGCTTCCTCGAACGGCGCGGCCGCCACGCCGAGGCGGAGGCCGCGGTCCGGTCCTTCGAGGAGTCGCCCCCGATCGGGCGGGCGGTCCTGACGCCCGAGCCCGAGCCTGTGCCCCGGGCGCCGGCAGAGGCCCGCGTCGACGGCGCCGCCGAGTCTCTCTGGTCGCCCCGGCTGCGCAGGCGCACGGGGGCGCTGTGGACCGTCTGGTTCTGCATCAACCTGTCCTACTACGGCGCGTTCATCTGGCTGCCCAGCCTGCTGGTCGAGCAGGGTTTCGACCTGGTGAAGTCGTTCCAGTACACGCTCGTGATCACCCTCGCCCAGCTGCCCGGTTATGCGGTCGCGGCCTGGCTGATCGAGGCGTGGGGGCGCCGCGGCACCCTGGCGCTGTTCCTGGT
>NZ_JBFUKJ010000131.1:0-554 GCF_056400905.1 Cellulomonas sp. P4_H12
CGCTCGGCGCCGAGCGGCCGTTCCTCGCGGAGTGGCAGGAGCGCGGCTGGTGACTTCTCGCGAGGAGTGACGACAGATCCGGCCTGCTGTCGCGGTGAGCGCCGCCCGACGTCCAGCGCCGGCTGCGACCCCGCGCCAGGGACGGCCACCGTCGCCAGGCCCGCTCGGGGCAAAGGCATGAACTTATGCCTGCCCCGAGCGAGCCAGTCCTCACGCCCGCGTCGCCGAGCGCGGCTGATGACCATCAGGACTTCCGTCTCCCGGCCTGCCGCACCAGAGCCTCCTCGTTCACCTCGATGACGCGCACCGCGGCCTGGTGGGCCTCCCGCGCACGGGCCAATGCGGCCAGCACCGCCGGGATGTTGCCGCCCGACTCCAACAGCGTTTCCGCGTCGGCTGCGTGACCGCGCGCCGACCCCGAGTGCTCGAGCACCTTGCGGGTACGCGCATGGGCACGCTGACGGACCCGCTCGCGGCGACCGCCGACACTCTGGACCGAGTTCCCTTGCGCCCCTTTGCGGTCCGCCGCAGTTCGCGGTCGTACTCACGCTGGA
>NZ_JBFUKJ010000132.1:0-554 GCF_056400905.1 Cellulomonas sp. P4_H12
CGGGGGTGCCGAACATGGCCCCGATGGTGGCGGCTGCCGCGAGCATCACCGCGACCTCCGTGGGCACCCGCTTCCACAGGCGCCCGACGATCCACACGGTCAGGGCGGTGTTGATCGCGATGATCGGGTTCTCGGGGCCGAGGCTGACGCCGCCGGCCAGCCCGATCACCAGCACCAGCGCGAGGCTTGGGAGAGCAGACGGTGCAAGCGGTTTCGCGACGAGGCCGGTGGTTGCGGGGTCAGGTCCGGCGTGACCGGGCATCTTCCAGACCACGAGACCGACCACAAAGCCGACGACGGTCAGCGTGCCGAACGCCCACCAGCCGGATGCGCCGGACACGCCGACCCAGTCGGGCAGTGTCGTCCACAGCAGTCGCTGGAGCTTGTTGGCGAGCACGCTGAGCCCGATCAGCATCAACGCACAGCCCACGCCGACGGCGACCGCGGGAACGGCGAGTGCCGCCAGTTGCCGGGTCGTAGGTGTGAGCTCGGATTCCTCGGTCGCACTGGTCAACGCGAAGTCTCCCGTCGGTGTCGGTCCTTCGAGGATGGGG
>NZ_JBFUKJ010000133.1:0-554 GCF_056400905.1 Cellulomonas sp. P4_H12
GCGCCGGATCGTCGGTGGCCTCAGCGCGGTGGCCATCGCCGCCGGGTTCGCGGTCACCGCCGGTGTCGGCATGGCTGGTGCGGCGCCGAGTTCGGTGTCCTGGGCCGACGGCAACAGCAACTTCACCCGGACCGTCAGCAACACGACGCCGGTCGAGGGCGAGATCGTCACGACCTCGATGAAGTTCATGCGGAAGGCTCTCACCGTCGTTGAGTACGTCCAGGCSGTCAAGGWCTTCCRCCCSKCGTGCMTGACRTACGTGGACGGCTCGGCGAAGGTCGACGGCTCTCCGCGTGGGCTCGAGAGCCAGGGGGCGGACTTTGCGCGGGTGACGGGCGACTGGGCGGTGTACCCGAACATCGAGCCGAAGTCGCACACGTTCGAGTTCTCGTACAAGGTCGGTGCGAACTGCGATCGTGACGTCGCGATGAACACGTGGACGGACTACTCCGGGTCGCTGGGTTCGGGTAGCTACCCGAACAAGGGCACGACCGTGACGGTGAGCAAGAACGTCACCACGACGGCGTTGGCGGCGGTGCCGGCGGGTGTGAAGG
>NZ_JBFUKJ010000134.1:0-548 GCF_056400905.1 Cellulomonas sp. P4_H12
TCGTAGCCCTCCTCGCGGAGCATCTCGACCAGGTCCATGCGGATCAGGACCTCGTCCTCGGCGACCACCACACGGCGTGGGGCGGGTCCTTCTCCCTGCGTGACAGGAGCGTTCATCGTTGCCTTCCTCTACTGCCGGCCACCCCGGAAACGTGGCGCAAGCCTTTTGAAGGGTACCGGTGCTTGACCCTGCCACCCGATCTTCTAGAGTGGGTAACCGCACCAGCCCTCGTATCCCAATTGGCAGAGGAAACGGATTCAAAACCCGTGCAGTGTGAGTTCGAGTCTCACCGAGGGCACCAGTAAGGCCAGATCAGAGCAAGTTTCCTGACAGATACCCACTAGGGGTACGTCAGTTCTCACTCGCAGTCACTCGCAGCAGCCCCTAATTCTCCTGCGCATCGGGCGCGTCGAGGAGATCGAGCGCGGTCATCGCGCCGCCCTTCTTGCCGGGGACCTTGCCCGTCAGCGCGGCCGTCCGGTCGCCGTCGAGGCGGGTCGCGAGCGCGTCCAGCTCGTCAGGGAACAGGTGGCCGTACCGGTCGAGGG
>NZ_JBFUKJ010000135.1:0-548 GCF_056400905.1 Cellulomonas sp. P4_H12
TCTCACGACGCGGATTCTTCGGGGTGACAGGCTCGATCGCCGCCCTCGGCTGGCTGCACGCACCGTCGGCCTCCGCCGGACCGGGTGCGCCGGTGCCGCCGCCGCACGACATGATGCAGCAGATCCGGGTGCACGGATAGGCCCCCCGCCACCGGCCCGACGAATCAGCGACCCACCGCCTCGTCGAACTGCGCCCCGGTACCCGCCTGCCCGGTCACGCAGCCACATGCCGGTACCCCTCGATACAATTCGTACATGGATTCGAGCAACGGATTCGGCGAAGTCGGGACGGTGTCCGAGCACCTGACCGCACTCGACGCCACCTGGGCGGCGCTCCCCTGCCCGCCGATCTGCCCGCCACCGCTGCCGCGCAACGGGACGGGGCCGTCGGACCGGACCACGTGGACGCGATTCGACAGGTGCTGCGAAAGGTCCCCCGGGCCGTCGAGGCCGAGAAGGTGGACGCGCCCGAGCAGGTACTTGCCGAGCCTGCCCGCTCGTCCACCCCTGACGCCGTCGCCGCCGGCCAGCAGTTGCTGGCCTACCTC
>NZ_JBFUKJ010000136.1:0-544 GCF_056400905.1 Cellulomonas sp. P4_H12
GTATTCGGTGAGCTCGGCGAGAAAGCGGTCGGTCCGCGCGTCCTCCTCGGGGGCGGGCCGCGGGAACGGGTGCACCAGGTCCAGTCGGAACCTGCCGAGGAACAGCTCCTTGGCGAAGGACGGTTTGTCCCAGCCACTCTCCCGGGCTTCCTCCGCGACCGCGCGGGCCTGTTCTTCCGTGACCTGGACCGGTGCAACCATGATCTGCCTCCTCGACGGGCGATCGGAGAACCTACTGGCGAGTATTCCCTCGGGCCGCGTCACCGACAACCCCCCGTCTCGCCCGGTCGGTCCGGCAGGCCCGGGGGTGCGAGAATCGGCCGGGAGGTAACGATGGCCAGTTCGGCTAGACCGCCGGCGTACACACTGCGCCAGCTGTACGTGTTCGTGGCCGTCGCCGAGACCGGCACCATCCGGGCGGCGGCCGACCGGTTGCACATCTCGCAGTCGGCGGTCTCCCTCGCGGTCACCGAACTCGAACGCGGGCTTCGCGCGCAGCTCTGTGTGCGGCGGCGCGCGCACGGGGTCCAGCTAACCCCGACCG
>NZ_JBFUKJ010000137.1:0-541 GCF_056400905.1 Cellulomonas sp. P4_H12
GTCTGCAACAGAACCTTCGACAGCCGGGTCGCGGCGTACGAGCGCAGGCCGTCTAGCCGGTCGTACAGCATCGACACGTACTCCTGCTCACGGTCCAGGTCGCCGTGTTGCAGTGCCTTGTCGGGCAAGTGATCTCCTCGGCCGGAATGGGTCCAAATGGGCCAAGCGAGTCTAGTGGCTGGGTGCGGCGGGTGCAGAAGCGCCAGGTCAGCGGGACGGGGCCGCGTCGGTCGGGACGGCGCCCAGATCAGTAGGCGACCAGTCCGCCGTCGGCGACGATCACCTGCCCGGTGATGTAACTGCCGGCGTCCGAGGTGAGCAGCAGCGCGGGCCCGACCATCACGTCGGGGTGGGCGATCCGCCTCTGCAGCGGCATCTGCGCCATCGCGTCGACCACCTCGGGTGGGTTGTTCCGGACCATGTCGGTGTCGACCGAGCCGGGGGCGAGCGCGTTCACCCGGATGCCGCGCGGGGCGAATTCGGCGGCCATGGATCGGGTGTACGACATCAGCGCGGCCTTGCCCGCCGCGTACATCGCCAC
>NZ_JBFUKJ010000138.1:0-538 GCF_056400905.1 Cellulomonas sp. P4_H12
CGGCTACCGGACCCCAGACCGACCGGACCATCGCGGCGTGGACATCGCCGCGGACACCGGCACTCCGATCTACGCACCCACCGACGGCACCATCGCGCACGTCGGGATCAACGACGACCCGCAGGGCTACGGGTCCTGGCTCGTCATCGATTCGCAGAACGAATGCGGGTTGGACTTCACGTTCGGACACACGCCCCCGTCATCCTTCGTCAACCCGGACACCGGGCGGCAGTGGCGGTTCGGGGACATAGTGCACGCGGGTCAGAAGATCGCCGTGGTCGGCAACGAGGGCGGCTCGAGCGGACCGCACCTGCACTTCGAGACCTTCGGCGCGCCCGGTCGATTCGGGGGGCCGGACCTCGATCCCAATGTGATGTGGCTGCGCGATGCGGTCGACCCGCGCGGGGTCACGACGGGCGACGGGCAGGGCTCGCTGGTCGGCAAGCTGCTGGTGGACTTCTCGGCCGGTGTCCCGACCGCGCAGCAGATCCAGTCGAGCGGATTCGTCGGCGCAATCCGCTACATCTCGGATCCGCGC
>NZ_JBFUKJ010000139.1:0-538 GCF_056400905.1 Cellulomonas sp. P4_H12
TCATCGAGGAGATGGCGCTGGACGCGGACCACGCCTGGGACCGCGACTCGATCGTCGACGCGGCCCGGCTGCTCGACGTGCTCGGGGAGCGGTTCACGCTGCACCCGGTCGAGCGCGAGGACCCGGCGTCGCCCGCCGAGGAGTGGCTGGTCGACGGCGGACCGGCGACCGTCGGCATCATCGCGTCGGTGACGCGGAACTTCTGCAACGCCTGTGACCGGACCCGGCTCACCGCCGAGGGCACGGTGCGCTCGTGCCTGTTCAGCGACGACGAGGTGGACCTGCGAGCCGGGCTGCGGTCCGGCGCCACCGACGCGGAGCTGGCCGCGCTCTGGCGCGCCGCGATGTGGGACAAGTGGGCCGGTCACGGCATGGATTCGGCGGGCTTCGAGCCGCCGCGACGGAGCATGGGGGCCATCGGTGGCTGACGGTTCGGTGACGGTGCGGTACTTCGCGGCGGCGGCGGAGGCCGCCGGGTGCACCGAGGAGACCCTCCCGCTGGGCGCCGGTGCGAGCCTCGGCGACCTCCGGACGGCAC
>NZ_JBFUKJ010000140.1:0-536 GCF_056400905.1 Cellulomonas sp. P4_H12
CTCTCGGCGGGCTGATCGGCGCCGAAACCGTGGTGCTCACGATCCAGAACGGTTTGGGCTCGGCCGACGAGGTCGCCCGGCACGTGGGGGCGGACCGGCTCGCGGTGGGCATCGCCAGCGGTTTCGGTGCGTCACTGGTCGCCCCCGGCCGGGTGCACCACAACGCGATGCGGGCGATGCGCTTCGGCGCCTACGCCGATCTCGCGTTCGCGACTGTCGACCGGGTCGCCGAGGCCTGGCGGTCGGCGGGGTTCGACGCCCGGGCGGTCGACGACATCGCTGCCATGCAGTGGGAGAAGCTGATCTGCAACGTCGCCTACAGTGCCCCGTGCGCGCTGACCGGCCTCACGGTGGGGGAGGTACTCGACCACGAGGAAATGGGCCCGGTGAGCCGGGCGGCCGCGACTGAGGCGTGGGAGATCGCCAAGGCCCGCGGAATTGCCGTTGACGTGGACGATCCGGTCGCGTTCGTGCGCGACTTCGGGGCCCAGATGCCTGCGGCGAAGCCGTCGGCGTTACTCGATCACGAGGCGGGG
>NZ_JBFUKJ010000141.1:0-535 GCF_056400905.1 Cellulomonas sp. P4_H12
TGCTCCCAGCTGGTGTTACTCGCCGGTTGCCTTGGCGATGATTTCCTTCGAGACGTTCGCGGGAACCTCTGCGTAGGAATCWAACACCATGGAGAAGTTCGCTCGACCCTGGGTCCTGGACCGCAGGTCACCGATGTAGCCGAACATCTCCGAGAGCGGAACCAGCGCCTTCACGACACGGGCACCACTGCGTTCCTCCATGGCCTGGATCTGGCCACGGCGGGAGTTGAGGTCGCCGATCACGTCGCCCATGTACTCCTCGGGCGTGGTCACCTCGACAGCCATGAGCGGCTCGAGGATGACCGGACCGGCCTTGCGGGCGGCTTCCTTCAGTGCCTGCGAACCGGCAACCTTGAAGGCCATTTCGGACGAGTCGACGTCGTGGTACGCACCGTCGAGCAGCGTCAGCTTGAGGTTCACGAGCGGGTAGCCGGCGAGGACGCCGTACTGCATCGCGTCGCGCGCACCGTGGTCGACGGAGGGGATGTACTCGCGAGGAACGCGGCCACCGGAGACCTTGTTCTCGAACGTGTAC
>NZ_JBFUKJ010000142.1:0-535 GCF_056400905.1 Cellulomonas sp. P4_H12
GCAGGAGAAGGTGCTCGGGCCGCTGAGGCTGGCGAACACCACCGATCCGGGGACGGCGGCGATCCCCGAACCCGTCCTGCACGCGTTCAGCTCCGAGCGCCGCGAGGCCCTGCAGATCCCCTCCGGCGCGCCGTTCTACGAGGAGTCCAGCTTCTGGAACCCGTCGTGGACCATCACCCACGGCGCCATCCAGACCAGCAACATCTACGACCTGCACGCCACCGCGGTCGCGATCGGCACCGGCAAGCTCCTCTCGCCGGAGTCGTACCAGGCGATGGTGTCGACGGCGCTGCGCGGCAAGACCACCACCCTGCCGGGGTGCACCACCTGCTTCGAGCAGAACATCGGCTACACGTACGGGCTCGGACTCGTCATCACCGGCGACTGGCTGATGCAGAACCCCCTGTTCAGCGGCTACTCGGCGGCCGAGGCCTACCTGCCGTCGAAGAAGATCGCGATCGCCGTCGCCACCACCTACGACCAGGCCGCCTTCGACGGCACCGGCGCCTACACGAACGAGGCCGACCTGCTGTTC
>NZ_JBFUKJ010000143.1:0-530 GCF_056400905.1 Cellulomonas sp. P4_H12
GCGATGGCGGTGACTCTGCCCGCCGGCCAGGTCTTCTCCACGGCCTTCACCTACCGGGAGACCCGGCGCTGGGGCGCGAGCCCTGTGGTCGCGTCGTGGCAACTGGCGATCTCCGGCGTGATCGCGGCGGCCGGCCTGGCACTGCTCGGCGTCGGCGGCGCCATGCTGGTCGGAGGATCGGTCAGCCCGTTCACCCTCACCTTCTCGGTGGCGGGGCTGATCGCGTTGATCTACGCGGTCCGCTACGTCAGCGCACACCCGAACTCCATCGAGGCCGCTGCCCGCTGGGTGCTGGTCCGCGTCAACGCCATGCGCCACAAGCCGTCCGACACCGGGATGCACGCGGTCCGGGAGACGCTCGACCAGCTCGAGTCGGTGCGACTCGGCCGCAAGGACGGGGCACTGGCCCTCGGCTGGTCGGCCGTGCACCGGCTCGGCGACGTCGCGTGCCTGGCCTTCGCCTGCTACGCGATCGGCGCGGACCCGCTCCCGGCGGGACTGCTGATCGCGTTCGCGGCGGGCAAGGCGGT
>NZ_JBFUKJ010000144.1:0-530 GCF_056400905.1 Cellulomonas sp. P4_H12
TCTGCGTGGGCTGCTGGTGAATCCGACCGTCAACAAGGTGACCGTGTTCACCGGGCGGTCGGATTCCGGCGGCAGCATCACGTACCAGTCGGGTGACGAGGTCGTCGCCGAGACGACGGTCCAGTGGACCAGCGCGCTGAGTACCTCGAAGCAGTCCGGCACCTATCGGATCCGGCTGCGGTATGTGCAGGGCAAGTGGGCGGTTGTCGATGTCACCGGGTCGGCCGTGGATCCCACGGGAGGGCCTGTGCCGAACGGCGGTACGAGCGGCACCGGGTCGGGGTCGAGTGACAGTTCCGGGCAGCGTGGATCGTCGGCCACGTCCGGGGCGTCGGCACCGACATCTGCGCCGGCCRCTCCCACCGCGTTCGATCCGGCCGGTGTGCCCGGCTAGTCGGGCGGCCGCGGCGCGATGACCGCGAGGTAGCTCGCGGATCCAGTGAAAGCGCCCTTCGTGGTGGAGAACCCGTGCGCCATCGTCGTGGCGACTCGACCGGCAGTCGGTCGAGCGGGTTCGCACTGGAAGGGAC
>NZ_JBFUKJ010000145.1:0-529 GCF_056400905.1 Cellulomonas sp. P4_H12
GCTCGTTCAAGATCCGCGGCAGCCTCAACGCCCTGCTGCACCGGCCCGCGGCACAGCGTGACGCGCCGGTGGTGATCGCGTCGGGCGGCAACGCCGGGATCGCGGCGGCGACGGCGTCGCGGATGCTGGGCGTGGCCTGCACGGTGGTCGTCCCCGCGTCCGCGCCCGTCGTCAAGGTCGAGCGGCTCCGGGCCCTCGGCGCCGAGGTGGTCCTCGACGGCGAGCGCTACACCGACGCGTACGCGCGGGCGACTGCGATCGCCGTCGAGCGCGGCGCCCAGCAACTGCATGCCTACGACCTGCCCGACGTGGTCGCGGGCGCCGGGGTGATCGGGCTCGAGCTGGCCGAGCAGGTGCCCGACGCGACCACCGTGCTGGTCGCGGTCGGTGGCGGCGGGCTGGCCGCCGGTATCGCAACGGCGCTGTCGGGGACCACGGCGGTCGTCGGGGTGGAGCCGACTGGTGCGCCCACCCTGCACCGCGCGCTCGCCGCGGGCCGGCCCGTGGACGTCCCGGTGGACAGCGTCGC
>NZ_JBFUKJ010000146.1:0-527 GCF_056400905.1 Cellulomonas sp. P4_H12
GGCCCTGATGACGCTGGCGGTGTCGGTGTTCGGATTCCCCCCGATCCCGGCGCAGATCGCGATCACCGCGGTGACCGCGACCGCGAGCTTCTTCGGGTATCGAGATTTCTCCTTCAGTAGAAAGAAAAGGTCAGGTTCCGCATGACGCCTCGGGTCTCCGTCGTTGTTCCGGCGTACAACAACGCCGACTACATCGCCGAAACCATCGACTCGATCCTCGGACAGACCTTCGAGGACTTCGAGCTGATCATCGCCGACCACGCGTCGAGCGACGGCACCCTCGCCGCCCTCGCCCCGTATGCCGACGACCCCCGCGTCACAATCCTGCACACCCCCGCGGGCGGCGGCGCCAAGGCCAACTGGGACCGCGTGAGCCAGGCCGCGAACGGCGACCTGCTCAAGCTGGTGTGCGGCGACGACACGATCTTCCCGACCTGCCTGGCCGAACAGGTGGCGGCGTTCGACGAGCATCCCGACGCGGTCCTGGTCGCCTCGCAGCGCACTCTGGTCGACGCGGCGGGCAAGAC
>NZ_JBFUKJ010000147.1:0-526 GCF_056400905.1 Cellulomonas sp. P4_H12
CGAATCTGGGCCGAACGCCTCCCCGACGTCCGACTCGAACTGGTGAGCCTGCCCGCGCTCGAGGTGGCCGGCGCGCTGCGGGACGGCACCGTCGACGCCGCACTGGTGCGCCTGCCCGTCGACCGCGAGGGCCCGCGGCCGCTGAGCGTCATCCGGCTCTACGCCGAGACGCCGGTGGTCGTGATACCGAAGGACCACGTCATCTCCGCGGTCGACGAGATCGGCGTCGAGGACCTGGCCGGGGAGATCGTGCTGCACCCGCTCGACGACCTGCTCGAGTGGGACGCACTGCCCGGCGAGCGGGCCGCCCAGCGTCCCGAGACCACCGAAGATGCCGTCGAACTGGTGGCCGCCGGGATCGGCGTGGTGGTGGTGCCCCAGTCGCTGGCCCGACTGCACCACCGCAAGGACCTGACGTACCGCCCGGTGACCGGGGCACCCGAGTCGCCGATCGCGTTGGCCTGGCCGGAGGACGCCACCACGGACCTGGTCGAGGAGTTCATCGGCATCGTGCGAGGGCGCACCG
>NZ_JBFUKJ010000148.1:0-525 GCF_056400905.1 Cellulomonas sp. P4_H12
GGCATCGCGGCGATCAGCCGGAGGTTCTCCTGGGCGGCCTCGAGGCCTTCCTTGAACTCCACCGCGGTCCGCGGCCCGGAGGTCAGGTTCTTGATCGTGGCGGAGTTCGTCTTGAGCGTGTCGGTCAGTGTCTTGATCGCTTCCTTGACCTTGCCGGCGTCGATGGCCTCATTGACGAGTTCGGCCTCGTCGGGGGTGAGCACCACGATGCTGTCGCGCTGGGGCATGTTCGTCTCCTGTCGTTGCGGTGTGGCCGGCAGGGAAGAGCGCCGACCAACTCGAAACGCACTGTAGGACAGGCCTTGTCCACGACCGGTGTGGCGTCTGTCTCCAATCCATGCCTTCAAGCGCCTCTGGCCGGCGCGTGTCTGCGAGTCCGATTCGCGACCGATGGGATCGGCGTCATCAACTTGAGATCGGCAATATCAACCTTCGAGTTTGTGCCATCACGCAGACACAAACCGTACTAGCCTGTTGATACAAATATGCTTCGAGAGGGAGGCTTGCATGCCATCGAACTTTCCC
>NZ_JBFUKJ010000149.1:0-524 GCF_056400905.1 Cellulomonas sp. P4_H12
CTCGGAGCCTCGGCCACTCAACGCCGACCCGGTGCCCGCCGACCGCGCGGGCGGGTCCGGTCGGTCCACCGGTGTGAAGGTCGCGATCGGTGCGGCCGCCGCGCTCGCCGTCGGCGTCCTCGCCTACGGGGTCGACTACGCGATGTCCTCGGACCAGGTACCGCGCGGCGTCTCCGTCGCGGGGGTAGACGTGGGCGGGATGAACCCGGCCGATGCCGAGGCGATGCTGCGCACCGAGCTCGGTCCGCGCGTGCAGCAGCCCGTCGAGGTCCGGGCGGGCGACGCGCAGGCGCAGGTGGTGCCGGAGCAGGCCGGCCTGGGCATCGACTGGTCCGCCACGCTGGACCGGGCCGGCGCCCAGCCGCTGAACCCGGTCACCCGGCTGACCTCACTGTTCTCCCACCGCGAGATCGGGGTCGTGTCCACCAGTGACGAGGCGGCACTGGCCGCCGCAGTCGAGGGGCTCCGCCCACAGGTGGACCGCGCCCCGGTCGAGGGCGGCATCGCCTTCGACGGCCCCACCC
>NZ_JBFUKJ010000150.1:0-524 GCF_056400905.1 Cellulomonas sp. P4_H12
CCGCAGCCGGTCGGCGGATTGCTGACCATCCCTTTGTAGTCCCACCCCCAGGMGGTGATCTGGCCGTCGGCGGTCAACGCGASGGARTGATWGTCGCCGCCGRCRATGGCGGTGTAGGTCTGCCCGGCAGACGGGGTGGGCACCGTGGTCTGCCCGTCATGGTTGGTTCCCCAGGCCGTGACCTGGCCGCCGGGCGATACCGCGACCCCAACCGGCGCGGCGACGGAGGGGGTGGCGGCAGCTGCGGCGATGCCGGTCGCCGCCAGCCCGGCGAGGGCGACGCGCAGGATTCGGGATCTGCCTCGGACACGCCGCGGGTGATCGAGCAGTGGGGCGGGCATAGTCGGACTCCTGGGCTGGGGGTAGGTGGTAGCAGGATTCGGGATGGCCAGGCTGAGGATTCCTCGTGATCCCGCGCTGGCGCGGTGCGGCGGGTCAGGAAGCTGAATGTAATCTCCTGGGCTGAGGATAAGTAACTGGAAGCAAGTCAAGTTCATCCGTTTGTAGGACGCACCACCAGAGCG
>NZ_JBFUKJ010000151.1:0-524 GCF_056400905.1 Cellulomonas sp. P4_H12
TCGTCGTCGGCCTTGCGATGGTCTTCAGTCATTTCACCGCGCCCGGCGGTGCGGAGGCCTCCTTCGCCAATCTGTGGAATGACGGTGGGTTCTTCCCGACCGGGTTCATGGGCTTCGTCGCCGGCTTCCAGATCGCGACGTTCGCGTTCGTCGGAATCGAACTCGTCGGCACCACCGCTGCCGAGGCCAAGGATCCGGAGAAGAACCTGCCCAAGGCGATCAACTCGATCCCGGTTCGTGTGATGCTCTTCTACGTGGTGGCCCTGGTGGTGATCATCTCGGTCACCCCGTGGCGGGAGATCAGCGCCAACCGCAGCCCGTTCGTGGCCATGTTCACTCTCGCCGGCCTCGGCATCGCCGCCTCGGTGATCAACTTCGTCGTCCTGACCTCGGCGACGTCGTCGGGGAATTCGGGTATCTACTCGACGTCGCGGATGGTGTACGGCCTCGCCCGGCAGGGTGACGCGCCGGCCTTGTTCGGCAAGCTGACCTCCCGCCGAGTCCCGGCCAACGCCCTGTACCTC
>NZ_JBFUKJ010000152.1:0-523 GCF_056400905.1 Cellulomonas sp. P4_H12
TCCCATGACAACTGCGACACTCCCCGCCACCGAACGCCGAATCCCCGACGCGGACTGGTCGATCGCCTCCTTCAAGAGCCACCGAACCTACGACGGCGAGGCGTACGTCGCGAGCCTGCGCCGCAACGGCAAGAAGGTCGCATCGATCCAGCACGACGGATGCGGCGGGGTGCCGGTGCTGCACTGGGCGGAGAAGGCGACAGAACACCGTGACGCGTGGCAGAAGTGGGTCGCGGACTACGACCGCCTTCACACCGAGGAGTCCTGGGGCGAACCCGAGTACGCCTCGGTCGATGCGCTGATCGAAGAACACCAGCTCGCCGCGGAGCTGCGGCGGGTGACCCGCAAGGAAACGCCGGTCCTCAAGCCGGGCGAGACCATCCTCGAAGTCAAGTCATACAGCGCGCTACGCGGATGCCCCACCGACCCGGCAGTGCAGGCGTACCTACGAGAGCACGCCGACAAGTTCGACCGCTACTGGGACGGATCGGCCTGGATTCGACCGTGACACACGGTGGGGGCG
>NZ_JBFUKJ010000153.1:0-522 GCF_056400905.1 Cellulomonas sp. P4_H12
CGCTCGCCCCGCTGGCGCGGCAAGGTGTCGCTGTAGATCGCGGTCTGGCCGAACTTGCATGGCTCTGGAAACAGTTCCGGTCCCGTCGTATCGCAGATCATCGGGTCAGCCGACGAGGAGGGTTCCGCTGCCTGATCCGGAGCAGGCTGCAGGGAGGCCTGCTCGGCGCTCGAGGCTGCCACGGCGTCCGTCGTGGACGCGTCGCTGTCGCCTTCCAACAGCGCCCCGACGGTTAAGCCCGCCAGGCCGACACCGACGACGCCGACTGCGGCCCACAATTGCCAGGAGGTCTTCGGCTTTGGTCGACGGACGGTCATGGTGGTTCGCAGGCGGCCCTGCTGTTGGGTGACCAGCTCCCAGCCTTCCTGCTGCTTGCTTGTGATCGTTTTCGCCTCGGTGCCCCGGATCGCCTTGATCTCAGTGACCTCGTACCGTGTTCTCTCGCCGATCATGTCTCTTCCCGTCCTTCGATAGCGGTGTTGTGGGAACCCGTACCCAAGGACGGGGAATCCAGGTGCACGG
>NZ_JBFUKJ010000154.1:0-520 GCF_056400905.1 Cellulomonas sp. P4_H12
GTTGGCCGACGGTCCGGCGCCTTCTCGGCTACGGTCCGGACACCTCCGCGAGCACCGCGTCGCTCAGCGGCGGCCAGGCCTGCTTCGCCCAGTCCCCGAACGGCTTGTCCGCCAGCGCCACACACGCGAGCGACCGCGCGGGGTCGACCCACAGGAAGGTGCCGGACTGTCCGAAGTGCCCGTAGGTGGCGGGCGAGTTCGCGGCGCCGGTCCAGTGCGGCGCCTTGCCGCCCTTGATCTCGAACCCGAGCCCCCAGTCGTTGGGCCGCTGCGAGCCGTAGCCCGGCAGCAGGCCGTCGAGTCCGGGGAACTGCACCGCGGTCGCGTCGGCGGCGGTCTGCTCGGAGAGCAGGGTCGGGCGCAGCAGTTCGCGGGCGAAGCGGGACAGGTCGGCGACCGTGGAGCGGGCGCCGTGCCCGGCCGGGCCTTCGAGCGTGGACGCGGTCATGCCCAGCGGCGCGAACACCGCCTCGCGCAGGTACTCGGGGAACTCGATCCCGCTCTCGGCGGCGACCAGGTC
>NZ_JBFUKJ010000155.1:0-520 GCF_056400905.1 Cellulomonas sp. P4_H12
GTCCAGGCCAACGACTGAACGCCCGCCCCGCACAGGGGGCGGGCGTTCGTCGTTGCGGGTGGATCGGACGGGCGTCCGCGCCGGCGACGTCGGCGCTGTTGATCGGCACGACGTGTGCAGCTCGAGGGGGAAGGCGCGACCAGGGAGAGGTGGGCGGCTGTCCGCGCCGTTGGGGCGCACCACCATCGGCCGGCCCCGTGAGATCCGTGGCTGTTCAGGGGGTGTGGTTGTCGGATGGCGGCCGCGCCGGCGTCTACGAGGTGAAACACCGCTGTCAGGGCGTTCGTAATTTCGAATCCGACAACGCATCCCAGCCATATCGGAGGTTCACATGACTGCTCCCGCCGCTACCCGCACGTTCGCCAGCCGTTCCCTCGGCGCCGACATCAGCTCCGCCCGCAGCGTCGACGAGGCGCTGGCGCTCGCCGGTTTGGATTGGGGGATCGAAGAGCATCCGGCCGACAGCTTCGCGCTGACCACCGGCGAGGGCGTCACGATGACCGGTATGCCGGGTATGCGG
>NZ_JBFUKJ010000156.1:0-519 GCF_056400905.1 Cellulomonas sp. P4_H12
CTGCCCACCGACCGGCCCCGGCCCGCGCAGCAGACCCTGCGCGGCAGCCGGGTGGAGTTCACCGTCCCCGCGAACCTGCATCGGCGACTGCTCGCGGTGGCCCGCGACCAGGAGTCCACGGTGTTCATGGCGGTGCACGCCGTGTACGCGATGCTGCTGTCCCGACTGGGGGACACCGACGACGTCGCGATCGGCACCSCSSTCGCCGGSCGCGGCGASKCCGSRCTCGACGACRTSRTCGGCATGTTCGTCAACACCCTGGTGCTGCGSACCSAGGTSGACCCCGCGGCCTCGTTCGTCGAGCTGCTGGCCCGGGTCAAGGACGCCGATCTGACCGCGTTCGGCAACGCCGACGTCCCGTTCGAGCGGCTCGTCGAGGAGCTGAACCCGGCCCGGTCCACGTCCTACTCCCCGCTGTTCCAGGTGGCCCTCGAGTTCCAGAACACCGAACGCCCGCGGCTGAACCTGCCGGGTCTCACGGTCGAGGGGATCGAGCTGGACACCCGGGTGGCCAAGGAG
>NZ_JBFUKJ010000157.1:0-514 GCF_056400905.1 Cellulomonas sp. P4_H12
GAGCAGCACCGTCGGCACCGGTCGGGTGTCGTCGATGAGGCACCGCACTGCGCCGACCCCGAGCAGCACCACGAACAGCGTGTGTGCCCCGAGCGACATGACACGCAGGACGGGTGCGGGGCCACTGTCAGGCTGGAGGTCCGAATGCTGCATTGCATCCACGCTAACACCGCCCCAGCACCCCGACCGGCCCTGACCGGCCACGACGGCCGATCTCCAACTTTCGATTGACTCGCTCACCCCACCCTTTGCGCGATGCCCCCGAAGGGGGTGCCGCGGCACGCTGGAAGCATGTTCCTGAGTATTCGTGACCTCGTGTTCGCCAAGGGCCGGTTCGCGCTGATGAGCGTGGTGCTGTTCCTGATTTCACTGATGGTGGTGATGCTCTCCGGACTCACCGCGGGCCTGGGCAACCAGTCGATCGCGGCGATCAAGAACCTCGGCGCGAACCAGTTCGCCTTCGGCGCGCCCGCCGAGGGGCAGTCGCTCTCCTTCAGCGACTCCCAGGTAACCG
>NZ_JBFUKJ010000158.1:0-514 GCF_056400905.1 Cellulomonas sp. P4_H12
CTCTTCCACCTCCACCCCCACCACCCGGGGGCCGGCGAACAGCAGCCTGCGCGCGGTGGTTCCGGTGTGCACCCGCAGGTTGGGCCGGGCCGGGCCGGCGCCGAGGTAGGCCTCGGCGGTGCTGACCCGCAGTCCCGACGCGGCATTGCGCGGCACCGGACCCACCCCGACGGCGTCGGGCTCGTTGAGGTCCGCCCGGTACCCGAACCCGGCCGAGGCGCACGCCGCGACGAACGCACGACTGACCGGGTGCAGGTCCTCGGCGGGTGTGCGGGTGACGGGCATCGGGCCGGCGTCGCCGTGCCAGCGCCGCTCGCCCACCGGGTCGGTCTCGAGCCGCCGGAAGTACGGCAGCACCGCCTGGTACGACCAGCCGGCCGGCCAGCGCGAGAAGTCGGCTGCCGTGCCTCGCACGAAATACCCGCCGTTGACCGCGCCGGACCCGCCGAGCACCCGCCCACGCGCGAGGGTCGTCGGGATCCCCGGTTCGAGTTCGGCGGGGTAGGTCCAGGTG
>NZ_JBFUKJ010000159.1:0-511 GCF_056400905.1 Cellulomonas sp. P4_H12
CGCAACACGCCCAAGCGGCACCTACCAGAAGTCACAACGATCTGGTTTCACCAGGTCGCGACACGGAGGCAATTGTTACGTATCTGTTGCTTTGAAGTCGTCGGGGGACACCGACTCGAGAAACTCCTTGAACTTCTCGACCTCGTCCTCACGCTCGTCCGGCATCACCAGGCCCGCCTCGGCCAGCACGGTCTCCTCCGCGAAGATCGGCACCCCGGCCCGCAGCGCGATCGCGACGGAGTCCGACGGCCGGGCCGAGACCCGCAGGTCCTCGTCGAAGACCAGGTCCGCGTAGAACGTGCCTTCCTGAAGGTCCACGATCCGCACCTCGCGCAGCGTGTGGCCGAGCGCCCCGATCAGGGTGGTGATGAGGTCGTGGGTGAGCGGACGCGCCGGCTCCACGCCCTGCTGTTCGAGGGCGATCGCGGCGGCCTCCGTCTGACCGATCCAGATGGGGAGGTACCGGTCGCCGTCGGCCTCCCTGAGCAGCAGTACCGGCTGATTCTGTGGC
>NZ_JBFUKJ010000160.1:0-510 GCF_056400905.1 Cellulomonas sp. P4_H12
GTCCGGGCGATGCCCTTCTTCGCGATCTTGTGAGCCGGCATCCCGAGGATCTCCGCGCCCGCGAAGCGCACCGAACCGGACTGCGGTGCGTACACGCCGGTGATGCAGTTGAACAACGAGGACTTGCCCGCACCGTTCGGACCGATTACAGAGAACAGCTCGCCCTCGGCGATCGAGAAGCTCACGGCATCAATGGCTTTCACACCGGCAAAGCTCAGGGAAAGGTCCTCGACCTCCAACAGGTCGGCACTCGTCTCAGACATGCTGGATCGCTCCTTCGGTTTCGATGCCCGTGGCCGGCGCTGCAGGCGCAGGCTCGGCTGCGTCCACGGCCGACGCGCCCAGGTAGAGTTCCGCGATTTCCGCGTCGCCGCGCAGGTCCTCCGCCTTGCCCTCCTTGACCACGCGGCCGCCTTCGAGGACATATCCGTATTGGGCAATCGCCATCGCCATTGCCGCGTTCTGCTCGACGAGCAGGATGGATGTGCCTTCCTTGTTGATGTCGACGAT
>NZ_JBFUKJ010000161.1:0-510 GCF_056400905.1 Cellulomonas sp. P4_H12
AGCATCTGGCATCAGGTTGTCCTGTCATGGGGTGGCTGTGGTGTCCAGGCCCGTTGTCCCTGCCGAACGAGTGGGGGACGGTGCTCGAGGGTGGAACATCGACTGTGGCCGGCTTTCGAGCTGGTGGCGACCTAGTACGCCGGCCTTCGGGTCGGGTGGGAACGGTTTTGCTGCTGGGGAGGGGTTGGCTGGGCACGCTGTTGGGTCCTGAGGGAACAGCCGGAAGGTTGTTCGTTCAGGGTCGCTACGCACGCGGTCTGCACCTGTGGGTGTGGGGTGGGTGCGGGTGGCTGCGGACTGGTACCGCTCAGACAAACCGTCTCCGCGAGCTTGCGCCTTGGGCGTGGGTGGGTGGGGGTAGGTGCTGGGGTGAGGGTACTGGTGACCGGTCGTAGCTTGAGAACTGCACAGTGGACGCGAGCATCTTTTATGAATGATCTTTGTGGTCAAGTTTATAAGGGCACAGGGTGGATGCCTTGGCACTAGGAGCCGAAGAAGGACGTTGTAGCC
>NZ_JBFUKJ010000162.1:0-509 GCF_056400905.1 Cellulomonas sp. P4_H12
CAGTAGTTCCTGGGACTCGGAGGACAGGTCGAATGCCCGGGCCGAGAGCCGGCGCAGTCCGTAACCCCGAAGCTGCGCAAGCAATTCCAAGTCGTGGTCGATGCGCGCTGCGTAGATGTCGTCGAAGAAGTAGTCGGACTTGACCTTGAAGAACTGCGCGAGCGCCGCGACCGTCTCCGGCGACGGGTTGGTCCGCTGGCCGTTGCGCAGCTGCGAGATGTAAGGCTTCGAAATTCGATGCCCGGCCGCGTTGAGTGACTCGGCAACCTCGGTGTTTGTGTGTGGTTTCCGTCCGGCCGGGTGCACGGTCTCGAAGAGTTTGTTCAGTCGAGATGCGAAGTCTGACTCCATTGCCGTGGTCCCCGGTCCCTTCGTGAGTGCGACCTCTGGCCGAGGGCGCATCGTTCGTACATATAAGGGTAACCGAGTGGTAGCCGACTGGACATCGGAAAAGGCACGGTTCTCGTTACATGAGAACCGTGCCTTTTCTTGTTACATACCAGATATTG
>NZ_JBFUKJ010000163.1:0-508 GCF_056400905.1 Cellulomonas sp. P4_H12
GGGTGGCTGGGTCGGCGGACCGGAGCCCGTCGGTGCGTGAGCGCACCTCCTCGTCGGCGACGTCCGCGCCCAGGGAGACGAGTTCCTCGACGGCACCGGCGGTGCCGTCGGCGCCCTCGATGCGCAACGTCCGGCGCAGGCTCGGCGCCTCCGCGGCGACGGTCTCGACGGTCCGCTCGTGCTCGGCGTTCTCGACGACGAGCAGGACGGCGGCGGAGTCCTCGAGGATCCAGCGCACCTGCTCGGCGGCCGAGGTCTCGTAGATCGGCACGGTGACGCCGCCCGCGGCCCAGATCGCGAAGTCGACCAGCGGCCACTCGTACCGGGTGGCAGACATCAGGCCGACCCGGTCGCCGGGCTGCACGCCGAGCGCGATCAGTCCCTTGGCGACGGCGGTGACCTGGGAGGCGAACTCGGCCGCGGTCACGTCGGCCCAGGTGCCGCCGGTCTGCCGCTTGAAGATCACCAGGTCGGGACGCTCGGCGGCGTGTTTGAACACCCCGTCCAC
>NZ_JBFUKJ010000164.1:0-507 GCF_056400905.1 Cellulomonas sp. P4_H12
GCGTCACCGCGACCTTCAGCTCCGGCGACGGCTCCAACGACCCCGAGTTCGTCAAGCAGGCCGGCAGCGCGGCGCAGGATGCCGTCCTGACCTGCCCCTGCATCCCGGCGCCGCCCGCACTGGCCACCGAGTACCAGGAGTTCAACGGCCAGGCCCCGGGCGTGTACTCGGTGGAGGGCTACGACCTCACCACGATCATGCTCACGGCCATCGACTCCGGCGTGAAGGACCGCGCCGCGATGCTGGAGTTCGTCAAGGCCTACGACGGCCAGGGCGTCGGCAAGCGGTACCAGTGGAACCCGCAGGGCGAGCTGTCGAACGCCCTGATCGAGATCTACAAGGTCAACTGACCCACCGCGACGGTCCGAGAGAGGCCCGATGAGTGCGATCGCCCTCGCCGAGACGGCGACCCTGTACGCCGGCAACATCGACTTCAACGTCGAGGCGCTGACCCGTAGCTTCTGGCAGCTCACCGTCGACGGGCTGAGCTACGGCGCCATCTACGCG
>NZ_JBFUKJ010000165.1:0-507 GCF_056400905.1 Cellulomonas sp. P4_H12
ACTTCGGGTTGCGGTCCTTCTCCACCACCTGCGCGCGGATCCCCTCGACCAGGTCGTGGGACGCCAGGCAGGCCGACGACACCCGGTACTCCTCGTTCAACACGGCCTCGAGGCTGGTCTGCCCGCGGGCCTGCCGCAGCGACCGCAGCGTCACCTTGGCCGCGGTCGGCGACTTCGCGAGCACCTGCTCGGCCGCGGCGGCGGCGTCCGGCGACCCGTGGGCACGCAGCCGCGCAACGATCTCCTCGACCGTGTCCGCCGAGTAGGCGGCGTCGATCCACTCGCGCTGCGCCTGCAGGGCGGATGCCGGTGCGGGCTCGGCGAACTCGGCCACCGCGTCCACGACGGCGCCGCCGGAGAGGGCGGCGACGAAGGCGTCCAGCCGGTCGGACGGGACGAAGTGGTCGGCCAGTCCGCAGTAGAGGGCGTCGCCCGCGCTGAGCCGGGCGGTGGTCAGCGCGATGTGGGTGCCCAACTCGCCCGGGGCCCGGGAGAGCAGGTAGGTGC
>NZ_JBFUKJ010000166.1:0-507 GCF_056400905.1 Cellulomonas sp. P4_H12
GTGGTGCAGCTTGGCGAGGATCGCCCACCTGCCGTCGGCGAGGCCCTCGACAACCCAGCACTCCCATAGCGGATGGTCGCGGTCCAGTCGGTGTGCCATCACCCGTCCTACGAAGCCGAACAGTTCGTCGTCCCCTCCGGGCTCGGGGAGCGCGACGCGTCGCAGATGCCGGTCGAGGTCGAAGCTCGGGTCATCCGCCCACGAGGGTGCGTCCACGTCCAAGGGGGCGGTGTGCAGTTTCTGCTTCGCGTGCGGAAGAGCCAGCAGACGGACGGCGACGGCCTCGCGGAACTCGTCCTGGTCGGGGGCCGGGCCTTCGACGATCGAGAGTGCCCCGATGTTGAGGCTGGCGTGTCGATCGGAATCCTCCGTCTCGAGGAAGCCCGCGTCGAGGAAGCTGAGATTGTCGGATGCCATCTGTCTCACCTCGGCTTCGGGTGGTCGTCGTCCGGAATCGAGTGTTCCCGGAAGAGCACTTCCGACAACGGCCGTCGAGGAGTAGCCGAT
>NZ_JBFUKJ010000167.1:0-507 GCF_056400905.1 Cellulomonas sp. P4_H12
CCGTCATCCCTGTCAGCACGACGGCGAGCAGTTCGTGCCCGCGACGGTGCGCGACCCGCGCGGCGGCGACACCCAGGACCACGGCGGGCACCGCGAACAGGAGCCACATCCAGGTCGGCGGCTCGAACACCCCGGCGTTGTCCGGGTTCGAGTACCGGGCGACGTCGTAGAAGCGGAGCAGCTGCCCCAGCGCCCCGTTGACGGACTGGTTGCTCGGCGCGTCCACCGGGCCCACCCGTTCGGTACTGCGGAACTGGCCGGTCCAGTACGACCAGGCGTCGCCGGGGATCACCGCGAACCCGACCGCGACGGTGGCGGCGAGGGCGCCGACCGCGGTCACGCAGCTGCGCCACTGCCGGGTGACGGCGAGGTAGACCAGGAAGAAGCCTGGGGTGAGCTTGATGCCGGTGGCGACGCCGACACCGACGCCCTTGAGGCGGGACCCGGCCGGCCGGGTCAGGTCCCACAGCACCAGCAGCATCAGGAAGACGTTGACCTGGCCGAGCC
>NZ_JBFUKJ010000168.1:0-506 GCF_056400905.1 Cellulomonas sp. P4_H12
GGGCGTAGCTCATCCGGGTGTCCTCGGTGACGAGGTAGTCGCGGTCGCCGTAGGCCAGTGAGTTCGCCAGCACGTCGCCGAGGGCACGGTCGCGGTTCTTCATGATCGGGATGTCGGCACCGAGCACGTTCTCTACGCCGAGTTCGAACCGCCCGCCCGGGCCGGTGAGGCCCGCCATCACGGAGGCGATGTATGCCTGGGGGTCAACAGAATTGGTCACCGGGAAACCTCTTTCCGTGCCGCGTGAACGGCGTCGTTGGTGGCGTGCAGGTAGGCGTCGCTGCGGTCGGAGCCGATCAGCCCCGGCGCCATCTTGTTCATCGTGTAGGCGAAGGTGAGCCGGTTGTCGAGGTCGTTGACGAGCATCGACCCGCCGAAGCCGGCCCACCAGCACACCCGGCCGTCGCGCACCAGCGGGGCGGTGTCCGGGTGGGGGAGACCGTAGCCGATGCCGAACCGCAGCGGGGTGAGGATGGCCAGGTCGATGCCGTCGGCCTGCTGCTCGA
>NZ_JBFUKJ010000169.1:0-506 GCF_056400905.1 Cellulomonas sp. P4_H12
GGGCGACCGGGTTCCGCGAGGACCGGGGGTTCGAAGAAAATGGGTTCAGAGAAGAGACCACAGATGTGGAAGGCATGGCAGAGACTCCAGGAATGAGGAATTGATCGGGGCTGCGTTCAGCCTCGACAACACTCCTGGGTGACCATGCGGTAATTCACGCCGACCAGTGTGGCACAGAATCCCCGATCCCGGAACCCCTGCACTCCGGAACCCCTGTACTCCGGGACCTCAGCGCTCAGGCGACCGGCGGCCGCCGGGCCGCGTTGCGAGCCTGGTTGCGCTCGTAGACGATTCGGAGCCCCTCCAGGGCGAGGTCACGTTCGAGGTGTGCGATCGTCTCCGACTCCGGCATCACCAACGGCGCACTGTCCCCGGTCGCAATGACCGTGACGTCGTCACCCGCGAAGGCCGGCAGTTCGGCCCGCACCCGGCGCACCAACCCGTCGACCAGGCCGGCGAACCCGAAGATCGCCCCGGACTGCATGCACTCGACGGTGTTCTTGCCG
>NZ_JBFUKJ010000170.1:0-506 GCF_056400905.1 Cellulomonas sp. P4_H12
GTCGAGCAGCTCGGACAGGTCGACCGGCACGAAGTCCGCCTCGGACGACAGTTCTCCCGCCGCCAGCCTCTCCAGCGCGTGCAGGGTGGCCTCCACCCGCCGTTCGGTGCGCAGCGCGTCGGAGAGGATCTCCGCGCGGGTGGCCGCCGGCAGGTCCAGCGTCGTGGCCACCTCGAGGTTCGTCCGCATCGCCGTCAGTGGGGTGCGCAGCTCGTGGGCGGACGCCGCGGCGAAGTCGCGGGCCGTCGCCAGCGCCGACGCGGTCCGGGCCCGTTCGGCCGCATTGGCGTCGAGCAGCGTCCGCAGCGCCGCGGCCAGCTCCTCGGCCTCGATGGCCCCCGACACGCGCGGCGGCGGCGCCGAGGGGTCCAGGCCCAGTCGGCGCGTCTGCTCGGCCAGCCGGCGCAGCGGCGCGATTGCGACCCCGGCGAACAACCAGCCCAGCGCGGCCGCCACGACCACCGCGCCCAGGCCGATCCCGATCGTCCACCGGTGCAGGCTGGTGA
>NZ_JBFUKJ010000171.1:0-505 GCF_056400905.1 Cellulomonas sp. P4_H12
CAAGAAGCTCCCCGCGGTGAGCATCGACCATCTGGGCATGTCCACCCGCGGGCTGCCGTACCTGCTGGACCTGGTGGACCGGGGCGCGAAGGTCAAGGCCACCGGGTTCGGCCGGGCCACCATCGACGACGTCGGCGACGCCCTGCGCCGCCTGCACGCGGTGAACCCGTCGGCGCTGATGTTCGGTACGGACCTCCCCGGGACCCGGGCGCGACGGGCCTTCGAGGCCGCGGACCTGGACCTGGTGACCGAGGCAGTCGGCGACGACCTGGACGCCGTGCTCAGCGGCAACGCCCGCGCCTGGTACCGGCTGACCGACCCGTCCCCCAGCTGAGAGCGGCCCACAGCTAGGCGAGAAGGACTGCGCCGAACCAGATTCCGGCCGCGACCAGGGCGCCGAGCAGTTCCACCAGCATCGACAGTCCCACCGCCTTGGTGGCGTGCACCGTGGCACGCCAGGCGTCGGCATGGGTGCGCCGACGGCCCGCCTCGGCCAGGTAGGTGC
>NZ_JBFUKJ010000172.1:0-505 GCF_056400905.1 Cellulomonas sp. P4_H12
GCACCGGCGTGATCGGGATCAACGGTGCCGCAGCGCATCTGGTCAAGCCTGGCGACCTGGTCATCCTGATTGCCTACGGCGTGATGAACGAGCAGGAATGCCGTGACTACGCGCCGCGGGTGGTCTTCGTCGACGCCGACAACCGGCAGGTCGAGCTCGGCAGCGACCCGGCACACGCCCCCGAGGGATCCGGACTGATCACCCCCCGGATGCTGTCCACGCTCGAGAACAACCCGGCGCTGGTGTAGCCGTGCTGCTGACCGTCGACGTCCGCAACACCAACATCGCGCTCGGGTTGTTCACGGGCAGCGGTGAGCACTCGAAGTTGTTGCAGGACTGGCGGATGCGTACCGATCCGCGGGTCACCGCGGACGAGCTGGCCTGGATGCTGCGGGGGCTCCTCGGCGCCCACGTCGAGCAGGTCACCGGCGTGTCCGCGCTGTCGACGGTGCCGTCGGTGCTGCGCGAGTTGCGGGTGATGCTGACCCGCTACTGGGCCCACGTC
>NZ_JBFUKJ010000173.1:0-504 GCF_056400905.1 Cellulomonas sp. P4_H12
ATCAGGGCGGGCCCGTCGATCGGTCGCCACTGCATGCCGAGCTCGCGGTGCGCTTCGCCGGTGATGTTGTCGCGCCAGGCGTACATCGTCGGGTCGGATGCTTTCACCCGGCCGGCGGCGACGGCGACCATCGAGCCTTGGGACTTCGGGTCGCCGTGCACGACAAGCCAAATGGTGCGGTCGGTCCGGGTGGCCATGCCGCCGAGCGCGGTGTCGGTGAGGACAGCGTCGCCGCAGTTGCCGGCGGCGGTGGTGGTCTTGCTGGCCGGCGGTCGCCGCTTCTGCCGGGCGGCGGTGGCCCGCGGYGCGKTGGCGACGACTGCGGTGGTCGGCTTGCTGCACTTGCTGCAGCGTCCACCGGTGCTGGAGACGAGCCAGTTGCAGTGCGGGCAGATCACCCGGGCACCGCTGTCGATGAGTTCCTGCGCGGAGAACTGCGTCATGCCGCGCACCGTAGAGCGGCGGTTGTCCAGCCGGTTCGGTCGGCGTTGCGCCGGAGCCTAT
>NZ_JBFUKJ010000174.1:0-502 GCF_056400905.1 Cellulomonas sp. P4_H12
CGGCCACACCACAGCGAGCGGATAGAGAAGAAGCATCACCGCGCCAAAGACGACAAGCGCGATCTGGAGAAGTCTGTAGCTGTATGAGGACACCATTGCGCACTCCAACAGGTATGGGCTCCGAGCAGGTCCTGTTCCTCGGACCCCTGAGGCGATCGTGGAATCAAACTACGAGGCGTGGGCCCGGATCAGTTCCGAGACCCGACGGCCCAACTTGCGGTGGTACTGCTCGCCCTGGTCAATAGCAGCCGGACGTAGCGGCCGCATCGGCTGCAGCGCCGTACTGTTGCCAGGCGGAGACGGTCTGTGGAGCATTCGCCCCGTACACGGCTTCATTGACCGTCGCGGCGTCGTAAGAGCGTCGCACCTGTGAGATCAACGCTGCGCATTGCCGCGGCCTGGTTGCCGCGGTTGGGGCGGTGAGGATTCCGATCCCTCCCGCGAGAGCCGCAATGGTCAGCGCACTAGCCGTAACTCGACGAACGAACATGTCCTTCTACCT
>NZ_JBFUKJ010000175.1:0-500 GCF_056400905.1 Cellulomonas sp. P4_H12
GACGACCACCGGCTCACGGGTGATGGTGCCGATCGCCTGCGGCGACGACGACTCCGGCAGACTCGCGCAACCGCCGACCACTACGGCGACGGCCAGCAACGCGGCCGTCAGCGAGATCCGCCCGCGACCGCGCCGGCGCTCGCCCGTCACGGCCGCCGCTCCCGCAGGACCGGCACGCTGGAGGCCTGGTCGGGATCGAGGGCCTCACCGGAGGGATCGGCGTGCCCGCTGTGCGGGCGTTCCGCGCCGGGCAGCGGGCGGCCCTGGACGTGCTTGACGCTCGGCGGCCGCAACGGCAACGGACTGCTGGTGATCTTGTGCCCGCGCACCAGCGGCAGGGTGAAGCGGAAGCAGGCACCCTCCCCCGGCTCGCCCCACGCCTCGAGCCGACCGTCGTGCAGCCGCGCGTCCTCGACGCTGATCGCCAGGCCGAGTCCGGTGCCCCCGGAGCGGCGCACCCGAGACGGGTCGGACCGCCAGAACCGGTTGAACACCAGCTT
>NZ_JBFUKJ010000176.1:0-500 GCF_056400905.1 Cellulomonas sp. P4_H12
GACCAAGACCTGGTCCGCCTGGCTGCTCGCGGTGCCGGCCGTCGCGGTGGTCAGCGCCGCACTGGCGGTGTTCGACGCGCCGCTGCAGGCGCGGTGGTCCCTCGCAGCGGGCGACTTCGCGGCCGCCGTCGACGAGGTCCGGGCCGGCACCGACTCCGGACGGGGGCGCCGGATCGGCAGCTACGACGTCGGTGGCGTACGCACGCACGGCGACAACGTCTACTTCGTCATCCCCGCCAGCGGCTTCCTGAACGACGACGGCGTGGCCTACCTGCCGAACGGGGAGCCCACCACGCCCGACCCGGTCGGCGAGGGCGTGCGGGTGTGGCACCTGCGCGGGCCCTGGTACTCCTTCAGCGCGGGCTGGTGACGCGGGCTGTTCACTCGCCGGCGAGGAACTCCGCGACCACGGCCTCGAACTGGTTCGGCCGGTCGCGGTGCACGCTGTGCCCCACCTCGATGGTCACCACCCGGCAGCTCGGGATGGCGGCGGCCGCCGC
>NZ_JBFUKJ010000177.1:0-500 GCF_056400905.1 Cellulomonas sp. P4_H12
ACCACCACAGTATGACAACGACCGCCGCGATCCAGCGGACGGTACGCCGGGCGATCCGGGCGAGGGGCCATGAGTCGGCCTACGAGAGTGGTAGAAGCGGGCATGACGAACCTCCATTGACAACGTGAAGTTTCGGTCCACATGCTCCGGATGACCCGCACTGGCCAGAAGCCGATTTGCGGCGAGACGGGGATCGCATCTCGGCCAATCACGTCGCGTGGGACCTGTTCGGCTGTGCTCTCAACCTCCTCTGTTGTAGCACGCCCAGACATGTCTGTACACCGCTGATTTTGGGTACCCTGGACCTTGTGATCGGGCTGCTCGAATCCCCGCCGATTCGGTCGGGTGGCGCGCGCGAGCGCATCCTCACCACGGCCTACCGTCTGTTCGCCAGACGGGGTATTCGCGATGTCGGCATCAACGAGATAATCGCAAAGTCGGGCGTGGCCAAGGCAACGCTCTACCAGCATTTTCACACGAAGAACGACCTTGTTCTGGCC